>CANKHC010000088.1 GCA_947481595.1 Fidelibacterota bacterium
GCATGCGCGCCTGATGAGCCAGGCCTTGCGCAAACTGACGGCCTCGGTGGCCAAGTCCAACACCCTGATCATCTTTATCAATCAGATCCGCATGAAGATCGGTGTGATGTTCGGCAACCCGGAAACCACCACCGGCGGCAATGCCCTCAAGTTCTATGCCTCGGTGCGCCTCGACATCCGCCGCATCGGCCAGATCAAGGACAAGGAAGAAGTCGTCGGCAATCAGACCCGCGTCAAAGTGGTCAAGAACAAGGTCGCGCCCCCGTTCAAGGTGATCGAGTTCGACATCATGTACGGCGAGGGCGTGTCCAAGACCGGCGAACTTTTGGACCTCGGCGTGAAAGCCGGGATTGTCGAGAAATCAGGCTCCTGGTTCTCCTTCAATTCCGAGCGCATCGGCCAGGGCCGCGAGAACGCCAAGACCTTCCTCAAGGAAAATCCTCAGATCGCGCGCGACATCGAAAACCAGATCCGCGTCAACGCCGGCCTGCTCGCCAACGCCATGGCCTCCGGCCCTGAAGGCGACGACGAAGCCGCCGAGTAACCGACTTCTCGAGAAGAAAAGCCGCCGTTACCCCTGTTCACCGCGACGGCATTCGGGCGAGGCTGTGTGTAGACAGCCTCGCCCTATTCTTTTTCCCGCTATCCACAGGCCCTAGCCCCGGGGTAAAAATGATTAACGGCGCCTGGAAATGTCCCGGCGCCGCCTGTATTTGCCCTGTATTATCTGGACCGTAAGCGATGGCGACGACCACCAAAGATATCCGCAATGCCTTCCTCGGCTACTTCGCCAAGAACGGTCATGAGGTCGTCGCGTCCAGCCCCTTGGTGCCGCGCAACGACCCGACGTTGATGTTCACCAACGCCGGCATGGTGCAGTTCAAGAACGTCTTCACCGGCAACGAGACCCGGCCCTACAAACGCGCCGCCAGCTCACAAAAGTGCGTGCGCGCCGGCGGCAAGCACAACGACCTCGACAACGTCGGCTATACCGCGCGCCACCTCACTTTTTTCGAGATGCTGGGAAACTTCTCCTTCGGCGACTACTTCAAGGAAGAGGCGATCAAGTTCGCATGGGAACTGGTCACCAAGGACTTCGCCCTCGACAAAAAACGCCTCCTGATCACCGTCCACGCGTCCGACGAGGAAGCTGCGGGCCTGTGGGCCAAGATCGCCGGCCTGCCGCAAGATAAGATCATCCGCATCCCGACCTCGGCCAACTTCTGGTCCATGGGCGACACCGGTCCCTGCGGCCCCTGCACGGAGATTTTCTTCGACCACGGCGACAAGATCCCCGGCGGTCCCCCCGGCACGCCGGACGAGGACGGCGACCGTTTTGTCGAAATCTGGAACAACGTGTTCATGCAGTTCGAGCAGGTAGACGCGAACACGCGCATCAATCTGCCGAAGCCCTCGGTCGATACCGGCATGGGACTGGAACGTGCGACCACGGTGCTGCAAGGCGTACACAACGTCTACGACATCGACCTGTTCAAGGCGCTGATCGAAGCCATCTCCGACGCCGCCAAGACCGATCCAAAAGGACAGCACCAGGCGGCGCACCGCGTGATCGCCGACCACTTGCGCACGTCGGGCTTCCTGATCGCCGACGGAGTGCTTCCGTCCAACGAAGGCCGCGGCTATGTGCTGCGCCGGATCATGCGCCGCGCCATGCGCTATGCCCACATTATGGGCTGCAAAGAGCCGCTGATGTACAAGCTCGTTCCCGCACTGCTCGGGCAGATGAGCAGCCAGTACCCCGAACTCGACCGCGCCCAGGCGCTGATCACCGAGACGCTGATGCTCGAGGAAACGCGCTTCAAATCCATGTTGGAGCGCGGCCTCAAACTGCTCGACGAAGAAACCCGCACCCTGAGCAAGGGCGGCCAGCTTTCGGGCGAGGTTGCTTTCAAGCTCTATGACACCTACGGGTTCCCCCTCGACCTGACGCAGGACGCCTTGCGCGCGCGCGAGATCGGTGTGGATTTGCCGACCTTCAACGCCGCGATGGAACGCCAGCGCGCCGAAGCCCGCAAAGCCTGGTCAGGTTCGGGAGACGCCGCCACGGAAAAGGTCTGGTTCGAGCTGCGTGACAAAGTCGGGGCTACGGACTTCTTGGGCTACGCCACGGAATCCGCTGAAGGCCGCGTCACTGCGCTCGTCGTCGACGGCGCGCCGGTGAGCGAGGCTAAGCAAGGCCAGAAAGTGGCGCTGATCGCCAACCAGTCGCCGTTCTACGGCGAGTCCGGCGGCCAAGTCGGCGATACCGGCACAATTCTCATCGCCGGCGGTAAGGCTGAGGTCGAGGTCACCGAAACCCAGAAGAAACTCGACGCCATGCATGTGCATATCGGCACCGTCACCAAGGGTACGGTCAAGGTCGGCGATGAAGCGCAATTCAACGTCGCCGGCCAGCGCCGCAGTGCCGTGCGCGGACACCACTCGGCCACCCACTTGCTGCATGCTGCCTTGCGGCGTGTGCTCGGCGGCCATGTGTCGCAAAAGGGTTCGCTGGTCGCAGCCGAGCGTCTGCGCTTCGACATCAGCCACAACAAGCCGCTGTCGCCGGACGAAATCCGCGCGGTCGAGGATCAGGTGAACGCCGAGGTCCGCGCCAACGAGGCCGTGACGACACGCCTGATGGATCCAGACTCGGCGGTGAAGGCCGGCGCTATGGCGCTGTTCGGCGAGAAATACGGCGAGGAAGTGCGCGTGGTGGCGATGGGCACGCTGTCCGATAGTGGCCCCAATTTCTCGGTGGAACTGTGCGGCGGTACTCACGTACGGCGCACGGGCGACATCGGCCTGTTCAAGATCGTCGCCGAGTCAGCCGTGGCGGCGGGCGTGCGCCGCATTGAGGCCGTGACCGGCGCTGCGGCCGAAGCCCACGTCGCCGAGGAAGAACGCATGCTGAAAGAGGCGGCGGGCGCCTTGCGCGTCTCGCCGGCGGATCTGCCCGCGCGCATTGCCGGCCTGGTCGAGGACCGCAAGAGCCTCGAACGTCAGATCGCCGAACTGCGCAAGAAGCTCGCCACCGGCGGCGGCACCACTGCCGCAGTGCCCGAGACCAAAACCATCAGCGGCATCGTCTTCTCGGGCCGGGTCCTAGCCGACGTTCCGGGCAAGGATCTCAAGGGCATCGCCGACGAGATGAAAAAGCAGCTCGGCTCGGGCGTGATCGCCCTGATCAGCACCATGGACGGTAAAGCCAACGTGGTCGTGGCCGTCACCGACGATCTCACCTCCAAGCTGAATGCCGTCGATCTTGTTCGCGCGGGCTCTATAGCCGTCGGCGGCAAGGGTGGCGGTGGACGTCCCGATATGGCCCAGGCCGGCGGCCCTGATGGCACTAAGGCCGCGGAGGCCCTGGCGGCGATCGAATCTCAACTCGCCGGTGCCGCTTAAATAATTGATTTATCATACGGTTTTGGTGTCACGAAAATTTTTTGTGCACTGCACCAATTTTCCTTGACGAATCGGTGAGTCCGCCTTACTTTGTGTGCAGTGCAGCATCGAATGCCGCAGACGCACAAAGAGAAAATTCGGCCGCTCTGGGGATGTTTTACGGCCGCGTGGACAACAACGAGTAACCGTAAACAAACAAGGATACTTCTCAATGACTCCGAGCTTCACCGATATCGCCACCTTCAATCAGGACGCCATCGACTCCATCGTCAAGACCAACACGGCCGTCGCGAAAGGCTATGAGACGATGACCAAATATTTCGCTGACCTCGCCGGCAAGTCTTTCGAAGACGCCGTCGACGCCAGCAAGAAACTCGCCGCCGCCAAGACCGTGATCGAATTCGTCCAGATCCAGACCAAGATCGCTCAAGAGTCGATCGAAGTCGCGATGGAAGAAGGCAAGAAGATCACCGAGCTCGCCACCTCGATCACCAAGGACGTGACCGCCCCGATGACGGAACGTTTCAAGGTTGGCGCCGCGGTTGCGACCAAAGCTGCGAAAAAGGCTGCCTAATATCCCTCCCCCCTTCTAAGATTTTAGGCAGTCTTCAGAAAAGCCGGTCGGTCCTCCCCCGACCGGCTTTTCGCCGAATCTCTGCTTAAAGTTTTGTTGGTGGTCGCGTCGTTCTAGCGAAAAACCGGTTTCCACTTTTTCGCACGACGCGCTAACGCTGTCTTCGAAGCCCCGGTCTGTTTAGGATCGGGGCTTCGTCTTTTATGGCGTGAGGATGCGATGCGTTTTTCGAGCACAGCCAGCTACGTCGCGACCGACGACCTCAAGGTGGCGGTGAACGCGTCCGTCACCCTGCAGCGCCCACTGCTGGTCAAGGGCGAGCCCGGCACGGGCAAGACCGTGCTGGCGCACGAGATCGCTGCGGCCTTGCAGATGCCGCTGCTGACTTGGCACATCAAATCGACCACCAAGGCGCAGCATGGCCTTTATGAATACGACGCGGTCTCGCGCTTGCGCGATTCCCAGCTCGGCGATGCGCGCGTCAAGGACATCGCCAACTACATCAAGCCTGGGCGCCTCTGGGAGGCCTTTGAGGCCAAGCAGGGTCGCTTCGTGCTGTTGATCGACGAGATCGACAAGGCCGACATCGAATTCCCCAACGACCTTTTGCTCGAACTCGACCGCATGGAGTTCCTGGTCTACGAGACCGGTCAAGTGATCAAGGCGAAAGAGCGCCCCGTGGTGGTGATCACGTCGAATAACGAAAAGGAGCTGCCGGACGCCTTCTTGCGCCGCTGCTTCTTTCACTACATCCGCTTCCCGGACCGCGCGACCATGGAACAGATCGTCGGTGTGCATTTCCCCGATGTGAAGAATCTGCTGCTGCGCGAAGCGCTCAACGTCTTCTTTGACATCCGCGAAATTCCCGGTCTGAAAAAACGCCCTTCGACCTCTGAGCTGCTCGACTGGATCAAGCTCTTGATGGCCGACGACGTCTCGCCCGAGGTCTTGCGCGCCAAGGACGTCAAGACGGTCCTGCCGCCTTTGCACGGCGCCCTGCTCAAGAACGAGCAGGACGTGCACATGCTCGAACGTTTGGCATTCCTCGCCAAACGCGAAGGTCGGTGAGAGCCCATGTTCCTCAATCTGGTTGAGGGACTCAAACGCGCCGGCCTGCCGGTTTCGGTGACCGAGTACTTAGCCCTCATCGAAGCCGTAAAAGCCGGTGTCGCGCAGTGGAGCGTCGAGGACTTCTATTATCTTGCTCGCGCGGTCTTGGTGAAGGACGAGCGCAACCTGGACCGCTTTGACCGGGTCTTCGGCCAGGTGTTCAAAGGCCTGGAAGGTCCCGAGGGCGCGGAGGTCCTGAAGCTCGACATCCCCGAGGAATGGTTGAAGGCCCTGAGTCAACTCCTGCTCTCGGACGAGGAGAAGGCCAAGGTCGAGGCCTTGGGCGGCTGGGAAAAGCTGATGGAGACGCTCAAGAAGCGCTACGAGGAGCAGACCGAGGGCCACAGCGGCGGCTCGAAGTGGATCGGCACTGGCGGCACGTCGCCTTTCGGCGCTTATGGTTACAATCCCGAAGGTGTCCGCATCGGCCAGCATGAAAGCCGCCACCGCCGCGCGGTGAAGGTCTGGGACCGGCGCGAGTTCGCCAATCTCGACGACTCAGTCGAACTTGGTACGCGCAATATCAAGATGGCCCTGCGCCGCCTGCGCCGCTTCGCGCGTGAGGGGGCGGAGACCGAGCTCGACCTCGAAAGCACCATCCGTTCGACCGCGCATCATGCCGGTCTGCTCGATCTGAAGATGCGCCCCGAGCGCCATAACGCCGTGAAGGTTCTGCTACTGCTCGATGCCGGCGGCTCGATGGACGACCACGTTAAGCTCTGCTCCGAGCTGTTCTCCGCGGTGCGCGCTGAGTTCAAGCATCTCGAGAGCTACTACTTCCACAACTGCGTCTATGATTTTGTCTGGCGCGACAACCGCCGCCGCCACAGCGAACGCATCCCCACTTTTGACGTGCTGCATAAGTATCCCACCGATTACAAACTCATCTTTGTCGGCGATGCGTCGATGAGCCCCTATGAGGTGGTTTACCCCGGCGGAGCCGCGGAGCACTGGAACGAAGAGGCCGGCGAGGTCTGGCTCAAGCGCACCCTTGCCACCTGGTCGCGCGCCGTGTGGCTGAACCCGGTGCCACAGCGCCAATGGGCCTATACCGAGTCTGTAGGGATCGTCCGCAAGATCATGGGCAACCGCATGTATCCGCTTACGCTGGCCGGCCTCGACGCCGCCATTTCCGAGCTGACGCATTGAATTCCGGCGCGATTCCAAGCCTCTATATACTTCCCTACGCGAATATTTGCTTTTGAGAAACAAATCCCGTGGCGCCGCCGCCACGAGCCCTTATATTGACGGGCGGGAGACGGCACATGATGGACGACGAACGCGCAGTTGCTACCCAAACGGGCGGCACCGACATGTCGGCGCTGTTGGGCTTGGGCCAAGCGGCTCAGGGCCGGCGCTGGAACCGCTGGTGGATCGCCGGCGGCGCGGTGGCGATCGCGCTGGTCCTGTTTTTCGCCGTGCGCTTTGTGGTGGGCCCAAAGGGGCCTGTGTTCCGTGAGGGCGACGTGGCGCGCGGCGGGATCACCGCGACGGTCAACGCCACCGGCACGCTCCAGCCCGTCAACACCGTCGACATCGGACCCGAAATCTCGGGCCAGATCGACAAAGTCCTTGTCGACTACAACGATCGCGTCACCGCGGGCCAGGTGCTGGCGGTGATGGATACCGACGTGCTGCAGGCGCGGGTGGCGCAGTCACGCGCCAGCCTGACGGCGGCGCGGGCGCGGGTCGAAGATACCAAAGCCACGGCAGGGGAAGCGCGCACGCGCCTTGCCCGTATTCGCGAGCTGTTTGGGCGCGGCAACGCCTCGAAGCAGGAACTCGACTCAGCCGAAGCGACCGAAGCCCGCGCGCGGGCGGCGGTCGGTAGCGCCGAAGCCCAAGTGCTAGTGGCGGCGGCAACCCTGAGCTCCGACGAAACCTCTCTGGCCAAGACCGACATCAAGTCGCCGATCAACGGCATCGTGCTCTCGCGCGCCGTCGAGCCGGGGCAGGTGGTGGCGGCCTCGTTCCAAACGCCGGTGCTGTTCAAGCTGGCCGAAGACTTGGCCAAGATGCAGCTCGAGGTGGATGTGGACGAAGCCGATATCGGCCACGTGCAGGAAAAACAGCAGAGCACCTTCACCGTCGATGCCTTCCAGGACCGGCAGTTTCCGGCAACCATTACCCAGGTGCGCTTCGCGCCCAAGACCAAGGACAACGTGGTGACTTATCAGGCGGTGCTCGAGGTCAACAACGCCGAGCTTCTCCTGCGCCCTGGAATGACCGCGACCGCGACCATCACCACCGCCACACGCGCGGATGCGACCCTTGTTCCTAATGCCGCCCTGCGCTTCACGCCCCCGGCGCCGCCACCTGCGCGGCGAGGGTTCAGCATGGGCCCGCCGCCGGATTTCGGCAACGCGCCCCTCGCGCCACCCGCCGCCAAGGCCGGCACGACGCAGAAGGTGTGGATCAAGAACGGCAAGACGCCGCAAGCTGTCGAGATCAAGGTCGGCATCAGCGACGGCAACTTCACCGAGGTCACTGCCGGTGCGCTCAAACCCGGCGACCACGTGATCGTCGGTATCGACGCGCCGAAGCCATGAAAACCGGAAGCCCCGCCGCAGCGCTGATCTCGGATGTATCGCCGGGACCGGTGGTGGCTTTCGACAATGTCTCGAAGATCTACGGCAAAGGCGACGCCGAAGTCCGCGCCCTCAACGGCGTCAATCTGCAGATCAACGCCGGCGAATTCGTCGCGGTCATGGGCCCATCGGGCTCGGGCAAGTCGACCAGCATGAATATCATTGGCTGCCTCGATAAGCCGACATCGGGGCGTTATCTGTTCAAGGGCGTGGATGTGTCCACGCTGTCGAGCGACCAAACGGCGATGCTGCGTCGGCATTTTTTGGGCTTCGTTTTTCAGGGCTTCAATTTGCTGGCGCGCACTACGGCACTTGAGAACCTCGAGCTGCCGCTGATTTACCAGCGCATCGACAAGGCCACGCGCCGCAAAATGGCCATGGAGGCCCTCGATGTCGTGGGCCTCCTGGGCCGCGAACACCACACCCCCGCCGAACTGTCGGGCGGCCAGCAGCAGCGTGTGGCCATCGCGCGCGCTATTGTCACCAATCCCAGTCTTCTGCTGGCCGACGAGCCGACCGGCAACCTCGATACCGCGCGCGGTCATGAGATCATGCAGCTGCTGACGCGCCTCAACAAGGAGCGCGGTCTGACGGTGGTGTTGGTCACCCATGAA
The DNA here is from genome assembly GCA_947481595.1 of Fidelibacterota bacterium. Taxonomy (GTDB): domain Bacteria; phylum Pseudomonadota; class Alphaproteobacteria; order Rhodospirillales; family Rhodospirillaceae; genus SHVO01. Next base: position 8,292 of record CANKHC010000088.1, read on the forward strand.
GAGGACATCGCAGCTTATGCGGGCCGGCGCATCGAGTTCCGCGATGGAAAAATCGTGAGAGAGACGCGGACATGATCGCGAACACCGTGCTCATGGCGCTGCGCGAGATCCGGCGCAATGTGCTGCGCTCAGGCCTGACGGTGCTGGGCATCGTCATCGGCGTAGCGGCGGTGATTGTCATCGTCACCCTGGGCGCTGGCACAACGCAGCAGGTGGGGAGCGAAATCTCGCGCATGGGCAGCAACATGCTGACCCTGATGCCGTCTGGCGATATGCGCATGGGGGGTGCTGCCGGCGCGGCGCAGTCCTTTGTAATGAGCGACGTCGAGGCGCTGCGGCGTGAGGTCACGGGCATCACCGCCATCGCACCCTATTCCCAGCGCATGGACCAGGTGGTGATTGGCAATGAAAACCGGCGCGTCAACATCGTCGGCACCGAGAGCGGCATCAGCGTGGTGCGCAACTGGAAGGTCGTCGAGGGCCGCCTTTTTACGCCCACGGAGGAACGTTCGGGACGCAACGTCTGCATCATCGGCGATACCATCCGCGCGGAAATGCTGGGTGGCCAGCCGGCTTTGGGCAGCAGCGTACGCGTCGGCAAGATGTCCTGCGAGATCATCGGCGTGCTGGAACGCAAGGGCCAGGCCATGTTCGGCGGCGACCAGGACGCCACCATCGTGCTGCCCATGCGCACCTTTCAGCGCCGTATCGCCGGCAGCGGCGACAAGATCGGGCAGATATTCATCTCCGGCGAAGACGCGGCGGCGCAGGCGGACTTGAAAATCCAGATCACTCAGGTGATGCGCGAGCGGCGCCACATCGCCGCCGGCGCACGCTCTGATTTCAACATCATGGACATGGCCGAGGTCTCGAATGTGATGCAGAACACCATCGGCATCATGACCGGATTCGTCGGCGCCATTGCCGCGATCAGTCTGTTGGTCGGCGGCATCGGGATCATGAACATCATGCTGGTCAGCGTCACCGAACGCACGCGCGAGATCGGCATCCGCCTGGCCATCGGTGCCACCGAGAAGGAAGTGATGCTGCAGTTCCTCGTGGAAGCCTCGATGCTCTCGGCCCTCGGCGGGCTGGCGGGGATCACGCTGGGCCTGATCGGCGCGGGCAGCATCGCGCCGGCCATGAACATCCCCTTTGTCTTTCAGCCGATGACGGTGGTGCAGGCCTTTGTCTTTTCGGCGGCGGTGGGGGTGGTCTTCGGCTTTATGCCGGCCCGACGTGCCGCCCGGCTAAACCCCATCGAGGCCCTTAGGCACGAGTAGGGTTAAGCGCCATGCCGAGGGCATAGCCAGCCCAAACCGCGACCATGCAAAGCCCCACTGACAGCGCCGCATTGCCCGCGGCTGCTCCCCATTGCCCGCCCTGGATCAATGCCAGGGTCTGTAAGCTGAAGGCGGAGAAGGTCGTGTAGCCGCCGCACAGGCCCACCATGACGAACTGGCGGGGCGTTTCGCCGGCGGGGAATGCGCCGTCGGTGGTCATCGTGGAAGCAGCCACGCCGATGATGAACGAGCCCAGGACGTTGATGACCAGCGTGCCCCAAGGGAAACCCACGCCGGCCAGGGCGCCAATCGCGCCGTTCGACCAATGCCGCGCCATACTGCCGAGCGCGCCGCCCAATCCGATCCAGAGATAAGCCATGCACAATATGTGACATGGAGTGCGCGTGGCTGAACAGGGGGCTTTGCCGTGTGATGTGAAGCTGTGCTGATTGGCTTTGCAACCGCGAAGGGCGCGGGCTATACCCACGGCCCCGGGGGTTTCTCCAGTCCGTTGTGTCCCAGACCATGTCGCCGACGCCCAAGCACTACGCCGAGATCTACAAGACCCTCCAGGCCCCGATCTCCAAAGTTTATGACTGCGGCAGCAAGTGCGCGCCTTACAACAACGGCGAGCCGGTGTGCTGCACGACCGGGCACGCGATCCCGATCGTCGAGCACAGCGAATACAAGCTGCTCAAAAGCCGCACTACCATGTGGAAGCCCTTCAAGCCGAAGGACGCTGCCGAACGCGCCGAGGTCGCCGACCTCAAGGGCTCCGATTGCCGTGCCGTCGAGTGCAATGGGGCGCGCAGTTGCGAACGCGACAACCGCTCGATGGCCTGCCGCACGTTCCCGTTTTTTCCGTACTTCAATCCCGCCGGCGAACTGGTGGGGCTCGCGACCTACTGGACTTTCGAGGGCCAGTGCTGGGTGATCTCCAACCTGACCATCGTCGAGCAGCCGTTCGTCGACGAGATGATGAAGGCCCACGAGTTGCTTTTCGCCGCCGACGATCAATGGCGCGACACCTACAAGCGCCAGTCCGCCACCATGCGCGGCGTCTATTCGCGCAAGCGCGAGAAATTCCCGGTGATCGGCCGCGATGGCCGCTATTCCTGGGTGCTGCCGAACACCGGCGGCACGATGAAGCCGGCCAAGAAATCCGAGCTTCTCAAGCTGCGCAAAGGCTTCCCCAACTTCGGGACTTGATGACACTCCGCGCGATACCTGTGGGGGACGCGCGGTGGAGCTTTGGATCGCCCCGACTCTCGTCGCGGTGCTCATCCAACGCGCGCGCAGCGTTCTTCAGCGGAACCAAGTCGAAAGCTTGTCGGTGACCGGCGACCTTGGTGGTGATTAGCGTATGATTTCGAATACGTCGGTCTGCTTGTTGAGGATCGATAACGTCGCGGTCTCGAGGTCGAAATACCAGCCGTGGGTCTGGAGTTTGCCGCTTTCCACCGCTTCCTTGACCCAAGGGAAGGTGAGCAGGTTCTCGAGCGAGATGCGCACGGCTTCCTGTTCGCAGCAGCGCTGGGCCGTCACCGGATCGGACGAGGCCTCCAGCGCCTTTTCGCGGGCGGGTTCCGCGATCTTCATCCAGGCGGCGACGAAGTCGTTGGCTTGAGATTTTTGCATCATGGGCTGGTTCATCAGCGCACGGATGCCGCCGCAGCGGGCGTGGCCCATGACGATGACGTGCTCGACCTCGAGTGCGCGCACGGCGAACTCGAGGGCGGCGCTGGTACCATGAGCATGGCCGTCGGGATCGAAGGCGGGAACGAGATTGGCGACGTTGCGGACGATGAACACTTCGCCCGGGCCGACGCCGAACTCGAGCGAGGGATCGATGCGCGAATCAGAGCAGGCGATCATCATGGCCTTGGGCGATTGGCCCTTGGCCATGAGATCTTGAATGAAGGCGTAGTTCTCTTTGAAGTAGGTGTCGCGGAACTGCCGGTAGCCGGCGATAAACTTTTCCAACGCTGGCGGCCTACTTCTTCATCTTGGCTTGCAGCATCTCGTCGAGCTTCGACAAGAAGCCGTTGGTGGTCATCCAGGGCTGGTCGGGGCCGACGAGGATAGCCAGATCCTTGGTCATGAAGCCCGATTCAATCGCGTTGACGCAAACCTTCTCGAGGCTGTCGCCGAACTCGACCACGTCCGGGGTGTTGTCGAACTTGCCGCGGTACTTCAAACCTTGAGTCCAGGCGAAGATCGAGGCCACCGGGTTGGACGAGGTTTCCTTGCCCTGCTGGTGCAGGCGGTAGTGGCGGGTGATGGTGCCGTGGGCCGCTTCGGCTTCGACAGTCTTGCCGTCGGCGGTCATCAGCACCGAGGTCATCATGCCGAGCGAGCCGAAGCCCTGCGCGACGGTGTCTGACTGCACGTCGCCGTCGTAGTTCTTACAAGCCCAGACGAAGCCGCCCGGCAGCTTCAAGGCCGAGGCGACCATGTCGTCGATCAGGCGGTGTTCGTACACGATCTTCTTGGCTTCGAACTTCGCCTTGTACTGCTCGTCGTAGATCTTCTGGAAAATGTCCTTAAAGCGGCCGTCGTAGGCTTTCAGGATGGTGTTCTTGGTCGACAGGTACACCGGCCAGCCGCGCGCCAAGCCGTAGTTCAGGCAGCTGTGCGCGAAGTCGGAGATCGAGTCATCGAGGTTGTACATGCCCATGGCAACGCCCGAGCTCGGGAAGTCAAAGATGTCGTACTTGATCACTTCGCCGCCGCCTTCGGGCGTGAAGGTCATCGTCAGCTTGCCTTTGCCCGGCACCCTGAAGTCGGTGGCGCGGTATTGATCGCCGAAGCCGTGACGGCCGATGACGATCGGCATGGTCCAGCCGGGCACGAGGCGCGGCACGTTCTTGCAGATGATCGGCTCGCGGA
>CANKHC010000089.1 GCA_947481595.1 Fidelibacterota bacterium
CCGCGATCTTCTCGCCGTTCTGGACAGCGCTCGCAAGGCGCGCCGCCGCCTGATCCATGTCGATAAAGCGGCTGGGATCGGGCATCAGGGATTTGAGTGTCGGCCGCAGGAAGTCGGCCGCCGTCTCCACCGCGACACCGCGCGCGGCGAGCACCCGCGCGACCGCATCGGACACACCGGCCTGGCGCACCAGATCGGCGACGGCGGCATCATCATTCCCGCCGCGCAGGTTCCAGCGCCGCCCAAGGACCGAACGTGTAACGCCGAGGAAGGCTTCGGGTACGGAGGCTTGCGTCACTTATCGTGATCGAAGCTGTGATGGGCTTCGATATAACGCACGGTGTTGGACTTGGAGCGCATCACCAGCGAGTGCGTCACCGCGCCACCGTGGAAGCGGCGCACGCCCTTGAGGAACGGACCGGTGGTCACGCCGGTCGCGGCGAACATCACGTTACCGCGGGCAAGATCGAGAATGCCGTACTTCCGGTTCAGGTCTTTGATGCCCCACTTGCGAGCGCGGCCGACTTCGTCGTCGTTGCGGAAGAGCAGCTTGCCCTGCATCTGGCCGCCGGTGCAGCGCAGGGCCGCCGCGGCCAGCACACCTTCCGGCGCACCGCCCGAGCCCATGTAGACATCGACCCCGGAATCCGGCTGCGCCGTGGCGATGACGCCCGACACATCGCCATCGGTGATCAGCATGATGCGCGAACCTGCCGCGCGAACCTTGGAGATCAGATCGGTGTGACGCGGGCGATCGAGGATACAGACCACCAGATCCTCGAGGTCGCAACTCTTAGCCTTGGCGAGGCTTTTCAGATTCTGCTCGACCGTCTTGTCCATATCGACCACGCCTTCGGGCAGGCCCGGCCCCACCGCCAGCTTGTCCATATAGACATCGGGTGCGTTGAGGAAATTGCCGGCCTCGGCCATGGCGATGACCGCGCAGGCATTCTGGCCGCCCTTGGCGGTGATGGTCGTGCCTTCGAGCGGGTCGAGGGCGATATCCACTTTCGGTCCCTGCCCCGTGCCGACTTTCTCGCCGATATAAAGCATCGGCGCTTCGTCGCGTTCGCCTTCGCCGATCACGACGGTGCCCTCGATGTTGAGACTGTTGAGCGCCTTGCGCATGGCATCGACCGCGGCCTGGTCGGCGGCCTTCTCGTCACCGCGGCCCATGAGGCGCGAGGCGGAGAGCGCTGCGGCCTCGGTCACACGCACGGCTTCCAGCGCCAAGTTGCGTTCGAGAACGTTCGAGAAAGAAGCGTCAAGCTGAAGGGACATGCGGGCCTCGGCTGGGGGTCAAGCGGGCGGTGAGGCGGGATATTGAAGGCGGCGGGGGACGATGGCAACTGGCAATGGAAACATTAATTCTTGGCTGCCATCGCCGCCACCATAGCCCGCAATACACCAGGATCGACGTTGAATTCGTGAGACTGGCTGATGCTGTTTCCGGCGCGGACCTGCCTTCCTTCCGGGCGCAAAACGTAGCTGTCTATGTCCCTCCAGGCAAACAGCCGCCCGAACTCCGGCGAAGCCTTGGTTTCGATCACGCCGACTTGTGTTCCCGGAGCACAAAAGATGCAGTTCGCCAAAGCCGCACCGAACGGCGCGATGATCCGCCGGGCGCTGGCGAACAGCGCCGCTTGTTCAGCGAAGGTACATTCTTGCGGATGTATGACTTCGAACCCCTGCGCCGCCAGCAGCGTCTCGATCTCGGCCTCGTTGGCGATGCGCCGGTCGTGGACGGGACCAAGGCGCGCACGCGATATATAAAGTGAGCGCGTGGACTGCGGGGCGGCAAGCTCGGGCCGTGCGGCGAAGAAGCGGGCGCGCAGGCTCTCGAGGGCCGGGAACGCCATGGTGTGGTGGTCATAGGTCGGCGTGGCCAGGACAAGGTTTGGCACGATCACGGCCGCATCGGCCGCGATCAACCGCAGTCGATCGCGACCGATGCCGAAGGCCGCGAGGGTGTCGAAATAGAAAGGCTGCGCCGCACCGTGAAAAATGAAATCGACGATGCCGGCATCGAGATAGGCCGCGAGCTTTGGCAGCTCGCCGAACATCCACGAGGCGTAATTGCCGGTAGCCGAAAACAAGCCCACGCGCCCCGTGACGCTGACCTGGCGGGGCGGCTCCTCCAGCGTGAGGCTGAGCCCCTCCGCTCCGCCGGCGATCTTGAAGGGAAAAGTTCCGCGCGAATGCACGGCTGACTCAAAGGCGGTATAGCCGTTGAAGGCATCGACAAAAGTCTCACCCTGAAAAATCAGTCCAGGACTGACGATCTCGGCATCCGGCACGCTCAACAGGAAGCGCGCCACCGGCGGCGTGGGGTCATGCGCGAGGCAGAGTTGCGGGTTCTCCTGGGCAAAGCCAAGCGCATCCACCGCGCGCAAGCGCTTGCCCCGGCGCATCACCGTGACATGGCCGCGCGTGAAACGCCCTGTCGTCGCAAGGATGCGCACGGCGTTATTGAGCGCGCCGCCATAGTCCGGCGCGAAGGCGAGGATGGCGTAATACGATTGCAGCGCCTCATCCGTGCGCCCGGTTCGCTCCAACACCAGGGCAAGGTTGTGCAGCACATTGATGGATTGCGGCGCCAGGACGAGTGCCGCGCCGTAGACCTGCTCGGCCTCGGCGAGATTGTCCTCCTTGAGGAGCATGGTGCCGAGTTTCTCGAGGATGACGGCGTTCTGCGGGGCGGCGGTGTGAGCGCGGCGCAGGGCCTGCACGGCCCCGGCAATGTCGCCTTTTTGCTTCAGCGTGGCGGCAAGAGCGACGAGTGTTTGCGCGTCCTCAGCCACCGGCCAATTATCCCAAGTCCTCGATACGCATCATGTGCGGCGGCTCGACCAGCGCGGCGTTGGCCTGGAGGCGTTTGAGCGCGCGCAGGAGATTGGCCTCCTGCGTCTCATGGGTGATGATCACCACGTTGACGTCGGACTTCTCGGTGCGCCCGCGCTGCAGGACCGATTCCATCGACACCGACTCATCCCTGAAAACCCCCGCGATGTCGGCGAAGACACCGGGACGGTCGACCACCAAGAGGCGCACATAATATTCGCCCTCGTGCTGTTCCACAGGGACTGACGGCAGAGCCTTAAGCTGTGTTGCCGGAATTCCAAACGTCGGCACGCGGCGCCCGGCGGCGATATCCATGATATCAGCGACGACGGCCGAAGCCGTTGGTCCGGCGCCGGCACCCCTGCCCTCATAAACCGACTTGCCGACGAAATCGCCTTCGGCCACCACGGCATTGAACACCCCGTCGACGCGCGCCAGCGGCACTTCGGGTTTGATGAGACAGGGATAGACCCGCTGCACCACGCCGCCGGTCTTAGGATCGCGTTCGGCCAGGCCCAGCAGTTTGATGCGGTAGCCGAATTCCTCGGCGTACTGGATGTCGAGCGAAGAGACGTTGCGGATGCCCTCGGCGTGGACCGACTTGATATTGACCTCGGTGCCGAAGGCCACGCTGGTCAGGATCGCGAGCTTATGGGCGGCATCTATGCCGTCGATGTCGAAAGCGGGATCGGCCTCGGCATATCCCAGGTCCTGCGCCTCCTTGAGCACGTCGGCGAACTGGCGGCCGGTCGCGCGCATGGTCGAGAGGATATAGTTGCAGGTGCCGTTGAGGATGCCGGTCAGGCGCGTGATGGTGTTGCCCGCAAGGCCTTCGCGCAAAGCCTTGATGATCGGAATACCGCCCGCCACCGCCGCTTCATAGCCCAGCACCAGATTGGCGGCCTCGGCGGTCTTGGCCAAGGCAACCCCATGATGGGCGAGCAGTGCTTTGTTGGCGGTGACGACGTGGCGTCCGCGCGCGAGCGCCGCCTCGACCGTCTTACGCGCCGCACCTTCGGAACCTCCGATGAGCTCAACGATCACATGGGCGTCGGCGTTTGCGGCCATGTCGGCGGCATCATCGAACCATTTGGCGGCGGACAGATCGGCGCCGCGGTCTTTCTTCTTGTCGCGCGCGCTCACGGCGGTGATGGCGATGGTGCGCCCACAACGCGCGGCAATGGCTGCGCCGTTGCTCGCAAGCACCTTGGCGACCCCGGCACCGACCGTCCCTAAACCGGCGATGGCGATTTTCAGCGGTGCGGACATGTCAGGCCTTGGCGCGGCGTTTCTCGGCGGCGGCGATGGCCGCACCGGCGTTGCCCATGAAGTTTTTGATGCTGCGCACGGCCTGGCGCAGGCGGTGTTTGTTCTCGACCAAGGCCAAACGCACGAAGCCTTCGCCGTTTTCGCCGAAGCCCGTGCCGGGCGCTACGGCCACACCGGCTTCGGACAGCAGCAGCTTGGAGAACTCCAGCGCGCCCAAATGACGGAAGGGCTCCGGGATCGGCGCCCAGGCGAACATCGAGGCATGCGGCACCGGGATGTGCCACTGCGCCTGCGCGAGACCTTCGATCAACACGTCGCGGCGCTCTTTATAAATCTGGCGCGTCTCGGCCACGCAATCCTGCGGGCCGTTGAGGGCCGCGGCAGCCGCCACCTGGATCGGCGTGTAGGCGCCGTAGTCGAGGTAGGACTTGATGCGAATCAGCGCGTTCATCAGCTGCGGATTGCCCGCGGCGAAACCGACGCGCCAGCCGGGCATGCTGTAGGTTTTGCTCATCGAGGTGAACTCGATGCAGATGTCCTTGGCCCCCGGAACCTGCAGCACCGACGGCGGCGGTTCGATGTCGAAGTAAATCTCGGCGTAGGCGAGATCGGAGAGGATCCAGATCTCGTGGTGCCTGCAGAAGTCCACCACCTGACCATAGAAGTCGAGGCTCGCCACCATGGCCGTTGGATTGGACGGATAGTTGAGGATCAGCGCCACCGGCTTGGGCTGGGTGTAGAGCACCGCGCGCTCGAGCGCCTTCAAGAACTCCTCGTTGGGCACAAAAGGCAGATAGCGCACCGAACCATCGGCGATGATGAATCCGAAGGGATGGATCGGATAAGCCGGGTTCGGCGAAAGGATGATGTCGCCCGGGCTGGTGATGGCCGAGGCCAGGTTGGCGAGGCCTTCTTTCGAGCCCAGCGTCACGCAGACTTCTTTGTTCATATCGAGCTGCACGCCGAAACGGCGCTCGTAATAGCCGACGAAGGCCTTGCGCAGGCCTTTGATGCCCTGAGACGCGGAGTAACGCTGCGCTTTCGGGTCTTGCGCGACTTCGCACAGCTTGTCGACGATGTGCTTGGGCGTGGGCAGATCTGGGTTGCCCATGCCGAGGTCGATGATGTCCTCACCGGCGGCGCGCGCCTTGGCCTTCATCGCGTTGACTTCGGCAAAGACGTAGGTCGGCAGGCGCTTGATGCGGTGGAAGTCGGTCTTCATAGCGGGTGACCTTAGGTTCTCGGGCTTAGGAACTGGTGAATACGGCTGATAAGTGCCGCACGAACCCGATCCTGGTCTGCAATTGTGACGAAGCTATGGGTGGCGGACTTGTAGCCGGAACGGGCTGCTTTTTGAAGGCCGGTTGTGGAAAACCCCGATGGGGTCCCTGCCCAGCCTATTTAGCTCGGTCGAAGAAGACCTCGGTCGGACCCGCGACGTTGTCGACGCCGACGAAGATATTGGTCTTGGCCACGCCCAAACGCTGGAGCTCGCCGGCGGCGATCACCGCGCGTTCAAAGCCGCCGGTCCCGTGGCCGACCACGCGGATCACACCCCGGCCGCGGGAGTCGATCTGCTGCCGGGCCGTGATGTTGAGGACGTTGCGGTCGTTGGGGGTCAGGTTGCCGCCGATCATGGCCATGGTCCCGGCCAGGGACGAGCGGCTGTAGGTCGCCGGCTGGAACTCCGACAGGGGCCGGAAGCCGTTCAGGTTGCCGGCAACGGCACCCGACGCCACCTGGCTTTCGCCGCGCAGGGCGCCCGGGGTACGCGGGCCCACATCGCTGCGATCCTGGGGTGCGTTCGGGAAGAGCGGATCGGCCGCCTCGGGACGCGGCGGCGGCGGCTGGTCGATGCGGGCGACAGCGTCGGCCTTGGCCGCTTCGGGACTGTCGATCAGGGGGCGGACAGCCACGGGCATGGTGCGTCCACCCTGCTCGGAATAGCGGGCGTTAGTGCGGTCGGCGACAAGGCCGGCGATGGCGTTATCGCGTTCCGCCTGGCTGGAGCGCGGTGCGGGCGCTTCGGTCGGAACGCTGTTGAGGTCCGGGGTGCCTTTGGCGGCCGTGGCCGGGGCGGCGAAACGGGGCCCGCCGGTCGCCGGAGCGGCCGAAGCTTGCTGGGTCTCGGGCGGGGCTGGGTCGGAGGTCTTGGAACAGGCCGCCAAAAGCAGCGCTGAACAAGCGGCGGCGGTCAGAAGACCCAAGGCCTGGCTGACGGTCTTTCCGCGCTTTTGAGGACTGCTCTGACGCTGCACGATTCTCACCATTTTACAATCAGTTACACGACAGACTTCAGCTGTTGGATTCAGTTTAGCAGAACCCTGCCTAAGTCTCCAGCACCCTGCGCGCGAAGCCGCACGCAGCGTGACCGAAGGCAGTGGACAAAAACCCCCACTTGCGCCACATGCATAGCCTGAGTGCCGTCCCAATAAAAATCAAAAAATCCGAGGTCTCAATGGCCGACCGCGCGCCGCCCACCCCGCCGCCCGGGGCCCCCGACGTTCCGCAGGAGGAATGGTCCGCGATCATGGCGGGGATCGCCGAACGCTCGCAGCGTCTGGTTGCCGACTTCATCAACCGCAATGCCATCGCCAATCCGGTGCAGGCCAGCGCCGCAGGCATGGCCGACGCGGTCCAGATCGGGGCCGCCTTTTTGGAACTCACCTCCAAGATGCTGGCCGACCCGCACAAACTGATGGACGCGCAGCTGTCCCTGTGGCGCGACACCATGGAACTCTGGCGTTCGGCCGCCCTCAAAGCCTTCAACGGCACCGATACCCCGGTGATCGAAGCCGGCGCTGGGGACCGGCGCTTCAAAGACGAGGCCTGGCAGAGCGATCAGGTCTTTTCCTTTATCAAGCAGTCCTACCTGCTGACCTCGCGCTGGATCCAGACCACCGTCGGCGATGTCGAAGGCATGGATAACCACACCAAGCACAAGGTCGATTTCTTTACCCGCCAGTTCGTGGATGCCATGGCACCCACGAACTTTGCCATGACCAACCCCGAGGTCCTGCGCGCCGTCGCCGAGACCAAGGGCGAGAACCTGGTCAAAGGCCTGAGCCATCTGCTCGCCGACCTCGAGAAGGGCAAGGGCCGCCTGCGCGTCTCCATGACCGACGAGAAAGCCTTCACCATCGGCAAGAACGTCGCCGCCACCCCGGGCAAGGTGGTCTTCCAGAACCGCATGTTCCAGTTGATCCAATACACCCCGACGACGGCCGAGGTGAAGGAGACGCCGATCCTGATCATGCCGCCCTGGATCAACAAGTATTACATCCTCGACCTGCGCGAGAAGAACTCGCTGGTGAAGTGGCTGACCGACCAGGGCTACACCACCTTCGTCGTCTCCTGGGTCAACCCGGACGAGAGCATGGCGGCCGTCAGCTTCGAGGATTACATGTTCGAAGGGGCCCTGGCCGCCCGCGACGCCGCCCTCAAAGCCACCGGTGCCAAGAAAGTGCACATGGTGGGCTACTGCATCGGCGGCACGTTGCTGGCCGCGACCTTGGCCTACCTCGCCGACAAGGGCGACGACGACAACATCGCCACCGCCACCTATTTCGTCGCCCTCACCGACTTCGAGAAGTCCGGCGACATCGGCGTGTTCATCGACGAGGAGCAGATCAAGGGCCTCGAGCAGCGCATGGACGACGCCGGCGGCTTCCTCGATGCCGCCGACATGGCCAACACCTTTAATATGCTGCGCTCCAACGACCTGATCTGGTCCTTCGTGGTGAACAACTATCTCTTGGGCAAGGAGCCCTTCCCCTTCGACCTGCTCTACTGGAATTCCGATTCCACGCGCATGCCGAAGGCCATGCACAGCTACTACCTGCGCAACATGTATCTCGAGAACAACCTGGTGAAGCCGGGCGGGATCACCTTGGGCGGCGTGCCCATCGACCTGCGCAAGGTTAAAATTCCCAGCTACATGACCAGCGCCCGCGAAGACCACATCGCCCCCTGGGCCTCGACCTTCGCCGCGACCCAGTTGTTCAAAGGCCCCGTGCGCTTCGTATTGTCGGGCTCCGGCCATATCGCCGGCGTGGTCAATCCGCCGGCAGCGAAGAAGTACAACTTCTGGACCAACGACAAGAAGGCCAAGACTCCGGAAGAGTGGCTCAAGACCGCCACCGAAACCCCGGGCTCATGGTGGACCGACTGGGACGCCTGGCTTGCCGACAAATCGGGAAAGATGGTGCCCGCACGCCAGCCCGGCAGCGGCAAACTCAAAGTGATCGAAGACGCGCCCGGCAGCTATGTGAAGGCGCGCGCGGACTAGCGCATAAACTCGTTCAGCCCGCATTCGAACTTCAGGAATTCCGTATGCCCGCTATCTGCGGCCGAAGCGTCCTTGGCCAGGGTCGCGACACTGAGCTTGCGTTTGCCCTCGCCTTCCCAATCCCACATCATGATGCGCGTCTTGCCGTTGTAGAAGAACACGTCGATGGGATTGTTGCCCAGGCGTGGCCATTCCTTGGCCAGCTCGGTGTCCGATTTCTCCGCCACATCGAACAGCCAGCCGGTCGCACCAGCCTCAAACTTCACCAGCGAACGGCTGTCGGGAAAGTTTGAGCGCACCTCGACCGTCAACCGGTAGACGTCTTCAGCTGTGCCGTCGTTGTCGAGGTCAAAGCGCGCCGTCTGCAGCTTCGCACCCGCCGGCACCTTCGAGCCCTTCGGTCCAACGCGGCCATAAACCCGCGCGGCGATGCCGGCGTTATTGAGATCGGTCCACTTCGGCCGCGTGATCGTGGCGGTTTCGGTTTCCGGCATCTGCAGGAGCGGCAGCATCTCCGGCGAAGCCCCCGCGAGATGCAGCATCAATGGCCGACAAAAGGGATTGCCCTCATTGATGCCGTGGCCGGTGACCTTGTGCTCCGCCGCAACCGCTGCAGAGGACAGAAGCAAAAGCGCTGCGAGGGCGGACTTTTGCATCGCTCTAGCTCGTCATCTGCGCGCGGTAATTTTGACCGTTGCGCACGTAGTGCTCAACGCCCGCATGCATGCCGGCGATGTCATCGGGCTTGAGATCGCGCAGGAACTTGGCGGGTGATCCGGCCCAGAGCTGGCCTGTGGCCACGCGCTTGCCCGTCACCATCGCCCCGGCGGCGACCATGGCATCGCCTTCGACCACCGTGCCGTTGAGCAGCGTCGCCTTCATGCCGATGAAGGCTCGGTTCTCGAGCGTGGCACCGTGGATCATGACCATATGCCCGATCAGGACATCGTCGCCGATGGTGGTGGGGTAACCGGGATGGCCGTCCTGAGGCCCATCGCAGTGGACGACCGAGCCGTCCTGGATGTTGGTGCGCGCACCGATCTTGACGGCGTTGGTGTCCCCGCGCACGACGCAGCCGAACCAGATGCTGGCCTGCGCGCCGATCTCGACATTGCCGATGATCACAGCACCCGGCGCGATGAAGGCATCGGCGGCGATGCGCGGCGTGAAGCCGTTGAAGGGAAGAATGATCGGACCCGCCATCGCCTGTGCTCCTATTGCAGCCCGGTGTTTTCCGCCAGGCCCAGCATGATATTCATGTTCTGCACAGCCGCGCCAGACGCACCCTTGCCGAGGTTGTCGAGCTGCGCCACGAGGCGGGCCTGCGCACCTTCCGGCTTGCCGAAAACAAACAGCCGCATTTTATTGGTGCCGTTGAGCTCCTCCGGCGGCAGCGTCTTGACCGCCGCACTTTGTTCCAGCGGCACCACTTCGACGAAGGGCTCGTTCTTATAAGCCTTGGCGAGAATGGCATGCAGATCGGCCGGCTTGAGCCGCGGCGCCATCAGTTGAAGGTGCAAGGGCACCTCCACCAGCATGCCCTGGGCATAGCGGCCCACCGACGGCGACATCATCGGCTTGATGCGCAGCTGTCCATACTTCTGAATCTCCGGCACATGCTTGTGCGCAAGCTCGAGGCCGTAGAGGCGGTACGGGACTTTGGTGAACGTGGGATCGGCGGCGTTCTCGAATTCGGTGATCATCGCCTTGCCGCCGCCCGAGTAGCCCGAGATGCCATTGATGGTGACGGGATAATCAGGGCTCAGCACACCCGCCGCGACCAGCGGACGCAAGAGCGCGATGGCGCCCGTCGACCAGCAGCCGGGATTAGAGACACGCTTCGAGCGTTGGATGGCGTCGCGGTGATAGAAGGCCATCTCCGGAAATCCAAAGGTCCAGCCGTCAGCCGTGCGATGGGCGGTGGAGGCGTCGATCACTTTGACGTCGGGGTTGTCGATCAGCGCAACAGCCTCACGTGCGGCGTCATCGGGCAGACACAAGATCACCAGGCCGGCCTCATTGAGCAGGCGCTTGCGCGCGGCCGCGTCTTTGCGCTGCGCCGGATCGATGGAGACGAGTTCAATGTCGCTGCGATCTTTGAGCCGATCGCGGATCTGCAGGCCGGTGGTGCCGGCTTCGCCGTCGATGAAGACCTTGGGTTTGCTCACGTCACTTCACTCACATACAGCACAAACAAAAAGAGCGCCTCGGAAGACCGAAGCGCTCTTTCGACACCGCATACGCGGTGAAACTTAGCGCTTCGAGAACTGGAAGCTGCGGCGCGCCTTCTTGCGGCCGTACTTCTTACGTTCGACCACACGCGGGTCGCGCGTCAGGAAGCCGGCGGCTTTCAGGGCCGGGCGCAAGCTGGGTTCGTAGTAGGTCAAAGCCTTCGAGATGCCGTGACGCACGGCACCGGCCTGACCGGACATGCCGCCGCCGGAGACGGTGCAGATCACGTCGAACTCGGCGGCGCGGTTGGTGACCGTGAAGGGCTGGTTGATCATCATGCGCAGAACCGGGCGCACGAAGTAGCCTTCGAAGGTGCGGTCGTTGACGGTGATCTTGCCCTTGCCGGGTTTGATCCAGACGCGGGCGACGGCGTTCTTGCGCTTGCCGGTGGCGTAGGAGCGGCCCTGCTTGTCGCGCTTGGCCTCGACCTTGGGCGCGGCGGCGACGGCGGTTGCCGACTTCAGGTCCGCGAGAGTCTTTGTTTCAGCCATGTGTGTTCCCTACTCTTACGGCTTGTTCTTGCGGTTGCGGCTGGCGAGATCCATCACTTCGGGCGACTGCGCCTCGTGCGGATGCTTATCGCCGGCATAAATCTTCAGCTTCTTCATCTGCTCGCGCGCGAGCGGGCTGTCCTTGGGCATCATGCGCTCGATGGCGCGCTCGACCACGCGCTCGGGGAACTTGCCCGAGAGGGTGCGCTTCGGGGTGTGCTCTTTCACGCCGCCGACATAGCCCGAGTGCCAATAGAAGACGCGCTGTTCGGCCTTTTTGCCGGTCAGCTTGATCTTTTCGGCGTTGATGATGATGACGTGGTCGCCGGTGTCGATGTGCGGCGTGTACATGGTCTTGTGCTTGCCGCGCAGGAGACCGGCCACGATCGCTGCCATACGGCCGAGTACCAGGCCCTGGGCGTCGATCACGTACCACTTCTTCTGCACTTCGGTCGGTTTGGTCGTATGCGTCCGCATGTTTTTCTTCCGCTGTGTGCTTATAAGTGCGCTTCTTGTCGTAAGGAGCGCGCATTATCTTCAGCGGCTGCGGGAAGTCAACGTAAAAGCCTGAGAAATCAGAGGGTTCTGTTTACGGTATTATAATACCGCTTCCCAACCCCCTGCCCCGGCTATGTCGTTGATTCGCTTACTTCACTATCGGCACGTTGGGCCGTTTAGGATCCTCGATTTGCACGCCAGGTGTGTTCGGCGGCTGGCAAGCCGCCGTCGGTCCAGGGCCACAATACGAGCGGAAGACGTCGGTCCAGTCGCGCTGGAAGATCGCCCGGGCGTCCGCGAGCTTCATACGCTTGGCGCAGACTTCACCGTGCACATAGGTCTCGAGCTTGTTTTTCGCCGCCGCGTTCCATTCGATGGTCGTGGACTGGGGCCAGAGGTTCTTGGCATCGCGCGGGTGGCCGCCGAGTTCGATGGGGATGCGGTGATCCTCCTCAAAGGCTTTCGGGTCCGTATTGGCAAATGTGACCCGGGCGAGCTGGCGGTTCTTCTCCTTGTCGAGATAGCCGGCCGAAGGTTGCTGCGCCTTCAGCCAGCGCGCGTTGCAGATGGTTTTGTTGATGTTGCCCTGGGTCACCTTGCGGTTAGCAAGACCCGGCGTGGTGGCGTTGTCGGGGAAATAGGGCGGCGGCTCGGCGGCGCACACAGCCGTTGAAAAAAGGATGATGGCGGTAAAAGCCAGCTTGTTCATATCAATTCTCCGGATTGCCCCTCGTCCGGAGATAACGCCGCGGGGCCGCTTTGGGTTCGCCTTCGAAAGTGGGGCGAGTGACGGGACTCGAACCCGCGACCCTCTGGA
>CANKHC010000090.1 GCA_947481595.1 Fidelibacterota bacterium
GACTGGGTCTCTTCTTTGGCATGACAAAGCTCCTTTCCAAGCTAGTTTCTATCAAATCGCTTGGTACAAAAAGAGCCGGTCAGGTCACCAGGTCACGATCTACATAAACCCCCTGCATCCGGAGATGGTCGCGCAACTGGGCGAACGCACACCCTATGTCGCGACGCAGCAGCTGTTGATTGAACACATTGGCACCGCCGGGCGCAAGAATGTGCGGCTCTTCCCCTTCACGGTGCCGGCAGATTTCGGCGGCGAAGATGGTGACTACTTCGACGGCGTCCACATGGGCCGCGTCAACGGCGACCACCTTCTCGACGCACTGCTGAAGTCCTAGCCCAGCTGCGACGTACGGCTATAGGCCGGGATACGCACGGCGCGCAGCTTTTCCTGCGCGTAGGTGCGGTAGTGGCGGTAGCTTTGCACAAAGCCGGCGATCAGCAGCGTGCCGAGCAAGGCCGGGCCAATCGTCATGGCCGTTACCACCGAAAAAAACCAAACCCACGTTCTGAGATTCTCGTCCATTGATCCAATTCCAAATGAAACTGCTAAAGCAGCCCTTCTGTCATTGGAAACGCCCTTTATGCGCGCGTGTTCCGGCGGCGGTGTTTCGGAACCCAATTAAGGCAAAATCCAGCGCAGCGGTTGTATTGACGTAGGAACACCGCGAACGAAAAGCGCGTTCTTTGTGCAATACGCTCGAAAGGACCGCGCTATGACAGCAAGCATTATCCTGTTGCAACCTATTGTCGCTCTGATTGCTGGCGTGCTGATTTTGCTGATGCCGCGCCTGCTGAACTACGTGGTAGCGCTGTATCTCATCGTCATCGGCGTGATGGGCCTCGTCCAGTTCACTGTTTAGTTGCAGACGTCTACGCCTACGGGAACATCGCGCAATAGACGCGCGTTGTATGGGCACGTTCACTCGTAAAAGGAATTCCCCATGAAGGGCGCAGCACTCGCCGGTATCGCACTGATCGCGATCGGCATCATCGGTTTCGCCGTGGGCCATATCGGCTTCACGACCAAGGAGAAGGTGGTCGATCTCGGTCCCCTCGAAATCACCGCGGATAAAAAACACGACCTGCCGATCCCGGACATCCTGGCGGGCCTCGCGCTGGCCGCCGGTCTCGTGATCGTCTTCGCGAGCAGCCGCAAGGCCTAAGCTTTAAAATCGAGACCGAGGTCGAGGCTGGGCGCCGAGTGGGTGATCCAGCCCGCCGACATGAGATCGACACCCGCGTCGGCGATGGCCGGCGCGGTTGTTTTTGTAATCGAGCCTGAAGCCTCGGTGACGGCCCGGCCCGCGACGCGGGCGACGGCCTCTTTCAACAGCGCCGGCGTCATATTGTCGAGCAGGATACGGTCGGCGCCGACGCTCAGCACCTCGTCGAGCTGGGCAAGTGTGTCGACTTCCACTTCGATGATCACGCCTTTGGGTGCCGCGGCCTTGGCGGCGGCAATGGCGGGCTTGATCCCGCCGGCGGCGGCGATGTGGTTGTCCTTGATCAGCACCATGTCATAGAGGCCGATGCGGTGATTGATACCCCCGCCGCAGCGCACGGCGTACTTCTCCAGGAGGCGCAGGCCCGGAGTGGTCTTGCGGGTATCGCAGACTTTGGTCTTGGTGTGGGCGATGGCCTGCGCGATATCGGCGGTGGCGGTGGCGATGCCGGAGAGGTGGCCCAGGAAATTGAGCGCGACGCGCTCGGCTTTCAGGATCGACCGCGCGGCGCCGGAGACCTCCAAGATCACGTCGCCAGGGGAAAGACGCGTGCCGTCTTGAACCTTCGGGACAAGAACAAGCCTGGGATCGACAGTGTGAAAGACGCGCACGGCGACCGGCAAACCAGCGAGCACGCCGGGCTTGCGCGCCGCGATGACCGCAGAGGCGGTCTTAGTCGCGGGGATGGTCGCATTGGTGGTGATGTCGCCGGCCGCACCCAAGTCTTCGGCAAGCGCGCGCGCCACCTGCTCGTCAAGGTGAGCGAGGGGCGGTGGGCTTAGGTCAGCCATGGGGCGCGGCTTTAAGTGCCGTATTTCCAGCCGGTGATCATGCGTTCGACCGCCACACGCGCCTTGACGGCGATGGCGGGGTCCACATGCACTTCGGTGGTTTCGGTCTCGAGCGCATGCAGGATGTTCGAAAGCTCGATCTTCTTCATGAACGGGCAGAGGTTGCACGGTTTAACGAAGTCAAGTTCGGGGAAGTCGGCGGCGACGTTGTCGCTCATCGAGCATTCGGTGACCAAAATGACCTTGGGCGGCCTGTTCTTGGCGACATAGTCGATCATGCCCGCGGTCGAACCGGTGAAATCGCATTCGGCCACGACTTCCGGCGAGCACTCTGGGTGCGCGAGGACGACGACGCCCGGATAGTTCGCGCGCGCGCCGCGGATATCGGCCGGCGTGAACTGCTCATGGACCATACAGCGGCCCTTCCAGGTGATGATCTCGCACTTCACCAGCTTGGCGGTGTTGAGCGCCAGGTATTCATCGGGGATCATGATCACGCGCGGCGTGCCGAGGCCTTCGACGATCTGGGCAGCGTTGGCCGAGGTGCAGCAGATGTCCGATTCCGCCTTCACGTCGGCCGAGGTGTTGACGTAGGTGACCACGGGCACGCCCGGGTACTGGGCCTTCAGTTTGCGCACATCTTCAGCGGTGATGGCTTCGGCGAGCGTGCAGCCGGCCCCCATGTCCGGGATCAGGACCTTCTTGGAGGGGTTCATGATCTTCGAGGTCTCGGCCATGAAGTGCACGCCGGCCATGACGATGATGTCGGCTTCGGTCTTGGCGGCGGAGCGCGCAAGCGCCAGCGAGTCACCGGTGATGTCGGCGACACAATGGAAAATCTCCGGGGTCATGTAGTTGTGGCCCAGGATGACGGCGTTCTTCTGCTTTTTGAGCTTATTGATGCGGTCGATCATGGGGGCGAAGACGGGCCATTCCACTTCCGGGATGACCTTTCTCACCTTTTCATAAAGGTGCGCCGTATCGCGCTCGACCTGCGACGTGAAGCGCAGATCCTGGGCGGCCGTCGTGTTCACCACATTCATGTCGCGCATCCCTCCACTGGTGTCGGCGCCTTTCCGTTTACCGGGCCGACTTATACTTACTTTGAGCATATGTACGCGGTAGAAAAAGCACGCGCTCGACGTGTTAGCGTAAACGGTATGGGCCCGTCACGGCATTGTCAAGAAAAGGTAGGCCTCCATATGATCTTTTTGAGCATAAAAGATCATTATTTTATATCAGAGGCTTAGAGGGAAGTTTTGGGGTTAACCAGCGCGCTTGCGGGCCTGAACCGCCACGCGCACGCCGGGGGCCGGGCGCTCGTGAACCACTTCACGGCGGAATCGGAAGAGCTCCGCCGGGCGGCCGCCGGTCTGGGAGGAGATGTGGCCGGTGGGCTCCACCAGGCCTTCATGGGCGACGAGACGGCGGAAGTTCTGTTTATGCAAGCGCCCGCCGGAGAGCGCTTCGACCGCGCGCTGGAGCTGGAAAAGCGTGAAAGTCGGCGCCATCAGCTCGAAGATCACTGGGCGGTATTTGATCTTGGCGCGCAGCCGGCCCATGGCCGTGGCCAGGATGCGGCGGTGGTCTTTAATAAGTGCCGCGCCGGTCTGCGCCGCCGCTTCGGCAGGGTCGCGGTGGGCGTCGAAGACGGCTTCGAATACCAGTCCGGCTTCATAAAGCAGTTCGTAGCGGTCGAGGACGCGCTCATTGTCCCAAGAGCCGCCGTCGAAACCGAAGGCGAGATTAACCCTTTCGCGGCGCCGGTTTTTGTCGGGCTTAGGGCCGGCGGCTTCGGCCCAGGCCGCGAGGCGCGGCGCGATCAGGGCATCGAGCAGCGCCGGCGGACCATCGCGCCAATCTTCCCATGGGAAATAGCGGTACCAGTCGCCCCACGTGGACTCTCCAGGAGATTTATCTGTGTTCTTCAACGCTGTCTGGCGGACCAGGGCGACGTAGCCGACCGACACCGGCCGCGGTCCGCCGGCGCGTTCCTGAGGATCGCGAAACCGGTCGCCAAAAGTATAGAGCTGTTCGACATAGCCGAGATGCAGCGCGGTTTGCTCCTCGACCCAACTGCGCAAACCCTCTTCCAGGGTGCGGTGGCCGGCGGGATCAAAGGGACCCGCCGGCAGGCCCGACCGAGGGGCCGGCTCGGACGGGCTGACCAGGAGGATCTTGGGCTCTTCGTCGGTGACCGCGACGATGGCCGCGCTCAGCTCAATGACCAGGCCGGTAGCGCGCTGGGAAAGCCCGTCTAAATCATGCGTATTCATGGTCTTGCGACTATAGCACCAAGGCCCGCCGCCCGCTGGTCCTCACATCTGTGCAGAAGGCAGGCAACCCGGCAAAAATTTCCTACTGTTAACCTGTTCTTCACGGCGCGCCGATACCGTCCTCCCAAAGGCGGGAGTGCGCGTTTAGGGGCTTTGCAGCCGGTTCGGCTGGGCGCGCCTTCCGCCAAAAAATCAGCGGCCAAGAACCACGGCAAGAGGACCAGACAGTGAACCCGTTTATTACCCAGATTAAGAACTTGGGACCCGCCCGGCTTGCAGCCATGGGCGGCGTGGCGGTCGGCCTGATCGCCTTCATCATCTTCTTCGCCACCCGGTTCTCGGCCCAGCCGATGCAGTTGCTCTACGGCAACCTCTCGGCCACCGACAGCCGCGAGATCGTCCAGCAGCTGGAGCTGAAGGGCATCCCCTTCGTGATGGCCAACAACAACACCGAGGTCATGGTCCCGGCCGAACGCGTCACACCGATCCGCATGGAGATGGCGGAACTCGGTCTGCCTTCGGGTGGTTCCGTGGGCTACGAGGTGTTCGACAACATGGACGCCCTCGGCTCGACCAACTTCATGCAAAACGTGAACCTGGTCAGGGCCCTCGAAGGCGAACTGGCGCGAACTATAAAATCGATTGAAGGCGTGCAGAACGCGCGCGTGCACTTGGTCATGGGCTCGCGCGAGATGTTCAGCCGCGAGACTCAAGAACCGACCGCCGCCGTCTACGTCAAGATGCGCTCTGGCCGCTTGGCCGAGAACCAAGTCAGCGCCGTGCAGCATCTGATCGCCGCCTCGGTGCCGAAGCTGAAGCCCTCGAACATTTCCATCGTCGACGAGCGCGGCGCGTTGCTGTCGCGCGCCTACGAGAACGACGCGGCCATGGTCACCGCGCAGCAGGACGAGTCGCGCAACAACCTCGAGCGCCGCCTGTCCGGCGCGGTCATGTCTATGGTCGAAAGCTCGCTGGGCCCGGGCAAGGTGCGCGCCGAAGTGCGCGCCGAAATGGAATTCGACAAGATCGTCACCGCCGAAGAGAGCTTCAATCCCGATCAGCAGGTGCCGCGCTCGTCGGTGACGGTGACCGAAAACAACACCTCCAACGAGCGTCAACCCTCCGACGTCTCGGTGGCCAACCAGCAGCCGGACACGGCCGCCAACGCCGGCGGCGCGGGCCAGGCCCAGACCAGCGAGAACCGCACCGAAGAAACCGTCAACTACGAGATCTCGAAGAAGACCACCAATTCGGTGCGCGAGAGCGGCACGCTGAAGCGCCTCTCGGTCGCCCTGCTGGTCGACGGCACCTATAACGTCAACGCCGATACCGGCGAGCGCACCTATGTGCCGCTGCCGGAAGAAACCATGACCAAGCTCGAGGGCCTGGTGAAAACCGCGATCGGCTTCGACGCCAACCGCGGCGACCAGATCGAAGTCGTCAACATGCCGTTCACCGGCTTCGACGACCTGGCCAACGGGCCGGAAGAATTCAACCTGCTGGGCTTCAACAAGCAGGAGATCATGCGCATGGCCGAGGGCCTCGGCGTTGCCGTGGTCGCGGTGCTTGTGATCTTGCTGGTGGTGCGCCCGCTGGTGACACGCGCCTTCGAATCGATGCCGCAGGGCGACGAAGCCCTGATGAGCGAAGGCATGGCGCAATTGACCGGCCCCGGCGGCGTGCCGATGCCGGGCGGCCAGGCGGAGGAAGAAGAGGATCTCGACGAGTTGATCGACATCGACAAGGTGGAAGGCCGCGTCAAGGCGTCCAGCTTGCGCAAGATCAGCGACATCGTCGACAAGCATCCCGAAGAAGCGCTGGCGATCCTGCGCACCTGGCTCTACCAGGAAACCTAAGCGGACACCGCGTAGATTGAGAACTTGCCGCATTATTCCCCCACGACTTGGATATTCCAGCGTGGGGGATCGGTTCTTAAGGGCGTATAATCGCGGGGTTAGATTTCGCCGCGACTGTTAACGAGAAGGTTTGCTACCCGGCATGGCGCGCATCAAGGAAGACTATCGTAGCCTCACCGGCCCACAGAAAGCCGCGATCATGATGTTGTCCCTCGGCGAAGAGCAGGCCGGCAAGTTGTTCACCATGATGGAGGACGACGAGATCAAGGAATTGTCCCAGATCATGGCCAACCTGGGCACCATCGGCGCCAACTTGGTCGAACGCCTGTTCGTCGATTTCGCCGACGCGATCTCCAACACCGGCTCGCTGACCGGCACCTACGCCACCACCGAGCGCCTGCTGATGAAGGGCCTCGATAAAGACCGCGCGCTGGCGATCATGGAAGAAATCCGCGGCCCCGCCGGCCGCACCATGTGGGACAAGCTCGGCAACGTGCATGAGCAGGTCTTAGCGAACTACCTGAAGAACGAATACCCGCAGACCGTCGCCGTCGTGCTGTCCAAGATCAAAGCCGACCACACCAGCCGCGTGCTGGCGTTGCTGCCCGAAGGCTTCGCGATGGAAGTGGTGATGCGTATGCTGCACATGGAATCGGTGCAGAAGGACGTGCTCGACAGCATCGAAAAGACGCTGCGCAACGAATTCATGTCGAACCTGGCCAAGACGGCACGCGTCGACAGCCACGAGCAGATGGCCGAGATCTTCAACAGCTTAGACCGCAACACCGAAGCGCGCTTCCTGACCGCCCTCGAAGAGCGCAACCGCGAGTCCGCCGAGAAGATCAAGGCGCTGATGTTCACCTTCGCCGACCTGAGCCGCCTCGATGCCGCCGGCGCCCAAACCCTGCTGCGCCACGTCGAGAAGGAAAAGCTGGCGCTCGCCCTCAAGGGCGCGCCGGATACGATCAAGGAACTGTTCACCGCCAACATGTCGGGCCGTGCGGCCAAGATGCTCAAAGAGGACATGGACTCCTTGGGTCCCGTGCGCCTCAAAGACGTCGAAGACGCCCAGAACGCCATCGTCACCCTCGCCAAGGAGCTGTCGAACTCGGGACAGATCGTCATCTCCGAAGGCAAGGAAGACGATGCGATGGTTTATTAAGAGTAGGAAACACGCACCATGGCAACGCGCGCCAAGAAATTCCTCTTCGAACGTTCTTTCGACGATCCGGGCAAGCTGTACCTGCCGGGCGAACGCCGCAAGTCGGAGCTCGCCGCCGCCGAAGCCGTCGAGAAGATTGCCGCCGCCGAGGCCGTTCAAACCGCTGTCATCGAAGCCGCCAAGGACGCACCGCCGCCGGAACCTGAGATCAAGCGCGAGTTCACCCAGGCGCAAGTCGATGCCGCGCGCGAGGAAGGCTACATCGCCGGCCACGGCGCTGCTTTGGAAGAAGCCGCCACGGCGCGTGAGCACTATGTCGCCGACGCCGTCCACCTGATCGCGCAGGGCATCACCAAGCTCGACGACCAGCAGCGTACCGCCAACGCCGAGATCGCCGACCTCTCCATGCGCATGATCTACGGCATCACGCAAAAACTGTTGCCGCCCTTTGCCCATGCCCACGCCGTGGACAGCATCGAGCACTTTGTCCGCGCCACCCTGCCGATCGCCATCGGCGAGCCCAAAATCCTGGTGCGTGCCCATGAGATGATCGCCACAGACCTCCAGGAGCGCCTTAAGGAAGTCTTCACGCGTGCGAGCTTCCAGGGCAGTTATGCCGTGGTCGTCGACTATGAACTGCAGCCCGGCGACTGCCGCCTGGAATGGGACGGCGGCGGCGCCGACCGCAGTGAAGCCCGCATCTGGCGCGATATCCGCGAGGTCGTGGCGGGCAATTTCGGGGCGGTTGATGCCACCGAGCTCGACAAGGCCGCCGAAGCGCTGGGCCATGAGGAATCGCCGTTGGAACCGCCGTTGGAATCGCAGGACCAGCAGCCGGCGCAAAGCGCCTGATAAATCGTTAAGACCCGGGGTTTAGAAACTTCTTCGTAAGGTTGGCTGTCTAAGATCGCCACAGCGTGGTGGCTCAGGATTCAACTGGGAACCGTAGAGGGCCCAAATGGCCGGCGGGAAAGATAATGGCAGAGAACACGGAAAGCAGCGGCCCCAAGAAGGGCAAAGCGGTCAGCGACCTCGAGCTCGATGAGATCGAAGGCGGCAAGGCCAAGGACGACGATGTCGATGATTCCTGGGGCGACCCAGCCGACATCCCGGACAAGCCGCGCTCAGCCCAGGACCTCGAAGCGGTTTACGACATCCCGGTGCGCGTCTCAGCGGTGCTGGGTAAGTCGTCGATGCAGGTCAACGAACTCCTCAAGCTGGGGCGCGGCGCGGTGGTTGAGCTCGACCGCAAGGTCGGGGAAGCTATCGACATCTATGTCAACGACCGCTTGGTGGCGCGCGGCGAAGTCGTCGTAGTCGACGACCGCTTAGGCATCACCATGACAGAAATCATCAAGACGCAAAAAGCGTAAGGCGCCTCATGTTGGACGCGAGCCCCCTCACCGAACAAGCCGAGATCACCGCAGCACCGCGGCGCACGCTGTTCGACGGCGCCTTGGTGTTCGGACTGGCCGGTGCGCTGGCCCTGATCGCCGGCGCGATCTTCATCGGCGGCTCCGCCGAAGCTTTCATCAATATCCCCGGTCTGCTGATTGTCATGGGCGGCACCTTCGCCGTGACCACCGTCAGCTTCACGTTCAGAGATGTGGCGCGCACCTTCGGTGTGCTGGGCGGCACGGTGTTTTACCGTGAACGCGATCCGCAAGACGCGGCCTACTCGATGATGGAATTGGCCGACTACGTCCGCAAACACGGCGTGTTGCGGCTTGCGGATTCCGCGGTCGCGAAGTTCGCCAAGGAAACATTCCTGCACAAAGCCCTCGGCATGCTGATCGAAGGCGTGCCTGAGAAAGACATCAACGACATCCTCTCAGAAGGTATGGCGACGGCATCGGCTCGCGTGCAGCGCTCGGCGAGCGTTCTGCGAAAGGCGGGCGAAATCGCCCCGGCCATGGGCCTGATCGGCACACTGATCGGCCTGGTGCAGATGCTGGGCAACCTCGATAACCCCGGCGCCATCGGCCCAGCCATGGCGGTCGCCCTGATCACGACGTTCTACGGCGTGCTGCTGGCCAACGTTGTGTTCAACCCGCTGGCGTCAAAGCTGGAACGCAACGCCGCCGAGGAACACCTGATCCAATACCTGTATACCGTTGGTGTCCTGTCGATCTCGCGCAAGGACAATCCGCGCCGCCTTGAGATGCTGCTCAACAGCGCATTGCCGCCCGAGAGCAAAGTCCGCTTCTTCGAATAAGGTCTGATCTAACATGCGGCTTTTGATCATCGGTTCCCTGAACGGCCAGATCGGTGCCGCCAGCCGCATTGCCATGCAGCGCGGCGCCAAGGTGCTGCAGGCCGACGGCATCTCCCAGGCCATGGAGGTCATGCGCTCGGGTCAGGGCGCCGACCTGGTCATGTGCGATGTCGCCTACGACATCAACCAACTCCTCGAAGCGATGAAAGCCGAGCGCATCCACCTGCCGGTGGTTGCCTGCGGCGTCGAAACCGATTCACGCGCGGCCGTGGCCGCTATTAAGGCGGGCGCCAAAGAATACGTCCCGCTGCCGCCGGATGCGGAGCTGATCGCCGCCGTGCTCGAGGCCGTGGCCGCCGAGCAGGACGCGCTGATCTTCCAAGACCCGGCCATGGACCGCGTCATCCAGATGGCCAAGAAAGTCGCCAGCAGCCAGGCCAGCGTGCTGATCACCGGCGAGAGCGGCACCGGCAAGGAGTTGGTCGCGCGCTACCTGCACCGGAACAGCCAGCGCAAAGACAAAGCCTTCGTCGCCGTCAACTGTGCGGCTATCCCCGGCGAGCTTTTGGAATCCGAACTCTTCGGCCACGAGAAAGGCGCCTTCACCGGCGCGGTGGCGCGGCGTATCGGCAAGTTCGAAGAAGCCAACGGCGGCACCCTGCTGCTCGACGAAATCAGCGAGATGGATCTCAAGCTGCAAGCCAAACTGCTGCGCGCCATCCAGGAACGCGAGATCGTGCGCGTCGGTTCCAACGGGCCGGTGAAGGTCGACACGCGCATCGTCGCGACGTCCAACCGCAACATGGAAGAGACAGTCAAGGCGGGCAAGTTCCGCGAGGATTTGTACTTCCGCCTGAACGTCGTGAAACTGACGCTGCCGCCGTTACGTGATCGGCCCAAAGACATCGAAGTCCTCGCCGGCCACTTCGCGCGCGCCAGCGCCGAAGAGAACGGCATGCCGTTACGGCGAGTCTCGCCGGAAGCAATCACGGTGCTCAAGTCCCACAACTGGCCGGGCAACGTGCGCGAGCTCGAGAACACCATGCACCGCGCGGTTCTGTTGTCGTCGGGCGACCAGATCGGTCCCGATGCCTTCGACTTCACCGGCAGCGGCGGCCTCGGCACGCAGGCTTCGGGAGCAGGTTTGGTGGGCCGAACCGTCGCCGATGTCGAACGCGACCTGATCATCGACACCCTCAAGCACACCCTGGGCAACCGCACCCACGCTGCGAAAATCCTGGGGATTTCCATCCGCACCCTGCGCAACAAGCTGAACGCTTACGTGCAGGACGGCATGGCGGTTCCCGCCCCGGGTGCCGGAGAAGTCGCCTAACAGCCCCCCGCGTTGATCCCGGGCCGTCTCCGGGGTACCATTTCAGTGATCTGAAGAATGCCGCTCGGGAGGGCGCTATGAAACTCGCGCGTACACTGATGGCCGCTGCAGCGGCGCTGCTGGCGGTGCCCGCGGGCGCGCAGAGCCCCAAGATGGGCGAGCCGACCCGCAACGATTACAACGCCGAAGTCACTTTCCGCATGTTCACCGCAACGTGCATGCGCCGTCTCGGCAAGGCCGACGACATCATGGCGTGGGCCAAACAAGTGCGCCTGACCGCGGTGAACGACCCGCAGGCCTTGGCGACCTTTGTCGGCGCGGCGGGAACGTCGGCGGCCCAAGGCAGCGCCAAGGGCGGGGCCTGGATCCTACCGAGCCCGAACGACCGCAAATTCACCCTGTCGATCCGCGCCAACACCAAGACCTGCGCGGTCTGGGCCGAGGCGGGTGATCCCGCCACGGCCGAGTACCTGTTCAAGAAGCTGATCGACGATTCCAAGCGCCCCGGCACGTCGGTCGCCACCGACGACGACCAGTCCTTCGCCACCGCCAGCGGCAAGTCACGCCTGCTGACCATGTCGGTCACGGATGCGTCGGGTGAGGGCTATCAGTTCACCTTCATGGGCGGCGACAAATCGGGCACCTTTTTCTCGGGCGCCCCCGTGCAGCTTTCGATGCAGCTGACCCGGCTTGAGGCGAAGAAGAAGTAAACTGCCTGGAATTGCGGCAGTCGACTCGCATGCCTTCTCATAAGTATCTGAAATAAATATATAATACTGACCCGCCGGAGCGCCAATGGCGGGCGGCAATTCTTGCCTATCTCAACCCCTTGTTAACCCGGGTGAGCGACTTTGGGGAACGCAATTCCGGCGGCGAACCGCCGGGGTTTTCGAGGGGTAGACATGGCCGAGCAGACAGTTCCACAGGCGGGCGTAGCGCCCGGTACCGCGGTGACCGCGACAGGCGCGCGTGCGCCGGCATCCGCGGGGGGCAGTTTCGGCTTCGGGGAGGTGGGCGAGCGCTTCGTAGACTCGCTCAAGCGCGGCGATCTCGGCTTCGCCATCGGCCTCGTCTTGATCATGGTCGTGCTGATTGATCTGCCCCCATTGAAGTGGTCCTACCTGAAGTATGATTTTGACCAGGAGGATAGAACCAATGGCAAGGAAGAGGCACACGGCAGAAGAAATTGTTGCGAAGCTGCGGCAGGTTGAGCTTATGAGTGGCCAGGGTCGGCCGATCGCGGATGCGATCCGGGCGATAGGTGTGACGGAAGTTACATACTACCGGTGGCGGAGCGAGTA
>CANKHC010000091.1 GCA_947481595.1 Fidelibacterota bacterium
GAGCTAATTGCTAGACCGCGACTTTCGCCGCGATGTGCGGATGCGGGTTGTAGTTCTCGAGCGTGAAGTCGGCGAGACTGAAGCCGAAAATATCGCTGACCGCGGGATTGATGCGCATCGTCGGCAGCGGACGCGGCGTGCGGGCGAGCTGGATGTGCGCCTGTTCAATGTGGTTGGAATAGAGGTGGGCGTCGCCGAGCGTGTGAATGAACTCGCCCGCCTTCAGGCCGGTCACTTGCGCCACCATCATCGTCAAAAGCGCGTAGGACGCGATGTTGTAGGGCACGCCCAGGAACAGGTCGCCGCTGCGCTGATAGAGCTGGCAGGACAGCTTGCCGTCGGCAACGTAGAACTGAAAAAGTGTATGGCAGGGCGGCAAGGCCATGTCGTCGACCTCGGCTGGATTCCATGCCGAGACGATGTGGCGCCGGCTGTCGGGGTTCTTCTTGATCGCGGCCACAAGGTTGGCGATCTGATCGATCTTGCGGCCATCGGGTGCGGGCCAGGAGCGCCACTGTTTGCCGTACACCGGGCCCAGGTCGCCATTCTCATCGGCCCATTCGTCCCAGATCGAAACGCCGTTCTCCTTGAGATAAGCGATGTTGGTATCGCCGCGGAGAAGCCAGAGCAGCTCGACGATGATCGACTTGAGGTGAAGTTTCTTGGTGGTCAGGGCCGGAAACCCGGCGGCCAAATCGAAGCGCATCTGGTGGCCAAACACGCTGAGGGTGCCGGTGCCGGTGCGGTCGGACTTTTTCGTGCCCGCACGTAGAACGTGTTCCAGCAGATCAAGGTATTGTTGCATGGCCAATTTATAACGCTAACTCCGGGGACCCGGTAGGTAGCAATCTTAACCAAAGCGTCCTATATTAGTGACGCCGCGCAAGCGGACATGGCGCTAAACCTGCTGTGACATAGGCGTAGCGGACCCGGGGGCAGTACCCGGCGCCTCCACCATCTTCTCCTGATTTACATCAGGCGGTTATGGGGGCGACTCAGGCTCGACGTGCGCAGTAAAGACGGTAGCTGTTCCCGGCATGGTTCCGCCGTTATCGGGCCATATCTAAAAGTGCCAACGACAACGTTGCACTCGTTTCTGACGTCCGCCTCGCTGCCTAACGGCCGCTAGGTAATATACGTCTAAAACGCGGTTCGGGGGGCACCGGGCAACAGAAGCCCCCCACTTTATCCCCCCGCTTCACTCTCGTTATTCCTTATCCGTGTATTTCGCGTGCAAAAAAATCGCGTGAAATACGCATTGAACCGGGCAGCGGTACCGAGGAAAATGCACCTATCAAGAATTGCAAAGATTCGCGCGCCCCTTTCGAGTGTGGCGTGAATGCATGGATGAGATGAACATCACGACGCTCAGCTACGAACGGATGGTTGAAGACGCCCTGCGCGGCGTTCTGCGCGAGGCCCTGCGAATCACCGCCAAGCAGGGCCTGCCGGGCGCACACCACTTTTACATCACCTTCGACACCACCGCGCCGGGTGTTCAGATCTCCGCCAGCCTGAAAGCGCTGCATCCCAACGAGATGACGATCGTGCTGCAGCACCAGTTCTGGGACTTGCAGGTCGAGGAAGAGCGCTTCGCCATCGGCCTCAGCTTCCACGGCGTGCAACAACGCCTGTCGATCCCCTTCGCCGCCGTGACGGCTTTCGCCGACCCGCATGCCAAATTCGGACTGCAGTTCCACGTCGAGTTCGAAGAGCGCTCCGGCGCCGACGAAGATGCCGACCTCGACAACGAGGACGCCGAGCCGACCAACGACGCCCTGCCGGTGGACTCCGCCAAGGTTTCCCAGCGCCTCAAGGGCAGTCGCAAAGCGGCCCCCCTGGCCGCGGTCAAGGCGCCGGATGACGAAAATGGAGAGTCCAGCAAGGTTGTCACCCTGGACGCCTTCCGCAAAAAGTAGGCGCCTTCGCCGCCGATCACGCTTCACGTTTCACAGAGTACGGACACCGCCATGTTGGATGCCGCTTTCGCCGAAATCTTCCCGCTCGCCCACGACAATACGCCCTACCGCAAGCTCTCCAGCGACGGCATCGCGGTGGAGAAATTCCGCGGGCAAGACATCGTCACCGTCGCGGCTTCGGCAATCACTAAACTGACGGCGGAAGGCTTCCGCGACCTCTCGCATCTCTTGCGCCCCGGCCACCTCGCGCAGCTGCGCACGATCCTCGACGATCCCGAAGCTTCGCCCAACGACCGCTTCGTCGCCCTGGAGCTGATGAAGAACGCCAACATCTCGGCGGGCTTTGTGTTGCCCATGTGCCAGGACACCGGCACGGCGATTGTCATGGGCAAGAAGGGCCAGCAGATCTGGGTGGACGGCGACGACAGCCAAGCCATCACCGAGGGCGTCGCCGAGGCTTACAACAAACTCAATCTGCGTTACTCGCAGATGTCGCCGACCTCGCTGTTTGAGGAAAAGAACACAGGCAACAATCTGCCCGCCCAGATCGACCTGTTCG
This sequence comes from Fidelibacterota bacterium, assembly GCA_947481595.1. Taxonomy (GTDB): domain Bacteria; phylum Pseudomonadota; class Alphaproteobacteria; order Rhodospirillales; family Rhodospirillaceae; genus SHVO01. The sequence continues at coordinate 2,479 of CANKHC010000091.1, forward strand.
CGGTGCCGGGCGATACCTACAAGTTCATGTTCATGGCCAAGGGCGGCGGCTCGGCCAACAAAAGCTATCTCTTCCAGAAGACCAAGGCCCTGCTGACACCGGCGGGCCTCAAGAAATTCCTGGAAGAAGAAGTCAGGCACATCGGCACCTCCGCCTGCCCGCCCTATCACCTGGCCATCGTCATCGGCGGCACCTCCGCCGAGATGACGCTCAAGACCGTCAAGCTGGCCTCGTCGCGCTACCTCGACGGCTTGCCGACAAAAGGCGGCGTGCACGGCCAGGCCTTCCGAGACATCGCCATGGAGCAGGAAGTGCTCGCCATGACCCGCACCATCGGCATCGGCGCGCAGTTCGGCGGCAAGTATTTCTGCCATGACGTGCGCGTGATCCGCCTGCCGCGCCACGGCGCCTCGGTGCCGGTAGGAATCGGCGTGTCGTGCTCTGCCGACCGCCAGGTTCTGGCCAAGATCAGCCGCGACGGCGTCTATCTCGAACAGCTCGAAACCAATCCCGTGCAGTACATGCCCGACATCAAGAGCGAGAAACTTTCGGGCGACGTGGTCAAGATCGACCTCAACAAGCCCATGAGCGAAATCCGCGCTATCCTCAGCAAGTATCCGACCAAAACCCGCGTCTCGCTTTCGGGCCCCATGGTGGTGGCGCGCGACATCGCCCACGCCAAATTGAAAGAGCGCATCGACCGCGGTGAGGGATTACCCGACTACATCAAGAACTTTCCGGTGTACTACGCCGGCCCGGCCAAGACGCCGAAAGGCTACGCCTCGGGTGCCTTCGGCCCGACGACGGCCGGACGCATGGACTCCTACGTCGATGAGTTCCAATCCCACGGCGGCTCCATGGTGATGCTGGCCAAAGGCAACCGCTCGAAGGCGGTCACCGAAGCCTGCAAGAAACACGGCGGGTTCTACTTAGGCTCCATCGGCGGCGCGGCGGCCCTGCTCGCCGAGAACTCCATCAAGAAGGTGGAAGTGCTCGAGTACCCCGAACTCGGCATGGAAGCGGTGTGGAAGATCGAAGTCGAAGAATTCCCGGCGTTCATCGTGGTGGACGACAAAGGGAATGATTTCTTCCAGCAGCTTTAAGGGCACAGACCTCGCCCCTCGCTCACCGTCACCCTCGGACTTGTTCCGAGGGTCCAGGGTTAGGAAACTCGGTTTCAGAATAAACACCGCGACCATGGCATGCTCCGTGACCGCCACCCTGGATCCCCGGGCCAAGCCCGGGGATGACATCGGAGTTTAATGTGACTCCAAAGCTCCTCTGGAACGGAAAGAAGTCGGCGGCGCTGACCATCGCCCTCGCCCACGGCGCCGGTGCGCCGATGGACACGCCGTTCATGACCTTCTTCGCAGAAGGCTTGGCAAAGCATGGCTACCGCGTCTCGCGATTTGAATTTCCCTACATGGCGGCGCGGCGCAAAGACGGCAAACGCAGACCGCCGGACCGCCAGCCGGTGCTGCTGGACACTTGGCGTGCGGTGATCGACGAGATCGGCGCGGCCAAACTGGTGATCGGCGGAAAGTCCATGGGCGGGCGCATGGCGAGCCTTATCGCCGATGATGTTGGCGTGCGTGGCCTGCTCTGCCTCGGCTATCCCTTCTACGGCGCCGGCCGCAGGGACAAGCCGCGCACGGAACACCTGCTCAAGCTCAAGACACCCACTCTTATATGCCAGGGCACGCGCGACCCCATGGGCGACCAGGCGACTGTCGCCAAGCTGACGCTTTCGAAGAAAATCCGTCTCCACTGGGCCGAAGACGGCGACCATGACCTCAAGCCGCGCAAGGCATCCGGCCTGACCCACGCGCAAAATCTGACGGTCGCCCTTGACGCGGCGGCACAATTCCTCGCAGGTTTGGCCAGCAAGAAATAGGGCCAGTCATGTCCACCCGAACCGAAACCGACACCATGGGCGCCGTTGAGGTGCCTGCTGACCGTTACTGGGGGGCCCAGACCCAGCGCAGCATCGAGAATTTCAAGATCGGCGGGCAGCGCATGCCGCTGGCCCTCATCCGCGCTTTCGGTTTGCAGAAGCGCGCGGCCGCGCTGGCCAACAAGACCCTCGGCGAACTGCCGGCGGATCTCGCCGATGCGATCGCCAAGGCGGCGCAGGAAGTCGCGGACGGCAAGCTCGATGACGAATTCCCGCTGGTGGTCTGGCAGACCGGCTCGGGCACCCAGACCAACATGAATGCCAACGAGGTGATCGCGGGCCGCGCCAACGAGATGCTGACCGGCACCCGCGGTGGCAAAAAACCCGTGCATCCCAACGATCACGTCAACAACGGCCAATCCTCCAACGACAGCTTCCCTGCGGTCATGCACATCGCCGCGGCGATCGAAGTCACACGCCGCCTCGTGCCGGCCCTCGAACGCCTGCAGGGGGCGCTGGACAACAAAGCCGAAGCCTTCGCGAGTATCGTGAAAATCGGCCGCACACATTTGCAAGACGCAACCCCCCTCACCCTCGGTCAGGAGTTCTCGGGCTACGCGGCGCAGGCCGGATACAGTATCGACCGCTTGAAAGCGACGATGCCGCGCCTCTTGCGCCTCGCCCAAGGCGGCACGGCGGTCGGCACGGGGCTGAACGCCAAAAAAGGCTTCGCCGATAAATTCTGCGCCGAGCTGCGCAAGGAGACGGAGCTCGCGTTCTGGCCGGCGGTGAACTTCTTCGAGGCCCTGGCCACCCACGACACCATGGTCGAGCTCTCCGGCGCCCTCAACACCATCGCCGTCTCCCTGATGAAGATCGCCAACGACATCCGCCTGCTCGCTTCCGGCCCGCGCTCCGGCCTCGGTGAACTGATCCTGCCCGCCAACGAACCTGGCTCGTCGATCATGCCGGGCAAGGTCAATCCGACCCAGGCCGAGGCCTTGACCATGGTCTGCGCCCAGGTGATGGGCAACCATGTCGCCGTCACCGTCGCGGGCTCGCACGGCCACCTGGAGCTCAACGTCTTCAAGCCGGTGATCATCCACAACGTGCTGCAGTCGGTGGCGCTGTTGTCTGACGCCATCGCCAGTTTCGTCGCGCATTGCGTCACGGGCCTGAAGCCCGACAAGACCGTGATCGCGCGCCACGTCGAGAACTCGCTGATGCTGGTCACAGCACTCGCGCCGCACATCGGCTACGACAAGGCCGCGCAGATCGCCAAGACTGCCCACGCCGAAGGCACGACGCTGAAAGATGCGGCGGTGAAATCAGGCTTCGTGACGCCGGCGCAGTTCGACGACTGGGTCAAGCCGGGCGACATGATTTCGCCGCATGACTGAGGTCAAGAAACGCTCGGTCGACATCGCCGGTCACCGCACCAGCGTTTCGATCGAAGCGGAATTCTGGGTTGCGCTGGCCGACATCGCCAAACGCAAGAAAACGTCGGTAAGTGCTCTCATCGTCGCCATCGACGGCGCGCGCAAAGGCAATCTCTCCAGCGCCATCCGCGTCTTTGTGCTCAGTGAATTCAGAAAGGACTAGGAGCGCATGGTCAAACCGGTCCTCGACCAGATCAATCTGATTTGCGGCGACGTCGAGGCATCGCTCGCCTTCTACCGCCGGCTGGGTGTGGATATCCCTGAAGACAACGTCTGGCGCACAGCAACCGGCGCGCACCATATCAACGCAGAACCCACGGGCGAAAGGCCGCTGCATCTCGAACTCGACTCAACGGCGTTTGCGCAATTGTGGAATCCCGCCTGGAAGGGCCGCACCGACTTGCGGGGCCGCATCTTTGTGGGTTTTCGTGTGCCCGCACGCGGGGATGTCGATGCTGTCTTCCGCGACATGATGGCTGGCGGTTATCGCGGCTTGCAGGAGCCGATCGATGCGTTCTGGGGCTCACGCTTTGCGATCATCGAGGACCCCGACGGTATCGCCGTCGGCGTGATCAGTCCCGCACTGGCCGACAAGAAGACCCCGCCGCCGAGTGTCTAGCGCGCCGGTAACAGCGTGACGTTGGGCAGGTCGAGTGCGCCCTTGACCGTGATCGGCACATTCGCCGGCTTGGCGGCTGCGGTTGATTCCAGCCGCAGGCGCCCCGTGAGGTCCACCAGCCAGCGGCCGATGTCGATGGTGCCCGAGAATGCACCGCCGTAGGACTTGGAAGCCACCGTTGCGTCCTCGATCCTGATTTTGCCGTCGGCCGCGGAAAACCGCGCTTCCAGCGTCACCGGGCCGCTGCGGCCTTCGAGCTGATTGGCGGCGGTGATAGCGCCGAGGAAACCCGAGATCGCGCCCCCACCTGCATCGCTGGCATTGACTTTGGCCGTGCCCGAGCCCGAGAGCGACGCGGCCAGGGCGGCGGGCGTCGCACCTTGGGCACGGAAGCTGCCGGCGAAGTCAGCCTTGCCCGCCGACTTGCCCGGCGCGGCCACGCCTTTGTTGAGCGCGGCACCGACGCCAGCGAGGTCGCCGCCGATGAACGCGATCTCGCCTTGGACCGTGGGTGTCGGTGCTGCGGCAAAGCGTAGGAAAAGCTGGCCGGGTGCGCCGAAGAGCTTACCCTTCCAATCGCTGATCTCGGCCGCACCCTCGCCGAAGGTCAGACGCGCGAAAAAGTCCTGCGCCTGAAGGCCGCGCACCGCGAGCGCAGGCCCTGAGAGATCAATCGTGCCCTGCCATGTGCTAAGCACCGACCAGTCGAACGGCTCTTCGGACCAGGCTGGGGGTTTGGGTGCAGGCGGCGCTGCGCCCCGGCGCGCGGGCTTGGCAGCAACCGGTGCGACAACGGCACGCGGCGGCGCGGGCGGCAAAAGGCGATCGAGTGAAAGGGAAACGCCCGTGAGCGTGCCGTTGAGCGTCAATTGCTCGCCGCGCGTAATGGTCAGCGTGCCCTGCGCCGCATCGGCACCGATATGAAGGTCGAGGCCTTCAATAACGGTCTGAGACTTGTCGTGGATGATACGTGCCGCAAGTTTGAGCGCGCCGGGATCAGGTGCACCAAACGGCCAGGCCGTACCCATCGACTTCATCAGCGCGGCGTAGCTCGGCTGCGCCGCCGCCAGGGCGAAGACATATTTCGGCTGCTGGTCGAGCGTCAGCGCCTGGCCGTCGGCTTGCACGGTGAGTGAAGCCGCCTTGAGGGTGGCGGAGACGGTGCTTTCGGCGAGCGAACCTTTGAGCGTGCCCGTGAGGGAGACCGGCGTCAGGGCTTTGAGCGCTTCCGGCACGTCGAAGCCGAAGGCGCGCCCCACGCGCGCGATATCCTTGGCGGAGAGATCGAACTGGAGATCGTCAAAGCGCGGTGCGGCACCAAATCCGCCGATGCCGCCGCTGAACCAGGCGGTCATACCGCCCACATTCTCAAAGGACGCCGTGCGCAGTTGCAGCGTGCCGTCTTTCAAACCGAGATCGAGACCCACCTTCCCGCCCGGAATCCCGCCCGCCGTGACGGCGTCGATCTGCAGGCGCACGTCAGCATCGATGTCAGCAAGGCTGGAGAACGCGGCGAAAGCCGGTGTGACGCCATACCCCGTGGACGGCGCGGATGGCGAAGCTGCAGGGGCGGCGGTCGGCGTACCCTCGAGCAACGGCACGTAGGCATCGGCGTTGAAGGTATTCACCGCAAGATCCAGACCAAGCAGCGGACGCGGGCCTGGCGTCCACGCGGCACGGCCGGTGAAAGTGCTGATGTCGATCACCGCCACCACGTCGTCGAGCGCGTAACCGGTCTCCGTACTGCGCACTGCGGCTTGGAACGAGCCGGTGCCGAGGCGCCCCGGGCCAAGCTTACCCTCCGGCGGCGTCCATCCCAGCCACGCGAGCAATACGCGCAGATTGCCGCTTTGTGCTGTGAGGGCCGCATCGATACCGCCCGCGCCGTCCAGACGCGCAGTGCCTGTGGCCGCCAGACGTGAAGCCCCCGGCAGCGAGATGCTCGCGTCGGCCACCGTGAGCACTTGCTCGGCCAGTGTGGCCTTGAATGTCGCACCGCTCAGGGTCTGGCCGTTCGAGGTGAGCACCGGCGCGCGCAAATCGAGGGTGGCGGAGAGATTCTTCGGCACCGCGAAGCGCGCAGCCGGCGGCGGCACGGACTGCGCGCGCGCCGTGCCGATGAATCCAGAGCTAGGTGATGGAGCCAGCGCGGCCGTACGCCAGCTTTCAAGCGCAGTCGCACCGAGTTCGGCGAAGATATCGATGTGCGCGGGCGTACCTGATTGCCACTTAAGGGTGGCTTTGAGAGGCGCGCCGCCGATTTCGCCGCTGACGGGATCAAGCGCCAACGACTCGCCGTTGCCGCGCAGCTTGGCCGTCAGAGCGAGGGGCTTCTGCATGGCCGGCGAAGCGGCGGCGCCTGCATCGCGCAAGCCGAGGCCAGCAGCCAGCGAGGCTGCGCTGGGGCCATTTAAGGTGAGGTCGCCGCGCAGCTCGTTCTCGCGGGTTGCCAGTGTCCCCGCGAATTTGGCGGTGGCATCGGCCTCGTCCAGCTTCACTGTCACACTCAGTGTACGAACGCCGCCGGCGCCGAGCCGCCCCACCACTGCATCCGCCGTCACGGGCACGTCCTGGACCGTCATACCGCCGTTGGCGGTGACGTTGACGGCGACGTTGATGGTGGCGTTGACGTCGCGCAGCGTCACGGTGGCGGCGCTTGCGATGTCTTGGAAAACCAGCGTGCTCCGGTTGATCACCAGACGTTCGACATCGAGGTCGAAATCGCGTGGCGGCGCCGGCGTTCCGCCGGCAGGCTGAGGCGCCGCCGCCGGCGAGAGAAGATCGACCCTGCCTTCGGCGCTGCGGGTGATGCGCGCATCCGCGCGGGTCAAGACAAGCTCGCGGAACTTGAGTTCGCCGGTGAGCAAAGGCAGGAACGCGAGCCTGGCACTCAACTGTTCAACCGCCACATAGTCGTCGGTGACCCGGCCGCTGAGGCGCACCGCGCCGGCATTCAACGCCGGACGCGGGAGCAGCACAAAGTCGACATCACCGTCGATGGCCACGTCTCGCCCCGTGGCCGCCGACAAGCGCTCGGCGAAGGCTGCACGGTACGGCGTCCAATCGACGAAACCCGGCGCCAGCAGAAGCCCCGCAATCAGGACAATCAGTCCCGCCGCGGCGGCGGCGATGATCTTGATGTTGCGTGCCGGGATCAGAACGCGCCTTCCGCCAGCGCCATGATCGACGTGCTGCCGGCGCGCACGACGGCATCGAGGCTGGCAATCTGCGGCAAGACCCGCTGCATGTAGTAACGCCCGACCGCGAGCTTGGTGGCGGTGAACGCGGCGTCATCGGTCTTGGCGAGCGCTGCTTCGATCATCAGCACCCACATCCAGGCGAACACGGTGAGGCCAAAAAAGCGCAGATAATCATTGGCGGCGGCGCCGCGGCCATTGGGGTCCTTCTTGCCTTCCTCCGTCAGCCACATCGTCAGCGCCTGCAGCCGCGCAACCGCGTCTTTGAGCGGACCGGTGAACTCGCCCATGTCGTTGCGTCCCTCGAGGCGCTTCAAGCTGGATTCAACTTCCGAAATCCAGGCCTTGAACAAGCGCCCGCCTTCGATGCCGAGCTTGCGTCCCACAAGGTCAAGCGCCTGGATGGTGTTGGTGCCTTCGTAGATCTCGGTGATGCGGACGTCGCGCACCAGCTGCTCCATGCCGTGCTCGCGGATGTAACCGTGGCCGCCGAAGACCTGCAGGCAGGTGTTGGCGACCTCCGAGCCGTAACCGGTGCCGCAGGCTTTGACGATCGGGGTCATCAGGCCCACCAGGTCGTCGGCATGCTGGCGCCGCGCGGCATCGGGATGCTTGTGCGAGATATCCACATTGATGTGAGTCCAGACAGAGAGCGCGCGGACAGCCTCGACGATGGAACGCGAAAACAAAAGCCGTGCACGGATGTCGGGATGGACGATGATCGCGTCCGCCGGCTTGTCGGGGTTCGCCGGGCCTGTCGCAGCGCGACCTTGGATGCGGTCCTTCGCATAGGTCGCGGCGCTCTGATAGGCCGTCTCAGCGACACTGATGCCCTGCGAGCCGACGAACAGGCGTTCCTTGTTCATCATCACGAACATACCGGCGAGGCCCTTATGCGCCTGGCCCAGCAGCCAGCCTTTGGCGCCGTCGTAATTCATCACGCAGGTCACCGACGCCTTCATGCCCATCTTGTGCTCGATAGAGCCGGCGGAGAACGCGTTGCGCGCGCCCAAGGAGCCGTCGGCGTTAACCAGATACTTGGGCACGATGAACATCGAGATGCCACGGCTGCCTTCCGGCGCATCGGGCAGGCGTGCCAGCACTAGGTGCACATGGTTCTCGGTCATATCGTGCTCGCCGGCGGAGATGAAGATCTTGGTGCCGGTGATGCTGTAGCTGCCGTCGGCGTTGGGGACGGCCTTGGTGCGCAGGAGACCCAGGTCGGAACCGGCGTGCGGCTCGGTCAAGCACATGCAGCCTTGCCACGCACCGCTGACCATCTTGGGCAGATAGGCAGATTTCTGCTCGGCCGTGCCGAGCGCGGTGAGCGCGAGGATCGTGCCCTGCGTCAGGCTGGGATAGAGGCCTAAAGAAAGATTGGCCGAGCCGATCATCTCGTTGACGAGATAATCAAGCGTCTCGGGCAAACCCTGTCCGCCGAATTCGGGCTCGGCTGTCAGCCCGCACCAGCCGCCCTCAGCATATTGTTTGTAGGCTTCGGTGAAACCCTTGGGCAATGTGACCTTGCCGTCCTTGAAGCTGCAGCCTTCCTGATCGCCCGATTGGTTGATGGGCAAGAGCACGCCCTCGCACAGCTTGGCGCATTCATCGAGCACCGCGTCCATCAGATCGGCAGTGGAATCGGAAAATCCCGGCAGCGCGGTCAGCGTATCGGCGGCGCGAAATACATCGTGCAGAACGAAACGCATCTCGCGCAGCGGAACGGAATAGACGGTCATGCAATGCCTCTTGAACGCTGGGCCATCGGAGCGCCGCCCGCGACCCCCTGAATCGTGTATCAGGCTCCCCCGCAGCGGCGGATAAGGGAGGTAGGTTAAGCCATTGCAACAAGCCGTCAACTCGCCCGATGACCACCAGAAATCGCGTGATTAGAGAGACTTACTGTTACCGTCTGTCACAAATCCCTACGCATTTTCGCCGCCTTTGGACTTTAGAATGATGTGAAGGTGAAAAGGCAGGTTGATATGTCGCACGACAGCTTCCCCAACAGTCCAGCCGTGATGCTCGCCGCGAGCGCACAGCAGAGTGCGTACTTTACGCGCATCAAATCCTATCCCGTGCTCACCGAAGCCGAGGAGTTGGATCTCGTGCGCCGCTGGTATACCGGCGGCGACCGCGCGGCCTTCGACGCGCTGATCGGCAGTCACCTGCGTCTCGTGCCCAAGATGGCGCAGAAGTATGCAGGCTACGGCATGGCCATGGCCGACCTCATCGGCGAAGGCAACCTGGGTCTCCTGCAATCGGCCGAGCGCTTCAAGCCCGAGACAGGCTTCCGCTTCTCGACTTATGCGCGCTGGTGGATCAAGGCGGCGATCCTCAACCACCTCCTGCAGAACTGGTCGCTGCTCAAGATCGGCACCGGTGCCGGCAAGTCGCGCCTGTTTTTCAATTTGCGCCGCGCCAAGAAGAACCTGCTGGCCGACAGCAGCCGGCACTTGAACGACGCCGAGATCGCCAAGCTGGCCGA
>CANKHC010000092.1 GCA_947481595.1 Fidelibacterota bacterium
CAGACGCAGGAAGGCCTCGCGCAAAGACCGGCACGCGCGTCGCGTCGGCAAAAGCACCGTGAGCGCGGCCAGCGCCAGCGGATCACCAGCGGTATCCTCGAGAATGCCGCGCGCCAGCGCATCGACAAAACCCGCATCACTCGGGATGTTGAAGAGCGCGGGTTTCTTGCGCCCATAGCGTTGCCCGGCAAGGGCGCGCCAGGTCTTGCTCATGCGGTCGCGGCCAGCAGGGCTTCGGTCTCCCCCACCGCCAGCGGCGTGCCGACGTGATACCAGGCGCCGTCGTGCACCAGCGCGCGCATGCGCTCCGTGGCGATGGCGCGGTCCCAAAGCTTGTTCATCGAAAACGGCGTCGCAGGTTCGGCGGCGATCAGGCGCGGATGGAGGATATAAGCCCCGGCATAGACGAAGGGCGCGGAGGATGCCGTGCCGCGGCGCGTCATGCGGCCGTCGCTGGCCACAAAAAAATCACCCGGCCCGTCGAAGCCGTGCGCCGTGCCCAGCGGGTGAACCAGCATCAGCACGTCAAGGTCTTCGGACCATGCGGAAGCGAGACGGTTGAGCATCGCACTGCGCCCGTCGCGGATGATGGCGTCGCAGTTGAAGACAAAAAAGGCTTCAGACCCCAACAGCGGCAGCGCCTTGGCAATACCGCCGCCGGTATCGAGCAGTTGTTCAGTCTCGTCGGAGACGATGATGGTGGGCCGCGGGCGCGCGCTCACATGCTGGGCCAGCATGGCGGCAAAATGATGCACGTTGACCACTGCACGCGCCACGCCGGCGGCGGCCAATTGATCGAGGGTGTAGTCGATCAAACATTTCCCCGCCACCTTCACCAGCGGCTTGGGCATGGTTTCAGTCAGCGGGCGCATGCGCGTTCCCAAACCCGCCGCGAGGAGCATGGCGGTATGAGGCATCATGCCGGCACCACACGCTGCGACGGCGGCACGTTCTGGTCCAACCACGCGCGCAACTCGAACAAGGCCGGATGGGCGAGGCAGCGGTCCATGTAGCGCCACAGGCGCGGCATGTGCACGAGGTAGTGCGGCTTGTTGTCGCGCACTTTCAGACGCGCGAAGGTGCCGATGACGCGCATATGCCGCTGCGCGGCCATCACCGCGAAAGAGGCATTGAAATCCTCGAGTTTGAGCGCGGGGAAGGCCGCGAGATAATGGCGCTTCAAATCGTCAACCACCGCCGGGTCGACGTCGCGGCGCGCGTCTTCCAGCAGCGACATCAAGTCATAAGTGACCGGACCGGAGACAGCATCCTGGAAATCGAGCAGGCCGCAGGCCGCGACGCCTTCACGCGGCAGCAACAAGAGATTGTCGACGTGATAGTCGAAAAGGATCAGCGACGTCGGCGCCTTCCATGCCAGCGGCAAGACTTTCCGCCACAAGGCATCGTAAGCGTCGCGCGCCCGCGGGTTGAGCGTCGCCCCGCCGACCATGGGCAGGTACCACGTATAAAGCCGCCCCACCTCTTCCAGAAGACGCGGCATCCCATAGGCGATCACGCCTTCGGGCACGGCTTTGGGCTCTTTGTGGAGCGCGATGAGGGTGTCGACCGCCAGGGTGTAGAGCGCGCGTTCAGAATGGCCCTGCGCCAGCAGGCGCGTATAGGTGTCGTCGCCCAAGTCTTCCAGCAGGAGCAGGCCATTGCTTGCGTCCTCGGCAAGCACGTTCGGCACCGCGAACCCCAGCGCATAAAGGTGCCGCGCGATCCGCACGAAGGGGCGCACGTCTTCCTGCGGCGGCGGAGCGTCCATCAGCACGACCCGGCCGCGCCCGTCTTCCAGACGGTCGTATTTTCGGAAAGACGCATCGCCGGCGAGGCGCCAGCGTTCGGCTTCGCCCCAGCCGTGACGCTGCAGAAAGTCTTGAATTACAGCTTCACGTTCCGCCACGGTGAGTCCCCAACGCCCCGGTAGACGATTTCGGCCTGGCGCCCGGTGCCCTGCGCCGACAGGGTCACGTCGAGCCGATCCGCCGGAAGCAATCGGCCCAATCTTTCAGGCCATTCGATGACAGTGATAGCGGCGGCGAGGGCTTCTTCAAGCCCTAATTCAAGGACGTCCTCGGGTTTATCGAGACGGTAAAGATCGAAGTGCCAGATCGGGGTGGGAGCGTCGTAAATCTGGACAAGGGTGAACGTCGGGCTGACCACTTCCTCGTCCGCGCCTGCGAGCGCCCGGATGAAGCCGCGCGCGAGGGTTGTCTTGCCGGCGCCCAGGGGCCCGTGGAGCGCAATGACCGCCCCGCGCTTTGCCGGACCGGCCAGGGCCGCACCCAAAGCCAGCGTGGCGGATTCGTCGGGAAGCGCTAACAAGCCTATTGCCCCGCCGCACGCGCCGCCGCGCTGCCGGCGGGCAGGCGCGCGCTAATGCGGAGCTGGCCGCCGGTGGTGTTCATCTCGAGCCTGCCGCCGTGCAGCTCGACGATGCGCTGGGCGAGATAGACGCCAAGGCCCATGGAATTGCCCAGCGCGTAACCTTGCGCGCCATTCTCGACAGCGCCGTGCCGTACGGTGAAGATGACCTCCCCCGGCGAAGTGCGCTGGACGGAGAGATCGATCTGATCTCCGACGACGTTCTTCAAGGCACCCGACAACAGGTGATAGAGCGTCTGCTTGATGCGCACGGTATCGCCGACCATCCAGCCGACGTTATCGGGACAGGCGACGGTCAGCGTGATCCCGGACCGGCGGAAGGCTTCGCGCATCATCGAGCCCACGCGTTCGACGGCTTCCTTGATGTCGAAGGAGTCGAGCCTCAAGGTCTGCTGGCCGGCTTCAACACCCGACAGATCGCGCACATCCTCGATCAGGGTCTTGAGCGACTTGGCGGCGATGACGATGTCGGCCACCGCACCCGGCGCCAAGGACTGCACACCGTTCTTGGTCACCATGCGGGTGGCCAGCGATGAGATGGACGCCACGGGGCCATCGAGCTCGGCGGCGACATTGGTGATGAACTCGGTGCGCAGCTTGTCCGTGGCCGAGAGCACTTCCGCCCGCCCGCGCAGGGCCTGGGCAACGCGTTCCGGCGCCGAGACGTCGTTGTAGCAGAACAGCACACCGCCGTCGGGCAGCGGCACGGAGATGAACTCAAGAACGCTGCCGTCGCTGCGCACCACGCGTCCTTGTTGCGCGGCCCTTTCGCGGTCTCCGGTCAGCGCATTGAGCATGACGGAGCGGTGGCGCTGCCACACACCCTGGTCCTCGAAGAAATCGCGGAAGGCATCGATGACGGCTGACAGGGCGGGCCCCTCGCGCAGCGCTTCAAGGGAGAGCTCCCAAAGTGCCGCGAAGGCCGGGTTGGCGAGGCGCAGCTGGCCGTCGGATCCAAAGACGGCCACGGCCTCTTGCAGGTTGTCGATGGTCTCGCGCTGGACCGCGATCAGGGTGTTGTAAGAGCGTTCGAGCGCCAGTTTGTCGGTGACGTCTTCGTATGTCGCGAGCAAGCCCCCCATGGGATGGGGTGCTACGACACGGCGCAAGGTGCCGCCGTCGGGAACGTGCAGCACATCTTCCAAGGGCTCTATGAGGGAGTTGAAGCGCGTGAGCTCCTTGTCCTTATAAGCCGGGAAGTCGGCGACTTCCGGCAGCTTGCGTTCGCCGCGCAAGGTGTCGAGCAGACTGCCGTAGGTCGGACCATCCAACAGCCAGCCCGGATCCAGGCGCCACAGTTTGGAGAAGGCGGCGTTGAAAAAGACCAAGCGCGTGTCGGGGCCGAAGATGGCAATGGCGGTGGTTAGGCGTTCGAGCACGTCGGCGTGGGCAGCGGCTTCGCGCTTGAGCCGCGTTTCCAGTTCCTCTTGCCGCGTGATGTCGTAAGCGAACCCGGCCGTCAGGCGCCCCGAGCCGTCGGAGAACAACGGCGCATTGGTCGAACTCTGGTCGCCCTCGCGCGGCGTGTTGGCATCCACTGGGGATTCGGTGACTTCCATCAGGCGGCGGCTGCCGTCGAGGACCATGTGGAAAGGCGCCTTGCGCGTTTCGCCGGCGGCACGCGCGGCAGCGGCCAACGCACGCGCCTCGCGCACGGCGACGCGTGGTGCCAGCTCGCGGCCGCGCGCCACAACATCCGTCGCGTTCTTGGCGTCGACGGCTTTGACATAAGCCGCGTTGCAGTAGATCAGCGAGAGGTCGTCGTCGCGCAGCCAGATCGGCTCCGACACCCCGTCGAGCGCTGCCCGTAGCACGTTGCATTCGCGCGACAGGTCGGCGGTTTCCTGAGTCAGGGTGTCGACCGCCGCCACACCTTCGGTGACGTCGCTCATCCACACCATGTCAGCCATCACACGGCCCTGGTCGTCGACCGCGCGCAAACCCCGCGCCTGGATTTTGCGCCCCGTTCCTGTATGCGTGAGGTCGGTGGTGAAGCCGGTGCCGATGTCGCGCAGGGTATCGACGGCGGCGGTCAGCCGCGCGCGGGAGTCGGCGTCGAAACCTTCGCAGACTTCGGCGAAAGACGCTTCCAAACCCCGAAACAGATCGAGCAACACCGCCAGGCGCCGCGAGCCGTAGCCGCCGGCGCGGAACGAGGGCTGCGCCGCGGGATCATCGAGGGTTTCGGGGGCAGGTGTGTGGAACCAGGCGAAGTAGCCCTCAGGCGCGGTTTCCAAGGCAGCTTGCAGGGCGCTGCGGGCATAGTCGGCGCGGAAGGCGTCAGCCTCAGCGCGTTTCCAGTGCCGGTGCTGGCGCCACAAGGCGACCGCGCCGGGGATGGCGATCAACAGCACCGCAATCACGCCGGTCATGACAGCGGGCGTCAAAGCTGCGGCGAGATCTTCAGGCACCATGCCCCTCGGAAAGTGTTTGGTTGGGCGGGGATTCTAACAGAGTCGAGCCGTAAATCGCAGGGTTTCGCTCGGGTCACACCTCCAGGTAGAGTCCCCGCTCACTTCCGGAGGTCCCATGAAAAAGCCCACAAAAAAGAAAGCAGCACCTAAAGGTAAATCGCCCGGGAAGCTGATCCCGGCAAAACTCATCGACGCCCGGATCAAGGAGCTCGGCGACTGGCGGGGCGAGACCCTGGCCAAAATCCGCGCGCTGATCAAAGCCGCCGACCCCGAGGTCGAGGAGACGTGGAAATGGCGCGGCGTCCCGGTCTGGGAGCACGCCGGCATCATCTCCACCGGCGAAACCTACAAGGCCGTGGTGAAGATGACCTTCGCCAAAGGCGCCAAGCTCAAAGACCCGGCGGGCCTGTTCAATTCCAGCCTGGACGGCAATGTCCGGCGCGCCATCGACATCCGCGAGGGCGAGAAGATCAACGAAAAGGCCTTGAAGGCCCTGATCCGAGAAGCGGTGAAGCTGAATACCGAGCGGTAGGTCAGCGTGGGGATTCAGGTAGGGCCAGGGGAGTCCTTGCGGGCCATCTTGCGCAAAAGGGCAGCAAGCCCCAGACCCAGGAAGCCGAACAAAACGCCCAACATCAATGTGGCGCCAAGCCATCTCGCAATGTCGGGGTCGCGCCAAAGCTCCGTGGAGATCGCTTCGACGAGCGCTGCCAAAACAAAGGCAATCAGCCAGATTTTCTTATTCGACATCGCAGCCACGTCCCCGACATGATTACGGCCTGAGTCTGATTTTAACAGACCCAGGCCGAGAATCACAAACCTGAGAAGGCTTAGTAGCGGTACGTTTCCGGCTTGTAGGGACCGGCCACCGGCACGCCGATGTAGCTGGCCTGGCGAGCCGACAACTTGGTCAGCTTGGCGCCGACCTTGGCCAGATGCAGCTCGGCGACTTTTTCGTCGAGGTGCTTGGGCAGCACGTAGACCTGCTTTTCGTACTTGCTGTTGTTGGTCCACAGCTCGATCTGCGCCAGCACCTGGTTGGAGAACGAGGCGCTCATCACAAAGCTGGGGTGACCGGTGGCGCAGCCCAGGTTCACCAGGCGGCCTTCGGCCAGCAGAATGACGCGCTTGCCGTCGGGGAACTCGATCTCGTCCACCTGCGGCTTCACGTTGTGCCACTTGAGGTTTTTGAGGCCCTCGACCTGGATCTCGGTGTCGAAGTGGCCGATGTTGCAGACGATGGCGCGGTCTTTCATCTTGCGCACGTGATCGACGGTGATGACGTCGAGGTTGCCTGTGGCGGTGACGAAGATGTCCGCGGTCGGCGCGGCATCTTCCATGGTGGTGACCTGGTAGCCTTCCATGGCGGCCTGCAGCGCGTTGATCGGATCGATTTCCGAGACCATCACGCGGCAACCGGCGCTGCGCAAGCTCGCGGCCGAGCCTTTGCCGACGTCGCCGAAGCCCGCGACCATGGCGACCTTGCCGGCCATCATCACGTCGGTGGCGCGGCGGATGCCGTCGACCAGGCTTTCACGGCAGCCATAGATGTTGTCGAACTTCGACTTGGTGACGCTGTCGTTGACGTTGATCGCCGGGAAGTGCAAACGGCCGTCCTTGGCCATCTGATACAAGCGATGCACGCCGGTGGTGGTTTCTTCGCTCACGCCCTTGATGTTGGCGAGAACCTTCTTGTACCAGCCCGGCTGCTCCTTGTTGCGCTTGGCAATGGAGGCAAACAGCACGGTCTCTTCTTCGTTGGTCGGCTTGGAGATCAAGCTCGGGTTCTTTTCGGCTTCGGTGCCGAGCACGATCAGCAGCGTGGCGTCGCCGCCGTCGTCGAGGATCATGTTCGGCGTGCCGCCGTCGGCCCACTCGAAAATCTTGTGGGTGTAGTCCCAATACTCTTCGAGGCTTTCACCCTTCACGGCGAAAACCGGCGTGCCGGCCTTGGCGATGGCGGCGGCGGCCTGGTCCTGGGTCGAGAAGATGTTGCACGACGCCCAGCGCACGTCGGCGCCGAGGTGTCTCAGAGTTTCGATCAGCACCCCGGTCTGGATGGTCATGTGCAGCGAGCCGGCGATGCGGGCACCGCGCAGCGGCTGCGTCGGGCCGAATTCGGCGCGCAGGGCCATCAGGCCCGGCATCTCGGTTTCGGCGATGGCGAGTTCCTTGCGGCCCCAATCGGCGAGCCCAATGTCTTTGACCGCGTAGTCGGCCTTGCTCATAGCATTCTCCATATAAAACGGTGGCGCGCCGTATAGCAGGGGGGAGGTTAAGGGGCAACTACCGCCCGATTAACGCGCGGTTTCTTGCAGTTTATTGAGGTCTTCGACGATGCTCTTTACCCGGCCGGGGTCGGATTCACTGGTAATCCGGCGCACCCTCCCGCTGATGGCCGATAGGGTCAGGTCGAGGATGCGCTTTTTGACGCGCGGCAGGGCGGTCGAGGCCATGGACAGCTCGGTGATGCCAAAGCCCAGCAGGATGGGGGTCATGCGCTCGTCGCCGGCCATTTCGCCGCAAACCGACACGGGGATGCGGGCCGCCAGCGCCGCCTCGGCGGAGAACTGGATCAGGCGCAGAACGGCGGGGTGCAGCGGGTTGTAGAGATAGGCCACCGCCTCGTCCGTGCAGTCGATGGCCAGGGTGTACTGGGTCAGGTCGTTGGTGCCGATGGCGAAGAAGTCGGCCTCGGCGGCGAGGGCATCGGCGGCCAGAGCTGCACCGGGGATCTCGATCATCACACCCAAGGGCGGGATGGGGTCGGCGACCTTCACGCCGCGGCGTTTGAGCTGTGCGGCGACACGCGTGAGCATGCGGCGCACCTGGCGCACCTCCTCGACGGTGCAGACCATGGGCAGCAGGATGCGCACCGGGCCGAAAGCACTGGCGCGCAGGATCGCCGAGAGCTGCACCAGCATGATCTTGGGACGGCTTAACGCAAAGCGGATGGCGCGCAGGCCGAGCGCGGGGTTGGGGCCAGGTTTCATCCCCAGGCCGTCGCCGAGCTTGTCGGCGCCGACATCGAGGGTGCGGATGGTCACGCAGCGCCCGCCCATTTTCTTCACGGTCTTCGACAGCTCCTCGAACTGCTCCTCCTCGCTCGGCATGTCGGGGCGGTTCATGAACATGAACTCAGAGCGGAACAGGCCCACGCCTTCGGCGCCGGCGGCCAGCGCCCCATCGACGTCGGAAGGATGCTCGATGTTGGCGTGAAGGTGGACGCGGAACCCATCACGCGTGACCGCAGCGATGGTCTTGAGCTTTTTCAGCGACTGCTGCGATTTGGCAAAGCCGGCGCGTTTGCGGCGGTACTTCGCCAGCGTCGCCGGCGTGGGGTCGATGACGACGAACCCCGTCGCCCCGTCGACAATGATCACCGCACCGCTTTCGATGTCGTCGAGGATGTCGCGTGCGGCGACCACGGCCGGCAGGCCCAAGGAGCGCGCGACGATGGCGGTATGGCTTTCTACACCGCCGAGCATGGTGACCAGGCCCGCGACCTTCGAGGGGTCGAGCAAGGCGGTGTCGGCGGGCGAGAGTTCATCGGCAACGATGACGGCATTGGCCGGCAAGTTGTCGAGGCCGGTCGGCGTGTCCTTGCCGCCCAGGCTTTCCACCAGGCGCCGGCCGATCTCGCGGATATCGGCCATGCGCGCAGCGAGATATTGATCCTCCATGGCGGCGAAGGCTTCGGCCATCAGGCCGATTTCCTTCATCACCGCGGCTTCGGCATTGATGCGCTCCTCGGCGATGCGCTTCTGCACGCCCCTCACCAGGCGCGAGCCTGACAACATTTGTTGGTAGGCCTCGAGGATGTAGCCCAGTTCTTCACCCGCGGCCCCGGACATGCGCTTAGCCTGGGTCTGCAGCACTTCGATGCGATTGGTGGCTTCGTGCGCGGCTTCGAGCACGCGGTGCTGCTCGCTCCTGACCTTCGTCACCGGGATCTTGTGTTCGCGCACCTGCACGACGGCGCGGGAATCGTGGCGGTGGACGATACCGATGGCGATGCCGGCCCCGACCGGCAGGCCCTCGAAGGTACGTTCGGTTGTGGGCTTACTCTTCATCGAACTTGTCGGCGACAAGCTTGCACAGCGCGTCGATGGCTTGCGTCGCCTGGGGCCCGCTGGTGGTGATTTCGATGACCGTGCCGATGGAGGCGGCAAGCATCATCAGGCCCATGATCGAGCTGCCGGAAACCTCGTTGGCCCCCTTCTTGACGCGGATATCGGCGTCGAAGGTGGTGGCCATCTTGCAAAACTTGGCCGCGGCGCGCGCGTGCAGGCCTTTGCTGTTGCGGATTTCTGCGCTGCGGCGCAGTTCTTCGCTCATGCAGCCCCTCTAAAAGTTAGTTGGCTTTTTTGGTCTTTTGCTTTTCTTGCGCAAGCAACGTCGAGGCGACGTTGATGTACTTGCGGCCCGCATCCTGCGCCTGCATGGCGACACTTTGCAACGGATCGGTGCCGCGGACCGAGGCCAGCTTGATGAGCATGGGCAGGTTGACCCCGGCGATGACTTCGACAGGGGCGGTATCCATGATCGAGATGGCGAGGTTGGACGGCGTGCCGCCGAACATGTCCGTGAGTACGACCACACCGGAGCCGGCGTTGGTTGTCTCGACCGCCCTCAGGATATCAGCCCGGCGCTGTTCCATATTGTCTTCGGGGCCGATACAGACGGTACCGACTTGGGTTTGGGGGCCGACGACATGCTCCATCGCGGCGACCAACTCGAGGGCGAGACGCCCGTGCGTGACCAGCACGAGCCCGATCAACGGCCTGGATTGCGACATTCCGAAACGACGTCCTGACTAAAACATCGGCGCTGATCTGCGCCCCTTGCCCCCAAGGAAGCGGCGCAGCTTAAGCCTTTTAAGGCCGATATGCGACAGTTTGTGTGCAATGCGGCGCAAACCTGAATTGTGTAACTTAACATAATAATATCAATGAATTATGGCAAGGCAGAGGCGCCAGGGGCCTGAACAGCGGCCTTATCTCCAGCCTGGCGGTTGGCCTCCATATCCCTGTGCCTGACGCTGAACGACGCCCCCTTGTCCGCCAACCAGTGTTTGAGGCGTTCGACCACATAGACAGACCGGTGTTGCCCGCCCGTACATCCCACAGCAATCGTCAGATAGCTTTTGCCCTCGGCCTCATAGAGCGGGAGCAAGGGATCAAGCAGCGCGGTGAGATGTTCCAGGAACGGAGCCAAGGCCGCGTCGGCTTCGATATAGGCGCCGACCGGGCGCTCAAGTCCGGTCTTCGCTTTCAGGTCGGGGATGTAGTGCGGGTTCTTCAGGAAGCGCACGTCGAAGACCAGGTCGGCGTCGCGCGGCAGACCGTAACGGTAACCAAAGGACATCAAGAAGACCCGCAAGGGCCGGGCCTCGGTGCCGTATTGCCCCGACAGTATACGCCTCAAGTCGGGCGCCGACAGCCTGGAGGTGTCTAGGCGCAGCTCCGCTTGTTCGCTTAAAGGCGCCAGCAGCCGGCGCTCCAGCTCGATGCCTTCGGACACAGGAAGATTCTCGGCCGACGGATGCGGCCGGCGGGTTTCGGAGAAGCGCTGGGTGAGAATCTCGCTGTCGCAGTCGAGGAAGACGATGCCGATCGGCAGGCTGGTCGCGGCGCGCAATTTTTCCAGGGTTTCGAGCAGGGCGTCAGCATCGAAATCGCGCGTGCGCGCGTCAATGCCGACCGCGAGGTTGCCCTGGCCGGCGGCGACCACGGCGCTGAGCAGCGCAACCGGAAGATTATCGACCGTCTCGAAGCCAGCGTCTTCCAGCGCCCGCAACGCCGAGCTTTTGCCTGCACCCGACATTCCACTGACCACGAGCACGCGGCGGGTGGGCTTATTGTGTGCGCTCACGCCTGGCCGCCTTTCAGATGGCGCAGCACGGCGCGGATCTTGGCAGGGGCTGACGCAGCGAAGGCATTGATGAATAGGCGCGGAATGGTGACGCCCTCGATCACAGTGGCCGGCGCATCGGGCATGCGCTCGATGTCGGACTCAGGCATCAGATCCGCCACCAGGCCGACCGGCACGCGCGCAACGTAGGGCAGGTCGACGATGCCGTAGCCGCGCACCTCGATCTTGCCGGCGATGGTTTGGGGGACGGCGGCGACCAGGCGCCCGGCCTCGGGCGTGATCTCGCAATAGTCGTCGGCCACCAGTTCGGCGCCGTGGTCGATCAGGCGCAGGGCCAAGTCCGATTTGCCCGCGCCGGAGACCCCGCGGATGACCACCCCGGTTCCTTTGATCGCCACACAGGTCGCGTGAAGAAGGGTCATTGAGGTCCAAGGTGGGCTGGCGGAGCGGCGATCTTATGCGCAGGAAGCATGGCTGGTAAGGGGGTTGGGTGGTGGACCGGCCGCTAAATCTGGGTATTTTGGCGCGCCATGCTCACGCAGATCTTCGCCATCATCGTACCGGTCTTTGCCATCGCGGCCCTGGGTTTTGTCTGGGAGCGCGCAAAGCTGCCCTTCGACACGGCGGGCATCTCCTACCTCGTCACCTATATCGGCGCACCGGCGCTGATGCTCCACACCCTGCTCAACACTCAGCTCGACCTGGCGATCGCCGCCCGCGTGGTTTTGGTGGCGGTGCTGATGATCTTTGTCATGGGCCTGATCGGCTGGAGCGTGTGTAAGGCGCTGAAGCTCAGGCCCCGCGACTACATGCCGGCGGTGATGTTTCCCAATTCCGGCAACATGGGTTTGCCCCTGTGCCTGCTTGCCTTCGGGCAGGAGGGCCTCGCCTATGCCGCGACTTTTTTCGCCGCCATGGCTGGCCTGCAATTCAGTGTTGGCGCCGGCATCGCCAGCGGCACGACCAACTTGCGCGGCGTCGTCACCAATCCCTTGATCATCTCGATCGCCGTGGCGGGTGTGCTGGTGGGCACGGGCGCGCATCTGCCGGATTGGGTGATGAACATCCTTGATCTTCTCGGCGGCATTCTCGTGCCGCTGATGCTCTTGTCGCTGGGCACGTCGCTGGCGAAGCTGCAAGTGGCGGGCATGGTGCGCACCGTTGGGTTTTCGGTGTTACGCCTAGCCGGGGGTTTCCTGGTCGCGCTGGCGTTGGTCACGCTCCTCGGCCTCGAGGGACCGGCGCGCGGCACGGTCATCATCCAATCAAGTATGCCCATCGCAGTGTTCAGTTACATGTTCGCGCTGCGCTACGATAACCGCCCCGACGAAATCGCCGGCATGGTGTTCATCTCGACCATCCTCTCCTTCGCCTCGCTGCCCCTGTTGATGGCCTTTGTGCTGAG
>CANKHC010000093.1 GCA_947481595.1 Fidelibacterota bacterium
AGGACCTTCGCTTTACCTTCGTAAATCTGCTTGCGGCGCGCCATGGGCGAGTTCCTAACATCGCTATTAGAAGGTCGATATAGCAGGTGGGGGAGGCTGCCACAAACCCCGCTAAAACCCGTTCAAACCCGCCATAAATCGCGTGTTTCCACACGTAAAGATATCCACAGGCCCGGTTTGCCGCAGAATCGGCGGGCGGGTTAATCCACTACGGGTAGGAACGGCGTGGAGTCCGGCGCGCCGGCGGCAAACAGCCAGCGCGGCCGCTTTTTTTCCGGTCCAAAGACCGCTTCAGCGGAGGGCAGGGCCAGCAGCGAGGCCGAAGATGTGCCGAACCCAGAGGGCATTCGGAAACTCATGCCCCGGGTCTCGCCCGACGGATCGGTTGTGCCCAGAAGCCCCTGCCAAGCCGCCCAGTCGTCCGCATCGGGATTGGGTGCCTGCGCCGCCTCAAACCGCGGCCGGAACGCCGTGATGCGCGGATCGCTAGGGTCATTGCGCTCAAAAGCCGTGAACATCGACAGCCCGTCCGGCACTTTCTCAAGTCGCAGCGGCTTGCGGACGCCTACATGGGCCAACCACCAGGCATCGCGGTTATCGGCGATCACCATGTTGAAAGGCCTGTAAGCCTCGGGTGCCAGCTCGGTCAGCGCCGCCGCCGCCGCCGCTGCATCGGAATGGTCTAGGGCCTCGAGGACCAGCTCACCCCGGCTGCGTTTGCCCGGCGCCGGGCCCAGCGACCCATGGCGGTTCAGGATACAGGCGACGACACCCGAATCGTTAAGCCCCATCCAGGTGCCCCCCGCCAGTTCATCCAGGCCGGCAACGACGTCGGCGCGCTCTGGCCAGTGGCGCGCCGGCGGTTTCCAGGGCCGGCCCAGCATCTCGTCCCGATTGGCGCCGAGGATCACGGGCCAGGGGTGCTTGGGGCGGCGCAAAAGGACAACAGTGCACATGCCGCCAAACTAATGTCAGGGGCGGGCCCGCGCCAGTTGCATGCGCAATATCCCGTCGCTATATGAAGTGAACATTCAAATAGGCGAGGGTTCCATGAGCAACGGCTTCGGCGACCGCGAAAAAGGCTTTGAGCGCAAATACCAGCTCGACCAGGAACAGCAGTTCCGGGCCAATGCGCGCCGCGACAAGCTCTTTGGTCAATGGGCCGCCGGCAAGCTCGGCAAGGCGGGCGACGCCGCCAATGCCTACGCCGCCGAAGTGGTCGACGCCAATTTCGAGAAACCCGGCGACGACGACATGCTGGGCAAGGTGAAAGCTGATTTCCAGAAGGCCGGCGTCACCGTTTCAGACGCCGATGTCTCCAAAGCCCTGACCGACGCCTACGCCGCTGCGGCGCAGCAGATCGCGAGCGAGAAGAAGTAGCTCAAGCAGCTAGCCGCCGAACACACGCTTGAAAATCGTGTCGACGTGTTTGGTGTGATAGCCCATGTCGAACAGTGGCTCCAAATCCTTGACGGGGATCTTGGCCGTCACGTCTTTGTCGGCTTTTAAGCGCTCCAGCAACTGTCCGCCCTCATTCCACACTTTCATCGCGTTGCGCTGAACGTATGTGTACGCGTCCTCGCGGCTGACACCGGCTTGGGTGAGGGCCAGCAGGACGCGCTGTGAGAACACCAGCCCGCCCATCATGTTGAGGTTGCGGTCAACCGCATCCTTGTAGATCACAAGCTTGTCGACGACACCCGTCGTGCGCGCCAAAGCGAAGTCGAGGGTGATGGTCGCATCGGGACCAATGTAGCGTTCGACGGACGAGTGCGAGATATCGCGCTCGTGCCAAAGAGCCACGTTTTCCATTGCCGGAATGACGGCGCTGCGCACCATGCGTGCCAATCCAGTCAGGTTCTCGGTCAGCACAGGATTGCGCTTGTGCGGCATCGCCGAAGAACCTTTCTGGCCAGGCGAGAAGAATTCTTCGGCCTCGCGCACTTCGGTACGCTGCAGATGGCGGATCTCGGTCGCTAAGCGTTCGATGGAACTCGCGATCACGCCCAGCGTGGCGAAATACATGGCATGCCGGTCCCGCGGAATGACCTGGGTCGAGACCGGCTCAATGGCTAAGCCCATTTTCTCGGAGACGTAGGTCTCCACAAACGGGTCGATGTTGGCAAAGGTGCCGACCGCGCCGGAAATGGCGCAGGTAGCGATGTCCTTACGCGCAGCGATCAGGCGTTCCTTGTTGCGCGCGAATTCGGCGTAGAAGCCGGCGAACTTCAGCCCCATGGTCACCGGCTCGGCGTGGATACCGTGGCTGCGGCCCATGGCGACGGTCATCTTGTGCTCAAAAGCGCGGCGCTTGAGGGCCGCCAACAACTCATCGATATCCGCGAGCAGCAGATCGGCGGCCTGCACCAGCTGCACCGACAGGCAGGTGTCCAAAACATCGGAAGAGGTCATGCCTTGGTGAACGAAGCGCGCTTCGGGCCCGACGTATTCGGCGAGGTTGGTCAGGAAGGCAATGACGTCGTGCTTGGTTTCGCGCTCGATCTCGTCGATGCGCTCGATGTCCCACTTGCCGCGCTGCCAGACCGCCTTGGCGGCCTCTGCCGGGATCACGCCCAGCTTGGCCTGGGCGTCGCAGGCATGGGCTTCGATCTCGAACCAGATGCGGAATTTGTTGTCCGGCTCCCAGATTTTGGTCATGGCGGGCCGGGCGTAGCGCGGGATCATCGGATGCGATCCTTAGTGTGTTTTCCGAGAGGATGTATAGGGTCCCAAGCGTCCAAATACAACTGCCGCACTTGGTAGTCATCATACGTATTCCCTACGCCGCGCTATCTGCGCTACCAGTGGGAATATGAGGGTTTTTCCAACCATCGCCGAGCTGACGACCGCCTTGGCCGGCGGGGCAACTACGGCTGCCAGCCTAATTGAGGACAGTATCGCCCGCAGCGATACGTCCGCTGCCGCGCATGTCTACATCACACGCCTGGATGCCGCTGCCCGACTTCAGGCGGCGGAAGCGGACTCGGCACGAAAGCGCGGCGATGCCGCGCCGTATGCCGGCGTGCCGATCACCATCAAAGAGAACATCGATCTCAAAGGTCTGCCCACCACCGCCGGCTCGAAAGTCCTTGCGGGTGCCCCGCCTGCCATGGCCGACGCGCCGGTCGTCAAGAAGCTGAAATCCGCCGGCTTTGTCATCCCCGGCCGCACCAACATGACCGAGTTCGCATTCTCAGGTCTTGGCCTCAACCCGCACTACGGCACGCCGCTCAATCCGCGGTTTTCCACGCCGCATATCCCGGGAGGATCATCCTCAGGAGCGATCGTCTCCATTGCCCTCGGCTTGGCACCAGCGGCGATCGGCACCGACACCGGCGGTTCGGTCCGCATCCCCGCGGCTTTGCACGGGCTGGTAGGGTTCAAGCCGACACAGGCGGCAGTCTCGCGGGACGGCGTCCTGCCGCTGTCGGTCAGCTTCGATACCGTCGGCGTGATGGCGCAGACGGTCGCCGATTGCCGCACGGTTTTTGATGTGATCCGCGATGATAGCCAAGTCGCGCCGCGCCCCCTGAAGCGGCGTGTCGGCGTGTTGACGAATTTTGTCATGAGCCACACCCAGCCCGAAGTGGAGGCCGGCTTCCGCGCGGCTCTGGAACGGCTTGCCGCTGGCGGGATTACCATCCAACCGATCGCGATTCCGATCCTCGATACCATCCCCGAGATGAACCGTAACGGCACTATCCAGACGGCGGAGTGTTTTGCCTGGCATACGGAGCACCTGCCGGACGCCCCGGACAGCGCCTACGATCCCCGCGTGATCGCGCGCATCCGTCCCGGCGGCAATGTCGACGCAGCGACCCTTCGCTTTTTGCGCGCACGCCGCCAGGAGATCATTCAGGCCTTCAGTGCTGCCGCAGCGGATTTCGATGCGCTGGTGTGGCCGACTGTGCCGATGACGGCTCCGGCCATGGCGGACCTCGTTCGAGACGAGGACTACCATCGTATCAATGGCTTGATCCTCCGCAATCCGATGGTGGTGAACTTGACCGACGGCTGCGCGATTTCGTTGCCCTGTCCCGTGAAGGATGCGCCGGTGGGAGCCATGTTCTCTTCGGCGCACGGCAACGACGACGCCCTCCTGGCCTTCGCAGAGATCGCCGAAGGGCTGCTGGCTTAATCAGCCGCTGCTATTGCCGGCCCACCCTGCGGCTTTGGGCGCCGCGTGAACCACACCAGGACCAGCGCAAGAAGGCTCAACCAGCCCGAGATCCAGAACAGCTCGTCGGTGGCGAGCAAATAGGCTTGGAGCTGAAGGTTGTGCATCAGCGCCCCAAAGGCCTGCTGATCGCTGAAGCCAAGGCCGTGCAGGCGCTCGAGGGCGCCCTGAAAGATCGGGTTGTAGGCGGTCGCGTGCTCGGCGAGGCGGCTTTGGTGCAGCGCCTCGCGGGAATCCCAAACCGTCGTGGTGATCGAGGCTGCGAAGCTGCCGGCAACGATGCGCGAGAAGTTGGAGATGCCCGACGCCGAAGGAATCTTGTGAGGGGGAACGCCGTCTAGAGAGATCGTCACCATAGTCACGAAGAACGTGCCCATGGCCACGCCTTGCACCAGGGTTGGCGTGACGAAATCCCAGAACGATGCGTCGTTGGTGAAGTTCGCGCGCATGAAGTAGGAGATGGCGAAGGCGGAGAAGGCCACCGTTGCAATCCGTCGTGCGTCTGTGAGTGCGAGCAACCGTGCCGCCGGCGGCGTAACCAACACCGCGATCAGCCCGCTCGGTGCCGCCACCAGCCCCGCCCAGGTGGCGGTGTAGCCGATGTTGGTCTGCAGCCAGAGCGGCAGCAGAAGGACGTTGGCGAAGAACACGGCGTAGCCCAAGCACAGGACCAAGGTGCCGATAGCGAAGTTGCGGATCTTGAACAGCGAGATGTCGACGATGGGGTGTTCTTCGGTCAGCTCCCAGATCAACCAGGCAACGGCACCGACGGCAGCGACAATCGCCAGGATGATGATGTGGGTGGAAGCAAACCAATCGGCGTCCTTGCCAAGGTCGAGCATGAGCTGCAAAGCACCCACCCAGACCACGAGCAACCCGAGGCCGACGGTATCAATGGGCACCTTGCGGGTCGCCGTTTCGCGCGCCGCCAAATTGCTCCAAACCAGGAAGGCCGAGAGGAAGCCGACGGGGACGTTGATGAGGAAAATCCAGCCCCAATGGATGTTGTCGGAGATATAGCCGCCGAGGATCGGGCCAAGGATGGGTGCCACCAGCGTGGTGATGGACCATATGCCCAGCGCGGTTCCGCGCTTCTGCGGCGGGAAGATCGAGATCAGCAACGCCTGCGAGCCCGGGATCATCGGGCCGGACACCGCGCCCTGAAAGACGCGGAAGGCGATCAGCGACGGCAAGCTCCAGGCGATGCCACAAAGAAACGAGGCGATGGTGAACAGGATCACCGAAATCACGAAGGTGCGCACCACGCCAAACCGCCCCATCAGCCAACCGCTGAGCGGCACACCGATGCCGTTGGAGACGGCGAAGGATGTAATTACCCAGGTGCCCTGGTCGGTGGTGGCGCCGAGATTGCCGGCGATCGTGGGCAGCGAGACGTTGGCAATGGTGCTGTCGAGCACCTGCATGAAGGTGCCAAGCGCAAGCGCTACCGAGGTGATCGCGAGCGTGGCACCTCTCAGCGGTGCGGGTTGGGCAGGAGCGGCGCTCATGCGGAGACCTCAGGCGCCGTTCTGTTCGAGGATGCGCGCGATCAGCTGATCGGTTTCCGGGCCGCCGTCGTTGCCGGGATCGGCGCGCCATTCGCGCACCGTGGCCGCGGCACCCAGGGGAGCGCCCGTGGTATCGCGCACATCGATGCTGACGCTGGCCGAAAGGCCTATACGAAGCGGGTGGCCGCGCACCTCGGCGGGGTCAAGCGCGATGCGTACCGGCACACGCTGAACGATCTTGATCCAGTTGCCCGAAGCGTTCTGCGGCGGCAGCAGGGCAAAAGCCGCGCCGGTGCCGGCACCAAAGCCCGAGACTTTGCCGCGATAGACGACATCGTCACCGTAGGCGTCCACGTGCACATCGACCGGCTGGCCAATGCGCAGTTCGCCCAGCTGCACTTCCTTGAAGTTGGCATCGATCCAGACGCCGTCCATCGGCACCACGGCCATGAGAGGCGTTCCCGCGGCGATCTGCTGGCCGACCTGCACGGAGCGCTGGGCGACCACGCCGCTGACCGGCGCGATCAGCTGCATGTGGCCGCGCACGATGGCGGCATTGCGCAAATGAGCGATCGCCGTCCTGACTTCGGGGTTGTCGGCCACTTGTGTGCCTTCGACTTCCGCCAAGGCCTGGTCCAAGCTGCTTTGCACCGCGCGCTGGGCGGCTTGCGCGGCGGTGACCGCGTCGCGGGCGTGGATGATCTCTTCTTGCGACACCAGGTCGGCGACGGCGGTGCGCCGGCGCACATCGCTTTGCGCTTGGCTCAACGCGACCGCCGCCGACGCCAGTTGCGCGCGCAGCTGCTCGACGCGTGCGAACTTGACGCGTACCGCACGCACGGTGCGCGCAAGGTTCGCTTCCGCTGCCTGCATGTCGATATTGGCCTTAAGCGGATCGAGTTCGACCAGCACCTGGCCTTTGCTCACACTCTGTGTGTTATCGCCGCGCACCGCGACCACGACTGCCGCTTCGCGGCTGGTGATGGCCACGATGTCTCCGCCCACATAGGCGTCGTCGGTGGAAATGACGTTGCGCAGGGTGGTGAACCAATAGGCGCCGTAACCGAGGCCGGCGAGCAGGACGATGGCGGCGAGAACACTTAGGCCACGTTTACGAGACTGTGAAGCATCACTCATGGGTGTTTTCCTGCGTTGAAATCTGAGGCGCAAAACCACCGCCAACGGCCATCACCAAGGCGACGCGCGCCGAGGCGACGTCGGCGGCGAGGGTCGCGTCCTGGCGGCGGGACTGTATGACGAGGTCTTGGGCGTTGAAGACGGTCAGTTGCGGCGAGAGGCCGTTCTGATAGCGGCGCTGCGCGAGGTCCGCACCGGCTTCTGCCGCGGTGCGCATGTTTTGCAGATGTCTCGACTGTTCGCCCAAGGTGCGCAACACCGAAGCCGCATCGGCGGCCTCGCGCACGGCCCCAAGCACGGCTTGATTATAGGCCGCGACCGCGGCATCCACTCCGCTCGCGGCATCTTCATAGCGCGCGCGGCGCTGGCCCGCATCGAACAGCGGCAGGTGCAGGGCTGGTCCGGTTCCGTATTGCAGCGAGTCCGCGGCAAATAGCGGGCCCAGGCCTAGTGCTGCCCACCCGAATGTGCCGAGCAGGTTGATGTCGGGATAGAAGGCCTTGCGTGCCAGGTCTTCGCCCGCCGAAGCCGCAGTGATGCGCGCCTTGGCGGCGGCGATATCGGCGCGGCGCGCGAGCAGATCAGCCGGCAAACTCTGCGGCAGCAACAGTGCGGCCAAGTCCAACTTGGGCCGGGGGATGTCATAGGCATCCGCGCCTCGTCCGGTCAGCATCGCGATCTCGTGGACGGCGATATCCTTGAGGCCATTCACGCGCGCGCGCTCCACTTCAGCCGCGGCGGCCTGGGCGTCGGCAACGTGCCGCGCGGCCGTATTCTCCAGACCGTTAGCGATGCGGTTAACGGTCAGCGTGCGGATGCCTTCGCGTTGTGTTACGGCCTCCGTAGCGGCGTCGGTCAGGGCGTAGGCGCGGGCAAGCGCTATATAGGCTTGGGTCACGGAACCGGCGAGCGCCAGGCGCGCGGCAGCCGCATCGAGTGCGGCGGCCTCGGCGGAGGAACGCAGTGCGGCGAGTTGGCTTTCCTGCTTACCGAACACATCGATCGACCAGGAGAGATTGGCCTGGACCGTGCCGACCCATTGCCACGAGCCGCCGTAGGGCGGCGGAATGGTGTAGTTGCCAGAGAGACGAACGTATTGCTCTTGGGCGTCGAAGCTGGCCTGCGGCAGCGTGGCTGCGCGGGCCAAGGCAACCTGTGTGTCCGCCATGCGCAGGCGTGCCATGGCCGTGGCCAGCGTCGGATTGCCGGCCAGCGCCTGTTCGACGAGCTTATCAAGCTCGGGATCGCCGAAAGCCTTCCACCACGCCTCAGCGACAACGGGTGCGGGCGACGCACTCAGCCCCAACGTCGCGGAATTCAGCGCGTTCACCTGATGGGCGGGCGGCGCGCCGGCGCAAGACGCGAGCAACGCGGCGGTCAGGAGCACAAGGGCCTGTTTCATGCGGCGGTCCTCTTGCGGGAAATCTTGGGCGCGGGTGTCGGCACAGGCTCGGCTTCGAGCCGCGCATTCAAGCCCGTCAGCAGGCCGATCAGCTTCTCGGCGTCGGTATTCGATACATCGGCGAGGATGCGGTTCCAGAAATCCACGATGAGCGGGGTCAGCCGCTTCGCCATCGCCTTGCCTTGGGGCAGCAGCTTCAGGTGCACGATGCGCCGGTCGGTGGTGCTACGCGTGCGCGCTACCAAGCCGCGTTTTTCGAGCTGATCAACGAGTCGCGTGATCGCACCGGTGTCGTAATTCATATGGCGGGCGATATCGGCGCAAGTCTCAGCTCTCTTGTCGCGCAGCGCCATCAGGATGACCCACTGCGAAAATGACAGTTCCGCGTCGGCGAACAGCGCTTCGGCATGGGGCATCAAGAGCGTGTTGAGGCGCCGCACGAGGTAGCCGATCGACCGGCACCCGGTGAAAGTCTCGACCTGATAAAAGCCTTTTGTGGCGGGCATTATCCCCTCCAATTGCTGCCTGGACAGTAATTGCGGAGGCAGAAAACACAACCGCGTAAAACTGCATGCCTGCAATGCAGATCTGTGGGGCTGACGCAATCCTGATGGTGTGGCGGGCCTACGGGCAGTGATTGCGGCGTCAACAAACCATAATCATTGAGTCACTGAACGGTCTTCAAACGTCGGCACATTGCGGACCTCTTATCAACGTGGGGTTCACCAATGCTTCCGACTGTGTCGCTGCGCCGTACTCTCGCCGCCGTTCTAACCGCCACTGCGCTGTCTCCAGCGTTCGTCCTAGCTGCTGAGCCGGCGCAACTGGCCGCTGCCGGCGACGAAAGTGGGCTCGCTGAAATCGTCGTGACAGCGCAGAAATTCGAAAGCAACCTGCAGCAGACTCCGATCTCGATCTCGGTGCTGGGATCCGACGCCCTGAGAAGCCGCGGCGTAAACAGTCTTGCCGACTTGGCCAACGGCAGCGTGCCGTCGTTACGCATCGCCCCCTTTGCCACGCGCAGTTCGGCGTTGACGGTGGGCATCCGCGGTATTGTCGGCGGCGACGCCAACCAGCCGGCGCGCGATGCCGGTGTGGGTGTCTATATCGACGGCGTGTATCTCGGCCGCCCGCAGGGCTTGGGCGCCGGTCTCTATGACGTCGAACGCATCGAAGTCCTGAAGGGGCCGCAAGGAACCCTGTTCGGGCGCAATTCCACCGGCGGTGCCGTGAGCATCATCACCCGCAAGCCCACGGGCGAATTCGGGCTGACGCAACAACTCGGCATGGGCAACTTCGGCAGCTATATCGCCAAGACCAACCTCGACCTGCCGGCCTTCGGCAACATCGCTATCAAGATCGATGCCATGCTCAGCAAGCGTGAAGGCACGGTCGAAAATCCCATGGCCGAAGCGACCGACTTCAACAGCTATGACCGACGCGGGATCCACGGCGCCGCGCTGTGGGACAACGGCGGGTCCTTTACCGCTCTTCTGCATATCGACTCGTCCTACGACGGTACGACGCCTTACTACATCCAGCTCATCGAGAAGAATCCCGCCTCGGCGCCGCTGGCTCCGGCTGTGTTGGTTCAGAAAGACCGCGCGCGCACCGCTGACATCGGCTTGCCGCAGCAGCTCAGCGTCGGCCAGACTCATGGTTCGTCACTCGATCTGAACTGGCAAGCCAGCGATACCATGGCTCTGCGCTCTATCTCGTCCTTCCGTAAGCTCAGTCAGACTCAGTTCGACAACGGCTTCGGCGCGCACTCGAGCCCCTTCGTGCCTAACGGCCGCTTCGCGCGCTACAGCTTGGCCTCACTGCGTCAGAAGCAGTACAGTCAGGAAGTTCAGGTCCTCGGAACGTTGCCGCAGGTCAGCTTCGTGGCTGGCGTCCACTATTTCCACGAAAAGGCTGACGACGACGCTTGGACTCCCAACACCATGCAGTGGGATGCGGCGGGTGTCGCACCAACACGCCTGCCGAACCTGCAGGCTGGCGCGCAGGTGCCGTTCCCTGACCGCGGTGATAATGCCATGGCGGAAAGCATCGCTGGTTTCGGCCAAGCCACCTATACGCCCGCCTTTCTCAACGATGCATTCCATCTGACCGTCGGTTTGCGCGGCACGCACGACAACAAAAACGGCACGCTCTACAAGGTGAACGGTGCGACCACCAATTTTACTTTCGAATTCAAGGACACCCGTGTCGATCCGGCGGTGATCCTGGCCTACGACCTCACCGACGACATCAACGTCTACGGCAAATGGGGCACGGCCTACCGCGCGGGCGGCGCCAATTCGCGCTCGGTCAGCTACCGCTCTTTCGGTCCGGAAACCGTATCGGCGTTTGAATTGGGCTTGAAAAGCGAGTTCTTCGACCGTGTGCGCGCCAATTTCGCGGCCTACACCACCGCCTACAAAAATATTCAGATCGACTTCAACGCGGTCAACCTGCTGTCCAGTAACCGCGGCACACTGGAAACCGTCAATGCCCAAGGCACGGGTCGCCTCAAGGGCATCGAAGCCGATGTGTCGGTCGTGGTGGTGGACGGCCTGACGCTCTCCGCCAGCTACGCCTACACATCGACGCACGTGCCGCAGGCGGCCAACCCGTTCAACAACGGCGCCTTGCAAAATGTGTTCGTCACGTACACGCCGAAGAATGCTTTCTCGGGCTCGGCGGACTACGATCTGCCGTTTGACTCATTCTCGCTGCGGTCGCACCTGGACTTCAACGCCGCCGACGGCCATCGCAGCAACGTCGGAGAAGCGACGCTGACCGAGAGTTCCTTCCTCGTCAACGGGCGCATCGCCGCCGCCGACATCGACATCGGCCACGGTGCGGCCTTCGAGGTCGGCATCTGGTCGCACAACCTGCTCAACGAGCAGCACACCTTCTACTACAGCCGCGGGGCGTTCACCGCCTTTGGCGCCTACGGCATCTACAACGAACCGCGCACCTTCGGCATCGACGCCACGCTTCGTTTCTAGGAAAGGGACCCCCATGAAAATGAAACATATCTTGCTGAGCTGCATCGCGGTCGTGTTTGCCAGTCCCGCGGCTTTTGCCGATGTCACCGGCGAGAAAGTCGAGCGGATCGCCGCCGACAAGATCGCCGTTACCTGGGCCGGCAAGACGCCGGTGGACGTCTACGTCGCCGAGCGCCCCGACGCCGGCGTGGCGGGCGCCAAGCTAGTGTCCGACGACAACAAGACTGGCCGTTTTGAATTTGCCGTCGGCCCCGCGGCGCGGCCCTATTTTTATTTGAAAGATCCGCGCGACGGCGCTGTCACCGAGATCGCCGAACGCGCGCTGCCGCTGGAGCAGGGCTCGAACTTCCGCGATCTCGGCGGTTACCCGGCCGCCAACGGTAAACATGTGCGCTGGGGCGTGGTGTTCCGCTCCGGCGGCACGCCGCTTCTCTCGGACGCGGACCTCGCGCAGATCAAGCGCCTGAAGCTCACCGACATGGTCGACCTGCGCTCCAGCGAGGAACGCGTCGTTGCGCCCACGCGTATCGAAGACGTGCGCTATTCGGCCGTCGGATATTCGATGACCAGGATGATGGTGCAGCAGGGTAAAATCGACCCCACCCGCCTGGGCGGCATCTATCGCACTTTCCCGACGTTCCTCGTGCCGCAATTACGCGTCTTGTTCCAGACGCTGCTCGAGGACGGCACGACGGTGGTCTACAATTGCTCGGCCGGTCAGGACCGTACGGGCTTTGCCACCGCCATGCTGCTCTCGGCACTCGGCGTACCGCGTGACGTGATCCTTGCCGACTATCACCTCTCGACCGTCTACCGCCGCCCTGAATTC
>CANKHC010000094.1 GCA_947481595.1 Fidelibacterota bacterium
CGATGTGCGGGCCGAAGTTCTGCTCGATGAAGATCAGCCAGGAGGTCCGCGAGTTCGCCGAAAAGGGCATGGCCGAGATGTCCCAGACCTTCAAGGAACAAGGCGCCGAAATCTACCGCACGGAAGACGGCAAAGCCGTCGACGCGCACCACTAAGAAAAAATCGCGCCTCGGTTGCTGTTTCGCAGCAACCGAGGCCGCGACTTTCGCGACCCAGGCGTGCTAAAGCACGCGGGTTATGACCTTTTCCATCACCGAACATTTGACGGCCGCCATGCAAGCGCAGCAGGCGGGCCGCCACGACGAAGCCGACCGCCTGTGTGCTGAGATCCTCGCCGAGGATGCCGCACAGCTCGACGCCTGGCACTTCTTGGTGGCCGGCAAATTCATGCGCGGTCTGCACCTTGATGCGCTCGCTCTTCTGGAGCAGGCCTTCGCCCATCATCCGGAAAATCTCGAGCTGCATGTGCTCGCGGGGCACAGCACCCGCGCCCTCGGCGACATGGCGCGGGCGGCGTTGCACTACGCCCGTGCCGTCGAAGCCAAGCCCGACTATGCCGAAGCGCGGGTCATGCTGGCCTGGAGCTTGCGCGCACTGGACCGCCGCGACGAAGCCCGCACGCAGTATCTCGAAGCCATCCGCATCAATCCCGACCTGATCGAAGCGCACAATAATCTGGGCGTGCTCTATCACGACGCCGGTGAACTTGAGCCGGCGATTGCCGCCTACCGCGAAGTGCTCGTCCGCCAGCCGCAACACATCGAGGCGCGCCGCAACCGGGCGGCTGCGTTGCGTGCGCTGGGGCGCGTTACCGAAGCCTTGGCGGAATTCGAAACCCTCGTGGCTTTCAATCCCGGCCATGCTTATAGCGAACTGATGATCCGCCACAGCCGTCGCGAGTTAGCTGACTGGCGGACCTACGCTGCCGACGTGGAAAAAGTGCGCGAGATCGCCACCGCGCAAGCCGGTGCATTTTCACCCTTTTTGCTGTTTGCCTGGCCGGTGAGCCCGGACGTGCTGTTACAGGCGGCACACGCTTACGCCCTGCGATCTCTGCCGCCGGTGCCTGCGGTGGCACCGCAACCGCGCACGCAGCCGATCAAGCTGCGCATCGGATACATCGCCGCCGATTACCGCGATCATGTGCTGACCGCCGTGGTGCCCGAGGTCTTCGAGCGCCATGACCGTTCGAATTTTGAGATCTTCGCTTATTCCTATGGCCCTGATGACGGCGGCGCGGGACGCAAGCGCATTCAAAATGCCGTCGATCATTTTGTCGACATCCGCGCCGTCGCCGACGATACCGCCACCGCGCGTATCCGCGCCGATCAGATCGATATCCTGGTCGACCTGACGGCCTTCACAGGGAGCGTCCGCCACGGCATTCCCATGCGCCGCCCGGCCCCGCTGATGATCAATTGGCTGGGCTATCCCGGGACCAGCGGGTCGCCCGCGGTCGACTATCTCGTCGCCGATGCTTTCACCGTGCCGCCCGAAGCCGAGAAATACTTCAGCGAGAAGATCATCCGCTTGCCGGGTGCGGCACAACCCCACGACAGCACGCGCGCCGTCGCCACGACACAGGGCCGCGCCGTCTATGGATTGCCGGAGAAAGGCTTGGTGTTCTGCTCCTTCAACTACGTGCAGAAGCTGACGCCGGAGATCTTCGCGGCCTGGATGGCGCTGCTGCGCGAGGTTCCCGGGTCTGTCCTGTGGCTGCGCGCCGACAAGCCCGAAGTGCTGGCCAACTTACGCCGTGAAGCGGCGGCCGCCGGCGTCGAAGCATCGCGTCTGGTTTTCGCCGCGCGCGCGGCGAGCAACGCCGAGCACCTGGCACGCTACGGCGCGGCCGATCTTGCGCTCGACAGTTTTCCTTACGGCGCGCACACCACCGCCAACGACGCGCTGTGGGTCGGCTGTCCGCTGCTCACGCTGACCGGCGAAACGGTTCCGTCGCGCGTCGCCGGCGGCATCCTAACGGCGGCAGGCTTGCCGGAGTTGGTGACCACGTCGCTGGCCGCGTATCAGGATACGGCGCTACGCCTGGCGAAACAGCCCGAAGCCCTCGCTGCGCTGAAAGCCAAGGTCAAAGCCGCGCGCGAGGCTGCGCACTTCGATACCGCCCGCTTCACCCGCCGTCTCGAAGCTGGTTTCAAGGCGGCATGGAAAATCCGCGCCGAAGGGGGCGAAACCCGGCATATTACGGTGGCAGCGGATACTTAAATATTGGACGCATTTTCTGCGGTGAACCGGTTTCCACTTCACCGGAAAATGCGTCGTAACCCGGAGTGCTGGTGTGGCGGCACGGTCCCTTGGACGGCGTATTGCTAAGATCCTCTTTGTCAGCGTGCTGGCAGTGGTGCTGGTGCCGGCAGCGCTCGTGCTGTTGTATCGCGTGGTCGCACCCCCGCTGACCCCGCTGATGCTGCTGCGCGGCGGCAAGGTGGAATACGACTGGGTGCCCATGGCCAAGATCGCGCCGGCGCTGGCGCGTTCAGTGCTGACAGCCGAAGACGAAGGCTTTTGCAGCCACCACGGCTTCGACGCCAAAGCCATCGAGAAGGCCATCAACGACTACCTCGATGAGGACGAAGAGCGGACCTTACGCGGCGGCAGCACGATCTCGCAGCAGACCGCCAAGAACGTTTTCCTCTGGCCTAACCGCACCTGGCTGCGCAAGGGGCTGGAGACCTGGTTCACCATCTACATCGAGGCCCTGTGGCCGAAGCCGCGCATCATGGAGATGTACCTGAACGTGGTGGAATGGGCACCGGGCGTGTACGGCGCCGAGGCAGCGGCGCGGCACCATTTCAAGAAAGCGGCGGCAAACCTATCGTCGCGCGAGGCTGCCCTGCTCGCGGCCGTGCTGCCCAACCCGCGGCGGTGGAATGCGTCCAATCCCGGACCCTATGTCAGCGGGCGCGGCGAGACGCTGCAAGGCCGTGCGGCCCGCGTCGGTCCGCTGGCCGCCTGCGTTACCTCGTGATCGTCACGTCTTGAAATTGATGGGCTGGTGAGCGGCGGGCGGAGAACGCACCTCGTCCGTTCGCGAAGGTGAATCGCCGGCCGATTCGGGAAGGCGCTCGGCCATGGCGCGCGCGCTCGGCAGCGCTGGATCGACGTCAAGGCGCGGCACGGCAACGCGCTTGCCTGCGAGAGCATTTTCAAGCGCTTCCACCAGCGTGTCTGTCGCCACGGGTTTTTTGAGAAAACCCGAGATGCCGAGGCGCGCGGCGCGGCGGTAGACGTCCATGTCGTTGTCGCCGGTGAGCATGATAACCGGCAGGTTCTTCAGGGTCTCAACCTTCGACGTGCGCAGCTTTTCGATGAACTTCACTCCGTCCATGCCGAGCAGGTGATAGTCGACGACGGCGACGTGGGCGAGGCCCGGCGCTTTTTCGAGATTGTAGAAGGCGTCTTCGGCGGAACGCGCCCCGTGCAGGCCGCCGACGCGCGGCTTGAGCATGCGCTCAATCAGATCCATGACGAAGGTCTGATCTTCGACCACCAGGATCGAAGCGTTCTTCAGCGGCCGCGGTGCCTTGTCGTCGGACTTTTTCATCGGACCACCCTCATCCTGCCCAGCAATCAAGATGGCGCGATCATAGCAAATCGCGGCGCTTAAATCACGATGGCGGCGGTCTCGTTCTCCAGCAGGCGGATGATGGACAGTGCGGCCATATGCGAGGTCTTGGGATTGTCCGGCGACAGGTTGGCGTGGATGACCAGGCTCATGCTGCCGAAGACGCCTTCGGCGTCCAGGCGGTGGACGTTCTGGCTGACGCCGGGATCGGCGGTCAGTTCCACGGTAGTGTCTTCGAAGCCGAGGCCGGCCAGCGCCGCCGTGGCGGCGATGTTGGCGTTCTTCGGGAACGTCAGCGCGGCAGCGCGCGCATTGCCCGAGAAAATCACCGTCGGGGCGGTGATCGCGTCGAGATCAAACTTCTCCTCGGCCGGCGTGCCTTTCCAGGCACGCGGGTTTTTGGACGAACGCAAAGTGACTTTGCTTAAACCGCCCATTTTTCCGGCGGCGAGCGCGTCGATGCCAGGCAAGGCACCCGCCGGCATCTTCAGCCGCGCCTTGGAGTGCAGCGCCGCGGCGCGGACTTTTTCCCAAAGGGTCGCGTCGGCGAGGCTGCCGGTGGAGACGATCACGAGATCGACACCGGCTTCCAGAACCGGCGCGGCGTAGGCCGCCACGGCGCTGTGACCAGCGCATTCTATGACGAGCTCGGGTTTGTAAGCGAGCAGGTCTTTGAGGTTCTGGACGATGGGATGTTTGCCCACCGAAGCCGTATCGGAGGCGAGTCCCAATGCGGCGGCGATGGTGAAACGGTCGGGATGTTGGGCGCAGAACTGGGCAATCAGTTTGGCGATGGCGCCGTTGCCGATGAGGGCGATTTTCAAGGACGTGTCTTTCGCGAAACAAAAGGGCTGCTGGTCATAGCACTTTAGCGTGCGGCGGCAAGCCTGGCTTCCAGCTGGACCAAGCGGTCGGCACCCCAGAACGGCTCGCCGTCGAGGATCATATAGGGTGCGCCGTTCATGCCGACGTCTTGTGCCGTCTTGAGGGACGTGATCACCGCGCGCTTGGCGCCGACGTCGGTTTCGGCGGCGACGATGTCGTCGAGGCTAACGCCCGGGACATCCTTGCAGGCCGCGGCGATCTCAGTGGCCGTGGCGACGGAGTCGCCGCGCCCGAACGTCGCACTCGTCACCGCCCGGGCGAAAGCGTGGGAGAGCATTTCGTCGCGGGCTTTGAGACGCCAGAACGTGTAACGCGCGAGCTTGACCTCGGGCGGAAAAGGGTCCGGCAGCCTGCACGGCAAGCTGGCAAATGCGCAGCTGCGCGCGAAGTCGATCTTGAGATAGTTGAATTTGGCGGGGATGAGGGGAGGCGCCTGCACACCCTGAGCCTGGAACAGATGGCCGAGAGAAACAGCGCTCCAATCGACGCTGCGGCCATAACGCGCGGCGAGATCGTCGATCTTCTGGACAGCGATGTACGAGTAGGTCGACGTGAAATCGAAGAAGAAGCGGATCGGCGCGGGCATTCGCCCTCCGGAATCAGATCATGCTGGCGATCGCACGCCCTGCCATGACCTTGATCAGATGCGCGCGGTAGTCGGCGGTGGCATGAAGATCGCTGTTGAGGTCGTCGGCTGGAATGGAAAGATTTTGAATGGCGGCTTGCGAAAAGTTTCGCGCCAGGGCGGTTTCCATTTCGGTGAGACGAAACACGCCGGGGCCGGCCCCGGTGACAGCCACGCGCAGGCCATCGTTGGTCTCCGCCACCATCACCCCGACCACGGCATAGCGCGAGGCGGGATTGCGGAACTTGGCGTAAGCCGCGCGGCGCGGGATGGGGAAATCGACTTTCACCACCAACTCGCCCGGTTCCAGAGCGGTTTCAAACATGCCGGTGAAGAAGTCAGCCGCCGCCAGGCTGCGCTGTGACGTATGCACGGTGGCATTCAGTCCCAGCACGGCGGCGGGATAGTCGGCGGCCGGATCGTTATTGGCGATGGAGCCGCCAAGGGTGCCGCGGTTGCGCACCTGCGGGTCGCCGATCATCCCCGCTAGCTCGGCCAAAGCCGGGATGGATTTCTGCACGGCTTCCGCCGCCGCGACCTCTGCGTGAGTCACACTCGCGCCGATGGTGACCGACTTGCCGGTGACGGCGATGCCGCGCAATTCCGCCAGCGCGCCGACATCGATCACCGTCGTGGGCTGGCGCAGGCGCTGCTTCAAGGTCGGGATCAGGGTCTGGCCGCCGGCGAGATAGGCCGCGTCGTCATCGGCGGCGAACAGCTTGGTCGCTTCCGTGACGCTTCCCGCGCGCTTGTAGTCGAAAGCATACATGCCTCAGCCCGCCTTCATGGTTTCGGCACCCGCGCGCACCGCCTGGACGATGCCCTGATAACCGGTGCAGCGGCAGAGATTACCCTCGAGCTCCTGGCGGATGACGGTTTCGGTAAGCTCGTAGCCGCGCGTGCGTTCGACCAGCGCGAGCGCGCTCATCACCATGCCGGGCGTGCAGAAGCCGCATTGCAGGCCGTGATGTTCGCGGAACGCCGCTTGCATGGGGTGCAGCGTGCCATCCCCGGCAGCCACACCTTCGATGGTGGTGACGCTCTGCCCATCCGCCTGAACCGCCAGCATAGTGCAGGCTTTGACCGAGCGGCCGTTCAAATGCACCGTACACGCCCCGCACTGACTGGTGTCGCAGCCTACGTGCGTGCCGGTCAGGCGAAGTGTTTCGCGCAGGAATTCCACCAGCAGCATGCGCGGCTCGACCTCGGCGCCGTGTTGGGTTCCATTCACCGTGACATTGATCGTCGTCATTGAGGCTTGTGCTCAGCGGCTAATTTACTAAAGGTCGCAAAAAATTCGTCGGCCAATTTCTTGGCGGTGGAATCGATCAGGCGGGCGCCGATCTGTGCGAGCTTGCCGCCCACCGTCGCGTCGACATCATAGCTGAGGCGGGTGCCTTCGGGCACATCGGCGAGGCGCACTTTCGCGCCCCCTTTGGCGAAGCCGGCAACGCCGCCTTTGCCTTCGCCGCGGATGGTATAGCCGTTGGGAGGATCGAGGTCCGACAGCGTCACCATGCCTTTGAACGAGGCTTTCACCGGTCCGACCTTGGCGGTGACCGTCGCTTCGATCTCGGTGTCCGAGAGGCGGTTGATGGTGTCGCAGCCAGGGATGGCAGCACGCAGCACCTCGACGTCGTTGAGCGCCGCCCACACCACCGCCCGTGGGACCGCGATCATATATTCACCACTCATTTCCATAAGAACGGTGTGCCTCGGCACACACCAAAAAGCAACCTTACTTGTCCGCCCTGCCCTTGCGGATCGACGCGCGGCCGAACTTTGCGCGGACGGCATCCATGGCCCGTTCGACCTGAGCCGGGCGCGGCGTCCCCGCCGCCGGCGCGGCAAATAAATCAGTCTGTGGCGCGCGGTCGTCGGCCTCGGCGCCGTCGCTGATTTGGTCGAGACCGATGCCAATGAGACGGAACGGCGCTGCGGAGGCCTCTTTCATCAACATCGGCTCGGCGGTGCGGAAGATGGTCTCGGCCAGCTGGGTCGGTGCCGGCAGGCTGTGATTGCGCGTGCGCAGCTTGAAGCGCGCGGTCTTGAGCTTGAGGGTCACCGTACGCCCGGCGAGATTGTGGTGTTTGAGGCGCTCCGCCACGCGTTCGCAGAGCGGCCACAGGCGGCGGCGCAACTCGGCCATGTCGGCGACGTCGTATTCGAACGTTGTCTCGGCGGAGATGCTCTTGGCTTCGCGGTCGATGGTCACACGACGGTGATCGACGCCGCGCGCGAGGCTGGCGAGGTGCGTGCCAGTGTCGCCGTAACGCAAGGTGAGTTCGCTTTCCGGGCGGCGCTGCAGGTCGCCGATGGTGAACAGGCCGTCGACCTTCAGCTTGTCGGCCAGCGACGGCCCCACGCCGGGAAGCTTGGTTATGGCAAGGTCGTGCAGGATCTGAATGGCGTCGGCGCGGCCCACGACCGCGAAGCCGCGCGGTTTGTCCATGTCGGACGCCATCTTGGCCAGGAACTTGTTGTAGCTGAGGCCAATGGAAACGGTGATGCGAACCTGACGCTCGATCTCGCGCGCGATCCACGCAAGTGTTGCCGCGGGCGAGCGCGCGAACAGGAGCGTGGTCCCGGAGAGATCGAGGAAAGCTTCGTCGAGGGAGAGTGGTTCGACCAGCGGCGTGGCCTGGTCGAAGAGCGCCTGGACTTCGCCGCTGACGCGCTTGTATTTGGCCATGTCGGGTTTGATGACGATGGCCTGCGGGCAGAGCTGCAACGCTTTGAACATCGGCATGGCGGAGCGCGGACCGTATTTGCGCGCGACGTAGCAGGCCGTGGAGACCACACCGCGCCGCCCGCCGCCGATCAACACCGGCTTGCCTTCCAGCGACGGATTGTCGCGTTTTTCGACGGCGGCGTAGAAGGCGTCGCAGTCGATATGCGCGATGGAAAGCCGCCCCAGTTCCGGATGCGCCGCCATGCGTTCGGAGCCGCAGGCAGCACAGCGCGGGCTTGCGCGGCGGTATTCTGCCAAGCAGTCGCGGCACAGGGAGGTGGTGGCTTCGCTGGGATGCATACGCCCAGAGTTTATGCCGGCTCCGTTGACTTCGCCGCCGGAAAAGGCCACTTCAGAGCAGCAAAAAAGGGATCACAAACGTGAGCGATCGTACATGAGTGACAGATCTGGCGGGCCTTCACGCTGGAACATGCCGGACCGGCCGCGCAGCAAGAATTATGCGTTTTTGCGCCGGACCTATGAGTTTATGCGTCCCTACAAGCGCCAATTGGCGATCTTCGTCGCCGCCTTGGCCGTCACGTCGCTCGCCACCCTGAGCATCGGCGCCGGCCTCAGGTTTGTCATCGACCGAGGCCTCTCGGCCGGAAGCTCGGAGATGCTCGACCAGGGGCTGGCGATCCTCATCGCCATCGTCGTGGTGATGTCGGCCGGCACCTTCGTGCGGTTTTACTACATCTCCTGGATCGGCGAGCGCGTCGTCGCCGACATGCGCACAGCCGTGTTCAGTCACATTCTGAAATTGAGCCCCGGGTTTTTCGAGACCACCAAGACCGGCGAGATCCTCTCGCGCCTGACCACCGACACATCCCTCCTGCAACAGGTGATCGGTTCATCGCTGTCGATCGCATTGCGCAATGTGGTGGCCCTGATCGGCGGTGTGGTCATGCTGGTGGTCACCGATCCCAGACTGACGGCCCTCGTCGCGCTGGTGGTGCCGACGGTGGTGGTGCCGATCATTCTCTACGGCCGCAAGGTGCGCAAACTTTCGCGCGAAAGCCAGGACCGCGTGGCCGATGTGGGCTCCTATGCGGAGGAGAACCTGAACGCCATCCGCACCGTGCAAGCTTTTGTGCACGAGGATATCGACCGCAGTTACTTCAGCCGCAATGTCGAAGGCGCTTTCATCACCGCCATGCGCCGCATTTTCGCGCGCGCGAGCCTGGGTGCGGTGGTAATCCTGCTGGTCTTCGGCGCCATCGCCACGGTGGTCTGGGCAGGCGGGCGCGGTGTGATCGCCGGCGACATCACGCCCGGCGCGCTATCGGCGTTCATCTTCTACGCCATCATGGTGGCGGCTTCGGTGGGGGCGATGACCGAAGTGCTGGGCGATCTGCAGCGCGCGGCAGGGGCGACGGAGCGTCTGATCGAGATTTTGGAGATG
The DNA here is from genome assembly GCA_947481595.1 of Fidelibacterota bacterium. Taxonomy (GTDB): domain Bacteria; phylum Pseudomonadota; class Alphaproteobacteria; order Rhodospirillales; family Rhodospirillaceae; genus SHVO01. The sequence continues at coordinate 9,227 of CANKHC010000094.1, forward strand.
TCGCCCGACATCAAAGCGCCGGCCAATCCCAAGCCCATGCCGGTGCCGGCGCGCGGCGCAGTGAGTTTCGAGGATGTCACCTTCCACTATCCGTCGCGCCCTGACACCGCAGCACTCAAGGGCCTGAACCTCAACGTCACGCCAGGCGAGCACGTCGCGTTGGTCGGCCCTTCAGGCGCCGGCAAAACCACCGTGTTTCAATTGCTGCTGCGTTTCTATGATCCGCGCTCAGGCGTGGTGCGCATCGACGGCATGGATTTGCGCGAGGTCGATCCGCGTGATGCCCGCGCGCGCATCGGCCTTGTGGCCCAGGACCCGGTGATCTTTGCCGCCGACGCCATGGAAAATATCCGTTACGGCCGGCCGGGTGCCAGCGACGACGAGGTGAAGGCCGCCGCCGAAGCAGCCGCCGCTATGGAGTTCATCGCCAAATTGCCGGATGGCATGAAGAGTTTCTTGGGCGAGCGCGGAGTCAGATTGTCGGGCGGTCAGAAGCAACGCATCGCCATCGCGCGTGCGATCCTGCGCGACCCGGCGCTGCTATTATTGGATGAGGCGACGAGTGCCTTGGATGCCGAGAACGAACGCCTGGTGCAAACCGCGCTCGAACGTCTGATGGTCGGGCGCACCACCATGGTCATCGCTCATCGTCTCGCCACCGTCGTCAACGCCGATCGTATTGCCGTCATCGACGATGGTCATCTGGTCGACACCGGACGGCACGAACAGTTGTTGGTCAGCAATCCCTTGTACGCCCGCGTCGCGGCGCTGCAGTTCTCGGCGGATTCCGGCACTAATTTCCAAGCCGCACAGTAGCTAGTCCCAATCGCGCGAGGAAACGCGGCGTTGGCTTTTGGTGGCGCCGCGCTTTGTTTTGGCGTCGGTGCGCTGGACGCGCGAGGATTTGCTCGGCTTGGTCTTGACGCGCTTCTTGGGCGCGATGCTGGCCTGGCGGATCAGCTCTACAATTCTGTCGATCGCATCCTTGCGGTTCATCTCCTGGGTGCGGTGCTGGTTGGCGGTGATGACGATCTCGCCTTCATTAGTCGCACGCTTGCCGGCAAGCTGGATCAGCCGTATCGCCACGGCGTTGGGCAAGGACGGCGAACGGCGCGCGTCGAAGCGCAACTGGACGGCGGTAGCCACCTTGTTGACGTTCTGCCCACCCGGCCCAGAGGAGCGGATAAACGACATGTCGAGCTCGGCTTCGTCGAGGTTGAGGGTCGGCGTGACAGCGATGAACGGCGGCATATTGGCTCTTGCAGAAAGTGGGGGCCGACTTAGTTTAGCAAAACTCACGATACAACGGCGCCGCAATGAATTCCGCCTCCCCGATCATGATTACACCGGAGATGAGCTTCGCTGAGCTCACCGAGAACTTCGCACTGTTCGACGACTGGGAGGACCGCTACCGCTACCTCATCGACCTGGGGCGCAAGTTGCCGCCCTTCCCGGCGGCCGCCCAGACCGAGGCCAACAAGGTGCGCGGCTGCATGAGCCAGGTGTGGATGGTGCCGGGCCACCCCGCGGGAGAGCCCGACAAGTTCGCATTCGCCGCCGACAGCGACGCCCACATCGTCAAAGGCCTGATCGCGGTGCTGGGGATACTGTTTTCGGGCCAGACGCCGGCCCAGATCGCCGCGATCGACACCGACGCGGCTTTTCGCACCTTGGGCCTCGACCAGCACATCAGCCCGAGCCGGCGCAATGGCCTGGTCTCCATGGTCGAAAAGATCAAGAGTTACGCCACCGCGCCTTAGGTCCGCTTGAGGACGAAGCGCGTGGACTTCGGCTGGTCATTTTGCGACACCACCGCGAAGTGCGGCCGCAATTCGTCCCAACCCGGGTCGGCAACCTGCGTGCGCTTGTCGAGAATCAACAGCCCGCCCGGCCGCAGCCCGGCCAGAATGAACGGCGCGTATTCGGTACAGGGATAGTGGAATCCCATGGACAGCACACTGACGAGAACATCGAAACTCCCCTGCGGCAGGGGCTGCTTGCGTGGGTTGCAGGTTTCGATGTGCTTGGCATCGACGCCGTTGGCGGTGAGGAAATTCCGGCAGCTCGCGAGGTCCGCATAGCCCGACCCCTGCTGCGCAAAACCATGCTTGTGCTCGGGCGAGTGCTCGATATCGATCAACAGCAGACGTGGTTGATTGATGCCGTAGATCAGCAGCTCAAGAAACCCGTAGCCTGGCCCGATGCTCACGACCGTACCGGCACTTACGCTCTCGATGTGCGGGCTAAGTTCGTTGAAGTCGGCGGCGATTCCGGCAAATGTCGCGTTGACGTATTCGTTGACCTTGCCGGTGCCCTTTAGGAACGCCACCAGTGGCCGTTTATCGCCGGTCGCGAACCATTGATTGAGGACACTGCCCCCGCCCATCTGCAAGAAGGGGCCGGTGCGCTGCAGGATGAGATTGGCGAGATCGTTGTCGCTGAGGGTTAGGTTCATGGCGTTGGAGCGCCGGAGCGGGCGGCTCTCAGGCGAACAGCTTGCGGTCGAGCTTCTTGATGAAGCTCCAGGGATCGGCGTCGGGTTTGCCGAAGAGGAAGCCCTGGACGTATTCGACGCCGCAGTCGCGCACAAATTCGAGGCCTTCCTTGCTATCAACCATCTCGGCGATGGTCTCGACATCCATGGTCTTGCAGAGCGTGGTCAGCGCGCGCAGGAAGGCGCGGCCCTTGGGCGCGGTCTGCGCGTTCTTGACCGCGCTGCCGTCGAGCTTGACCACGTCGACTTCCAGCACGGAGAGGTACTGGAAGCTAGCCGCACCGGCGCCGAAGTCGTCGAGGCAGACGTGGAAGC
>CANKHC010000095.1 GCA_947481595.1 Fidelibacterota bacterium
CCCGCAGCGCGAAGATCCCCGGGCGGGCGCCTGTCGTCAGGCCGGCCAGATCGACGGCGATGTCGATCTGAAGGGCGCGCGCCATTTCGGCGATTTCCCGATTGCTCTTGTCCTTGACGTCAATAAAGCGATCGAAGGCGCGCTTCAGCCGCTGACGCATGGGATCGGGACTGTCGGGCCCGAACGAAAAGGCCGTGATCTCGAACTTCGCGTGGTCATGGCGCTCGAACACCTCGGCACTCAGCGCCGCGACGGGATGGGTATGGAAATCCATCGAGAAGTAGCCGACGCGGATTTTCGATGAGGCGCCGGGATAGCGCTTGATCGGCCCCAGCGCCGGGTCGGGCGGAACTTCGGCGGCACTCCAAAGCTCGGCCGCGCGCCGGTGCACGGCGGGATCGTCGGTCAGGGCATGCAACGCGAATGGCTGCGTCGAAAGCCGGCCGGCGCGCACGCCGTCGATCAGGGCCTGTTTGTCGGCATCACGGTTCCGCCAGTCGCAGATCTCCATCTTCGCCAGCATCCGCGTGCCGGCGAGAAAGGGATAGTCGGGGCGCAATTGCAGCGCACGGTCGTAGCTCGCGATCGCCTCCGGCAGGCGCTTCAAGTTGCGCAGAGCGTTGCCGCGATTGCCGTAGGCGTCGGCGAAGTCCGGCGAAAGCTGGAGGGCGCGGTCGAAGTTGACCAGGGCTTCGGCGTCGCGCTTCAGCTCGACCAGCACGACCCCGCGATTATTATGCGCGCGCGGGTTGTCGGGCGCGGTGGCCAGGGCGCGGTCGAAATCGGCAAGCGCGCCGGGCGCATCGCCCATGTCCATGAGGATGGCGCCGCGGTTGCTGAGGAACCCCGGATGGCCAGGCTTCAGCCTGAGCGCAGTGTCATAGGCCGAGCGCGCCGCGGCGTAGGCTTTCAAGCCGCGAAAGCACGTGCCGCAGTTGGCGTAGGCTTCGGCGAAACCGGGCATCGCCTGAATGACGCGTTGGTACCGCGCCACGGCCTCCTGGAAGCGGCCGGCATTCTGTAAGGCCTGGGCTTCCTTGAAGAGGGCCTCGATCGCGGCGGGATTGGTGGGGGGTGGGGGAACAGCCATGGCGACGTTCGTAACGGCTGCCGCGGGCTTTCGCAACTGGCCCTAAAAAGTCTCGATAAACTTGCGCACGTCGGCGAAGGCGCTGTCCACCTGGATGCACAAATGGCCCATGCGCTGCCAGTCGTCTTGCGCGGCGTTCTTTTCGATGTCCTTGCACAACTCCGTCAGCCGCGTGGCCCCGGCGGAGGACGCCGCCCCCTTGGCGGCGTGGGCGGCCTTGCCGAGACCCACACTGTCCCGGGCTTCCACGAGCGCGCGCAGGATGGCGGGGGTTTCGACCTCGGTCTCAAGATAGAGGACCAACATCTCGCGGAGTGCCGCCGGATCGCTGCTGCCCAAGAGGCCGGCGAGAACCGAAGTGTCGATGGGAGCGGCGCCGTTGAGGCTTTCTTCCGGCGGGCCGTCGGCGGCCGCCAGGTGCGGCGTGGGCGCATCCAAGGCGCGGCGCAGGTTCGCCGCCTGGGGCAGCCATTTCAGGATCGTGGCCTCGAGGGTGGCGAGATCGGTGGGCTTGAAAAGATAGCCGTCCATGCCGGCGGCGCGGCAAATCTCGGCCTCGCCCTGCAGCGCGTTGGCGGTCAGTGCCACCACCGGGAGATGGCGGCCCGATTGGATCTCGCGGTCGCGGATCAGGCCGGTGAGCTGGTAGCCGTCGACAAAGGGCATGTGGCAGTCGGTGATCAAGAGGCCGTAGCGCGTCCCGTGACGCGTGAGCACGTCCCAGGCCTCCTTGCCGTCGTTGACGAATTCGGCGGCGAAGCCCAGGCGGCGCATCTGGCTTTTGATGACGAACTGGTTGGTTTGGTTGTCCTCGGCCACCAGGATCAGGCACTGCTGTGCGACGGCCTCGTGCGTCGTCGGCGCCTCGAAGTTGTAGGCGCTGGTGTCGGCGTTGTTCACCTGCAATTGGGTCACGCGGCCGGTGGCGGTGGCGACAGCGCCAAAAAACCGCGCGCGGCGGATGGGGGCCGGCACCGATGCCGCCGGCTTCTTCGTGGTAATCACTTTGGCCGCGCTGCCTGAGAGGTGCGGTGCCACGACAATCGTCTTCACGTCGCCGGAAAGTTTGTGGATGTCGTCGATCAGGCGCGCGGCGTGCACGTCGCCGATCCGCATGCAGACGATGATCGCATCGACGCTGCGGCCCACGCCGGTCTCGCGCGCGAAGCGGGCGATGACGTCGGTGTGCGAGGTTGGCTCAATGACTTCGGCACCGGCGGCACGCAGGTAGCGGGTGGGTGCTGAGCGCGGCACCGTCGGGTCGTAAACCAGCATGCGCAAGCCCGAGAGCACGCCCGCGTATTCGCCGAGCGGATCTGTACGCTGGTCTGCCGGCAGGCGCGGAAAGGGGATGCGGAACCAGAAGGTCGAGCCCTTGCCCGCCTCGCTGCGCACGCCGATTTCACCGTCCATCAACTGGACCAGGTTTTTGGAGATCGACAGACCTAACCCGGTGCCGCCGAATTTGCGCGAGGTGGAATAATCCGCCTGGCTGAAGGCTTGGAAGAGCTGCTTTTGCTTCTCTTCGGGGATGCCCATGCCGGTGTCGGTGACTTCGAACATCACCACGAGCTGCTGTTCCGTGGTGGATTCGATGTTGGCCTCGATGGACACCGTGCCGGTTTCGGTGAACTTCACGGCGTTGCCCATCAGGTTCATGATCACCTGGCGGATGCGCACCGGGTCGCCCTTGACCACGGAATCGATCCGGGGATCGACCGAGCAGACGATGTTGAGCGTCTTGCTCTGGGTGTGGCCGCCGATGACTTCGGCCGTGCCTTCGATGATTTCATGCAGTGCACAGTCGATCTTTTCAACCGTCATGCGCCCGGCTTCGATCTTCGAGTAGTCGAGGATGTCGTTGATGACGTCGAGCAGCGAGACGCCCGAGCGTTGGATCAATTCGACCATCTGGCGCTGGTCGTCGGAAAGCTGGGTCGAACGCAGGAGTTCGACGATGCCGATCACGCCGCTCATGGGCGTGCGGATCTCGTGGCTCATGGCGGCGAGGAACTGCGACTTGGCCAGCGCCGCATCCTCGGCCTTGGCTTTGGCCTGCTGCAGACGTTCCTGCAGCAGTTTCTCTTCGGAAATATCGGTGTAGGTGCGCACGAAGCCGCCGTAGGGCAGCGCCTCGTGGCGGTACTCGACAGTGCGGCCGTCGGGCAGATAGTAGTGCCCGCGCATGTGATCGGCGAGCTCGGCGTTGGTGTTGTCGGCGCTGCCGTCCTTGTCGTAGTTCGCTTGGCTTTCCGCGAGGCGCGGGCGGATGTCATCGCCTTCCGCCACAAGCTTGGTGTGGGGAAAAAGTTTGGCGATCTTGTTGTTGATGTAGGAGACGCGCATGTCCTTGTCGACGATCATCACGCCGTGGTCGACGGCGTTCAGCGTCGTGCGGATGATGGCGTTGCGCGCGGCCAATTCCTCGATGGGGTTGGAGATCAGGCGGTGGAACCACAACGACACCGGCAGGGCCAAAGCCAGCGCGCTGGCACCGATGAGCATCAGGATAAGGGTATAACGCGCCATGCGCGCCTCGACCGCCTCGACGCTGGCTTTGATATAGACCCAGCCCAGCGGCGTCTGGCCCGTGGTCTGACTCTGACCCTCAAAGACCGGCACAAAGACGCCGAGCTCTCCGCCCTCGAAGGCATAACCGGGCGCGCCGGCGGTGGCGGGCACCGTCCACTGTTGGCCACCGGGGCGGACGTAGCTTGTCACCAACTGCTTTTCGGCGTCGTAGGCCGCGGCGGCGACGATCTCAGGGTTGGCGTCGAGGGCGGCTAGGTATTCCAGCGCCGCTTCGGTATCGTTGAAGGTCAGCGCGGCCCCGATGCTGCCGGCAATGATCTGGGCTTCGCTGGTGAGCGCGCCGGCTTTTTGGGATTCGTAAGTGCGCGCGTCATAGAGCGCCATGATGACGCCGGAGACCAGCAGCGCGATGGCCGTCGCCAGCACCGTCACCAGGGCCAGCTTCCAGCGCAGCGAGATGTTGGCGAACCAGCTTTTCATCGGCGCCTTAGCTCCGCTTTTTCGTGGTGCGGGCGAGATCGAGCAGCTTGGAGCTGATCACCACGCCATTGACCGAAGCGGCCTGGTCGTCGATCTCAAAACGCACGCGGTTGTCGGCGATGACAAAGTTGATGATGCCCGCGGTCGCGGGCGTCGGCGCGCCGTCGGTGATCGTGAGCACGTTCTCACCGCGCACGGCGTTCAATGCAGCGGCGATCTTCTTCTCGTCCTGGCCGGCGATGAACAGAATCTGGCAGCCGGACTTAGGCGCGACGGCGTCCATACGCCGGACCTGCACCTGATGGTCGGCGATACGCTGACCCGTAACGGCTTTATCCAACGCGGCGCCGAAGGGATCCGTGCCGAGGATGCAAAGGTTGGTGGGACTTTCGGGAGTCTCGAAGACTGTCTGCGGCCATTCGATGAAGCCGCCGAATTTATAGACGAAGGCCGCCTTCACCGCGTACTCGGGGGCGACAGTCTCGACTGCGGCGCGCGCCGCCGGCGAAAGGGTCAGCAGAAGTACCGCGGCAAAAAACGCGCGCAAAAGAACAAAACCTCCGGTAGCTCCCAGGTGGAAATACTCGCACATGAATAGGAGCGAGTCAAAATTACCTGGGAATTTCCGCCGGTTACAGCTTGGTTTTCGCCAGGGGATGGCTGCTGTGCACGAGGCTCTTCAACCGCTCGTCGAGAACGTGGGTGTAGATCTGGGTCGTCGAAATGTCGGCATGGCCCAACATCTGCTGCAGGCTCCGGAGATCGGCGCCGTGGGCCAGCAGGTGGGTGGCGAAGGAATGGCGCAAGACGTGCGGCGAAACCCGCGCGGGGGAAAGACCTGCGGTGACGGCAATGTTTTTCAGCAGCACGGAAAATCCCGCGCGCGTCATATGCCCCGCGCGTCCGCGCGCCGGGAACAGGCGCGCCGACGCTTTGGCCGGGGGCGGGATGAAGGCTTCGCGGACGTCGAGATAGGCGGCGATCGCCGCGCGGGCTGTCTCGCCGATGGGGATCATGCGTTCCTTGTTGCCCTTGCCGCGCACGATCATCGCAGCCTTGCCGCGCACGGCGGCCAGCGGTAGCGACACCAACTCCGAAACGCGCAAACCGGTGGCGTAGAGCAGCTCCAGCAACGCGGACGCACGCATACCGGCGATGCCTTCGATGGCGCGCGCGGCTGCAAGCAGGCGTTCGACTTCCTCTTCACTGAGGTACTTCGGCAGCGGCCGGCCCAGGCGCGGGCTGTCGAGCGATGCCGTGGGATCGTCGGCGCGCTGGCCTTCGGCGTAGAGGAACTTGAAGAACTGGCGCAGGCACGACAGCCGGCGCGCGGCGGTGCGCGGCGCCATGGCGGCGCGTTTCATGTGATCGAGATAACGGCGCAGTGCCGCTGCGTCGGCCTTGGCCACGTCGCTTTTGAGAAAACCGGCGAGGTCGTCGAGGTCGCGGCGGTAGGCGTCCAGCGTGCGCGGGGACGCCCCGCGCTCGGCGGCCATCATTTCGAGGAAGGTTTCCACATGAGGAGACATGTGGATGCTTGGGTCACAGCCCGAGGGTCAGTGCGGTTTCCACCGCCAGCGCGCGCGCATCGCTCTCGCGCCCAGCCGCGCGCAAAGCTTCGATCACGATCTGCACCGCGCTGACGCCGGCTGATGCGGGCCCGTCTTCGCCGAGGGCGACGAGAGCAAGGGCTGCCGTCTCGCCGGCACGCCCCGCCTTGCTCGCGAGCGTGAGACCATTGGCGAGATGCGGCGCCAGTTGGCTGACATCGGCTGAGCGGCGCGCGCCGCCCATGACTGCCAGCCAATCGACCGTCTCGACGGGCTCGCCCACGGCCACCAGCAGGCTGAGCACGCTTTCCTGACGCTGGGCGATGACTTCGGCCGCCATGTCGGCGGGCAGCGAACTGACCCACGAGCGCATGGCTTGCGGCGGCAGCATCGTTGCCGCCGTGCCGGTCATCATCGCTTCGATGGGCCACAGGCCGCCGGCGATCTGGCCGGCTTCGCGCGAGGTGCGCCCCATGCTGCGGGCGAGTTCTAACCAGCCTTTGGCTTTGTCGCGCACAGCCGCATCTTCCACCACCAAAAGGCCGCGCGCAGCTGCCCCTGCGAACCACACCAGATCGGCGGTGGGCTCCATGCCGGCAAGCATTTCGCTGTACACCGGGCCGATCACACCAAGGCCTGGACCTTGCCTGCCGCCGTCGGCGCGCACCAGTTCGAAGGCGCGTGCGATCACTTCGGCGCGCGCCGTCGGAACGGTTTGTGCGGCAGCCGATTGGTAGAGGAACGCGCGGCCGCGCACGTTGTCGGCGGTGATCTGGGTCAAGGGCGGCGGCGCGGGATCGGCGGTGTTGAGGGCGGTGTAGACCGCGCGGAGTTGCGCAGGTGCAAGGGTGCCGGCGGCCACGGCGCGTTCAGCCAGCACAATCTGCGCGTCTTCGAGCGCACGGCGGCGTTCGGCGCGCACCGCGGCGGGAGTCTTGTCGCCTTTGATCGGGGCCGCGTCCGGCAGCGGCATCATCGCCAGCCAACCCAGCGTCGACGCATCGCTGATCTTGGGCAGGATGTCGGCAAGATTTGCGGGCAATGGTGCGGCGGCCTTACGCAGCATGGCGTAGTGCAAAGGCTCGAGCTTGGTGAAGGCGGCGGGGAATGGTGCTGCGTTGCCGCCCATGACGTCCACGGCCCAGAAGAACATGGGATCGGCGACCTTCTGTTCGCGCAGCAGTGCGAGCCCCAAGCCGGCAGCGCTGGTCTGGTCGACGTTGAGCTGGCAGAACACCTGGATCTTTTGCCAGTAGGGATCGGGTGTGACGTTCAGCGCGGCTTGGGTCTGCGCGCAAGCTTCGTTGACGTGGCTGGTCACCAAACTGCTCTCGACCTTCGCGCGCGCGAGGCTGTCGGTCATCTGGTCGGCGGGCACCAGTTCGAGCAACGCCTGGACTTCCGTCCAGTGGCCCAGAGCCGCCAGCGTCGTGACGCGGGTCTCAATCAGCCACTGGGAAGCCGAGAGGTTCTCGGCACTCTGCGCTTCGGCCTGCTCGCGCGAGATCACCGGCGGCGTGCCGGGTGAGAGCAAGAGATTGCGCGCGAGGCGGCGCACCGCCGGCGACGGCGAACGGCGCGGCAGCTGCGGCAGAATGCGCTTCAACAATTCAAAGTCGGTGCCGCGCCACATCTGCGGCGAGAAACCGCCGCTCGCATTATCGATCAGGCCGATACGGTCGATGCCGGGGGCTGCGAGATCGCCGACGTCGACGTCGTCAGCATCGCGTGTGGGCGCCGCGGTGTCGGACAGGATCCTGACCGGGCCGCCGGACTGCGCCGGCAGCGGCGGTGCGCCACCCGCTGGAACGTCAATGGGGGCATCAGCCGGAGCGGTGTCCGGCGCGGGGGCGGCGTCCTGCGCCGATGCAGCGCCAACGGCCAGCGCAACGCTGGCCAGAAGGACCGCAAGGAGTCGGAGTCTACTTAAAGCGGTCATTGGGGATGACCTTTTCCGTCACCGCCGATGGCGGCGGCATGTCCCAGGTGGCCAGGAAAATCACGCCGCCAACCATCGCGGCGAGAACCAGCAGAATGAGGAATTTAACCATGCACTTATGTTGCTACGCTTGCTTCTATATAACGGGTCCGCCGCGACCTATATCACGCCCCGGCATGCCCCGACGACACTACGCAAGGGCTGTGATAATGTCCATTGAGCCAATGGGTTGCGCCACCATTGTGGCACGCCTCCCAGAGTGACCTAAGACCATGAGCGAAACGGCCAAAATTGCCAAAACCGAGTTCCCGCGGCTGGACGCGGGCGAAGCCCTGCCGCTGGGCCGCACCATTGTGCTGGTGGGTCTGATGGGAGCGGGGAAAAGCTGTATCGGCCGGCGCCTGGCCCAGCGCCTGAACGTGGACTTTGTCGACGCCGACGCCGAGATCGAACAGGCCGCCGGCTGCTCGGTGGCCGAGATTTTCGAGAAATACGGCGAGGCCTTCTTTCGTGATGGTGAGCGGCGCGTCATGACCCGCCTGCTCCAAGGCCCCCCCACCATCTTGGCGGCCGGCGGCGGCGCCTTCCTGGACCCCGAGACCCGCAAGCTGATCGGCGAGAAGGCCATCTCGGTGTGGCTGCGGGCCGACTTGGAGACCCTCGTCGCCCGCACCAAGGGCCGCGGCCACCGGCCCCTGCTGAACGAAGGCGACCCGCGCGACACGTTGGCGAAGCTGATCGAAACGCGCTACCCGGTCTATGCCGAAGCCAACATCACCGTCGATACCGGTGCCGACAATCCCACGGTCACCTGCACCCGGGTGATCCAGGCGCTGGTCGGAATCCGCGGCGATGTCGTCGACGAGATCGCATCCGCCTCATGAGCCTCGAAGCCAAACGTCAAGCGGCCGCAGCACCCGCCATCGTGCGGGTGGAACTGGACGCGCGCGGCTACGACATTCATGTCGGACGCGGGCTGCTCGCGCGTGCGGGCGAGTTCGCCAAGCCGCTGCTCAAGCAGCGCCGCGTTTTCGTGGTCACCGATTCAATGGTGGCACCGCTTTATCTCAAAGCCGCCACCTCATCTTTTGAGGCCGCCGGCATCCGCGTCGACCACACGGTGGTTCCCGCCGGAGAGGCCACCAAGGACTTTGCCCACCTGGAACAGGTCTTGGACGCCATGCTCGCCGCGAAGTGCGAGCGCGGCACGATGATCGTCGCGTTGGGCGGCGGCGTGATCGGCGACCTCGCCGGCTTTGCGGCTTCGGTCCTCTTGCGCGGTGTGGATTTCATCCAGATCCCGACGACCCTGCTCTCTCAGGTCGACAGCTCCGTCGGCGGCAAGACCGGCATCAACACGGCGGCGGGAAAAAATCTCGTCGGCACGTTTCATCAGCCGCGCCTGGTGCTGGCCGACACCGATGTACTGGCCACCCTGCCGCGGCGCGAGCTGCTTGCAGGTTACGCCGAGGTCGCGAAATACGGGCTGCTCGGCGACGCCGCCTTCTGGACCTGGCTTGAGCAGAACGGTGCCCAAGCCTTGGCCGGCGGCGAAGCCAGTCACGTCCTGCTGCGCCATGCCATCGTGGCGAGCTGCGAAGCCAAGGCGCGTGTGGTCGCCGCCGACGAACGCGAAGCCGGCCTGCGCGCGCTGCTCAACCTCGGACATACATTCGGCCACGCCTTTGAGGCCGAGATGGGCTACGGCGGCGCACTGTTGCACGGCGAGGCCGTCGCCATCGGCATGGTCACCGCTTTCGATCTCTCGGCGCGTCTGGGGCTTTCGCCCGCGACCGATGCGGATCGCATCCGCAAGCACTTCACGGCCGTTGGATTGCCTGTCGCACCGCCCACACGGGGCCCGCGCGGCGCCATCACGCCGGAAATGCTGATCGCACATATGGCGCAAGACAAGAAAACCAAAGACGGCGCTTTGACGTTTGTATTGACGCGGGGCATCGGCGCCGCCTTCACCAGCAGCGACGTGCCCTTGCCGGTCCTGCGCGAAACCCTCGCCGCGGCTTTGGCGGGCTAGTTCCACAACCTACTTCCTCCCTGACGGAGCGTTGTTATGGCGATGATTGCAGGCATTGTGCTTTTGCTGCTGACGATCGCGGCGTTCTTTTCGGCCGCCGAGACAGCACTGACCACCGCGTCGAAGCCGCTGATGCATCAGATGGCACGCGAGGGCAACGCCCGCGCCGAGGTGGTCAACAAGCTGCTCGATAAACGCGAAAGCATGATCGCGACGGTGCTGCTCGGCAATAACCTGGTCAACATCTTGGCCTCGGCGCTGACCACCAGCCTGATGATCGATATGTTCGGCAACGAAGGCATCGCTTACGCCACCGGTATCATGACTCTCTTGGTGGTGATCTACGGCGAGATCCTGCCCAAAACCTACGCCCTTCTGCATCCCACGCCGGTGGCGCTCCATTCCTCAGGCATCATGGCCGCGCTGGTCAGGGTGTTCACGCCGTTCAACACGGTGGTTGATATCCTGGTGCGGGCGGCCTTGCGCCTGTTCCGCGTGCCGACGGCGGCGGTGCGCACATCGGCGCAGATCATGGCCGAGCTGCGCGGCGCCATCGAAGTGCAGAGGGGCGACAAGCACGTCAAGGACGAGATCCAGCACGAGCGCGTGATGCTGCGCAGCGTGCTCGACCTCGGCGACGTGAGCGTGGGCGAGGTGATGATTCACCGCAAGAAGGTCGTCACGCTGGACGCCGATCTGCCGATCGTCGAGATCGTCGACCAGATCGCCGCCAGCCCCTATAGCCGCGTGCCCTTGTGGCGCGGCCAGCCCGACAACATCGTCGGCGTGATCCACGCCAAAGCGCTGCTGCGGGCGCTGAACTTCGCGCGCGAGGACGAGAAGGTCGAGATCCTGTCGCTGGCCGCCAAACCCTGGTTCATTCCCGACAGCACGACATTGCGCGACCAGCTGATGGCCTTTCGCGAGCGGCGCGAGCATTTCGCGATTGTCGTGGATGAGTACGGCACGCAGCTCGGCGTGGTGACGCTCGAAGACATCCTCGAGGAAATCGTCGGCGACATCCGCGACGAACACGATATCCCCGTCGCCGGCGTGCGCCCGCAACCCGACGGCTCGTTCATCGTCGATGGCAGCGTGACGCTGCGCGATCTAAACCGGCAACTCGGCTGGGGCTTGCCCGACGCCAAGGCCTCGACGCTGGCGGGCTTCGTCTTGCATGAAGCGCGCACCATTCCAGACTCCGGGCAGCAGTTCCTGTTCCACGGCTTTCGCATCCAGGTTGTGCGCCGGACGCGCAACCAGTTGACGCTGCTGCGTGTAACACCGCCCAAATCCGCGAAAAACGCAGCCGACGCGGCGGCTTAGCGCAGGTTCCTTGACCCTATCTGAAGCGAGGATCACACTCGCTTTATAGGGGTCCCTTGAGGGTCCCTGCCCGAGGTTGGTTCTAAGGCTGTTACCAGCCTTCCGCCGGGACTTCCAAATGACGCGACCCCGTAAAAGGGAGTACGCCATGATCCGGAAGATTGTACCCGACGTTATCAGCGGCCAGACATTGCAGATGGTATCGCCCTACGACGATGTGCGTGTGGCGGCCAAGCTGATGCGTGACAAGAAGATCGCCGCCGTCCTGGTGATGGAAGGCGAGCGCCTAGTGGGCATCATCACCGAACGCGACATGACCTGCCGCGTCGTTGCCGCCGGCCTGAATCCCGATACCGCGGTCTGCGCCAATATCATGACCAAGAATCCCGACACGCTGTCGCCGGACGACACCGCTTCGGATGCGATTTCGATGATGCGCGCGCGCAATTACCGCCATTTGCCGGTGGTCAAAGGCGAGCGCGTCGTCGGCATGGTTTCGGTGCGCGACCTCTATGCGGTCTACAACACCGAGCTGCAGCAGGACCTGAGGGACAAGAACGCTTTCATTTACGGTGAGAGTTACGGCGCAAGCGCTTAGAAGGCCCCCTCACCGCCTCGCTCCGCTCGGCACCCTCTCCCCTCCGGGGAGAGGGTTGGGGGTTTGCTATTCGCCGGGGGCGCTGAGTTTTAGCGACAGCGCGTGCACGCGCTCCTGCAGCTCTGACTCCAGCGCCTGGTAAACCAGGCGCTGGCGTTCGACGCGCGATTTGCCGGCGAAGGCCGCGGCTTCCATCACCACATTGAAATGGGTCTCACCGCTCGGGTGGGCGCCGGTGTGACCGTGGTGTTTGTTGGAGTCGTCTATGACGTCCAGCTGCGCCGGCTGGAAGGCTGCACGCAGCTTGGTCTCGATCCGTTCGCTGTAAATACCCATGATTTCTCCCTGGCCCCAAACATGCACAACCGCTGCGAAGAAACAAGATTGCAGCGGTTATTTGCGCATCTCATATTCAGCGCATGGAAGAAGACGACCTTCGCGAATCACAGG
>CANKHC010000096.1 GCA_947481595.1 Fidelibacterota bacterium
TCACTTGTTCGGCCTGCCCAGTGAACAGATCGACGTTGTCGTGCACCCGCAGTCGGTGGTCCACAGCATGGTCGAATACACCGATGGTTCGGTCTTGGCGCAGTTGGGCACCCCCGACATGCGCACGCCCATCGCCTACACCCTGGGATGGCCGAAACGCGTGCCGGCGCCGAGTGCCCGCCTGAACCTGGCCCAGCTGGGGACGCTGAGCTTTGAAGCGCCCGATCCCGTGCGTTTTCCGGCCTTGCGCCTGGCCCGGGCCGCGTTGCAAAGCGGGGGGGCCGCTCCTACAATTCTGAACGCGGCAAATGAGGTCGCCGTCGCCCGGTTTTTGGCGGGCGAAATCGGCTTCCTCGATATCGCCGCAATCGTCGAACAGTCTATGACCCATGTGGCGGCCGCGCCGGTCGGCACCCTGGACGAAATTATGGCGGTTGATGCTGAAGCCCGGCGGTTCGCCGCGGCCGCCAAAAACACGAGTGCCGCTGCCGCTGAGTAGGCGCGTGACCTAAGTTGACAAGAGGGAGAGCCAGACGTGCTTGAGCAGTATTTCGGTGGCGCCGTCCACCAGATCGTCAATTTTGTGATTGTGCTGACGATCGTGGTGTTTGTGCACGAATTCGGGCACTTCTATATCGCCCGCAAGAACGGCGTGCGCTGCCAGGCCTTCTCCATCGGCTTTGGCCCCGAACTCTTCGGTTTTACCGATAAACACGGCACGCGCTGGAAGTTCAGCCTGATTCCGCTCGGCGGCTACGTGAAGATGTTCGGCGAGGGCGAGACCATGCAGGTGGTCGAAGGCGGCGCTGAGCCGATGCCGCGTGAACTCACGCCTGAGGAAAAGAAGGTCTCTTTCAAGCACAAGACCGTGGGCCAGCGCGCCGCCATCGTCTTTGCCGGCCCCGGCATCAACTTCCTTTTCTCCATCATCGTCTTCTGGGTGATGTTCATGACCTTGGGCCGCCCCGTCACCGAGCCGGTGATCGGGCAGGTGGTCGAAGGCAGCCCGGCGGCCTCGGCCGGCCTGCTCCCCAACGACCGTATCAAGTCCATCGACGGATCCGAGATCGCGCGCTTTGAGGATATCCGCGGCATGGTGCCCCTGAGCGACGGCAGCCCCATGCGCCTGGTCATCGAACGCGAAGGCATTGAGCAGACCCTCAACATCACCCCGCGCATGAGCGAGGAAGACGATGGCATGGGGTCCAAGCAGAAGCGCTGGGTGCTGGGCATCGCCGCTTCGGAAAACGCCACAAAGGCGGTGGTCCTCAACCCCGTCCAGGCCCTGGGGGCGTCCGTCGGCTTCACCTATGACATGGTCGATGCCACATTTGTCGTCATTGGGCAGATGGTCACGGGCCGGCGCGGGACCGAGGACCTGGGGGGGCCCATCAGGATCGCCAAATATTCGGGCGAAGCGGCCAAAGGCGGCCTGCTGAGCTTCATCAGTTTCGTTGCAATACTTTCGATAAATCTTGGCCTTATCAACCTTTTCCCGGTCCCCATGCTTGACGGCGGACACCTGTTGTTTTACGCCATCGAAGCTTCGCGCGGCCGGCCCCTTTCGGAGCGGGCTCAGGAGTGGGGGTTGCGGGTCGGTCTGGCGCTCGTCATGGCGCTGATGATCTTCGGCGTCTGGAACGACATCATCCATTATTGAGCCGCGCTCACGCACGGGTCCTATGAGTTTGGAAGGTTTTGATGACGTGGGCAGCCCGGCCGGTTTGGCCCTGTAAGACACGCCAGGGACGAATGCGGACACTCACCAAATTAATTGTCTTGTTGCTGCTTGCGTTCGGGGTCGGATTGACCGCCCCGGCCGCGCGCGCGCAGACGCCGCCGCCCGCGCCCGTCATCGAACAGGGCGGGGTGATCGACATCATCGCCGTGCAGGGCAGCCAGCGTATCGAGCCCGCCACCATCCGCACCTATCTGTCGGTGCGCGAAGGCGATCCTTTCGACCCGGTCCGCATCGACCGCTCGCTCAAGAACCTGTTCGCCACTGGGCTGTTCGCCGACGTCAACATCACCCGCCAGGCCAACAACACCCTGCTGATCCGGGTTGTCGAAAACCCGATCATCAACCGCATTTCCCTGGAAGGGAATTCCAAGATCAAGGACGAGGATCTCAACAAGGAGATCCTACTGCGGCCGCGTATCGTCTACACGCGCACCAAGGTGCAGCAGGACGTCGAAAAGATCCTGGAGCTCTATCGCCGCAAGGGCCGCTTCGCCGCGCGCGTCGAACCCAAGGTCATCGAACTGCCGCAGAACCGCGTCGACGTCGCCTACGAGATCACCGAAGGCCGCCCGACCTATGTGCGCACCATCAACTTCGTCGGCAACACGGAGTTCGACGACGGCGACCTGCGCAGCGTGATCCTGACGCGCGAAGAGCGTTGGTGGCGCATCTTCAGCTCCAACGACACCTACGACCCCGACCGCATGAACTACGACCGCGAACTCCTGCGCCGCCACTACGTCCAGGAAGGCTATGCGGACTTTGAGGTCGTCTCGGCGGTCGCGGAACTCGCACCCAACCGCGAGAATTTCTACATGACCTTCACCGTCAACGAAGGTCCGCGCTACCGCCTGGCGAAAGTGGATCTCGAGGTCAACGTCAAGGATCTGCCGAAGGAAACCTTGCAGGACGCCGTCATTCCGCGCTCCGGCAACTACTTCAACGGCAAGCAGATCGAAGACACCGTCGATGCCATCACTAACGCTGCCGGGACCGCAGGCTACGCCTTCGTCGACGTTCGCCCGCAGGTCCAGCGCAACGCCAAAGACCGCACCATCGATGTGACCTTCGAAGTGCGCGAAGGCCCGCGTGTCTTCATCGAGCGCGTCGACATTCAGGGTAACAGCCGCACGCTTGACCGCGTCATCCGCCGCGAGATCCGCCTGGTCGAAGGCGATGCCTTCAATACGGCGAAGGTGCGCCGCTCGCGCGAGCGCCTCGAGAACCTGGGCTACTTCAAACAAGAGACCGTCAAGATCGACAACACGCCGTCGGAGCAGTTTCCCGACCGCACCATCCTCACGGCGAAAGTCGAAGAACAATCCACCGGCGAACTTTCCTTCGGCGTGGGCTACTCAAGTGCGACCGGCGCCTTGTTCGATGTCGGCATCGCCGAGCGCAACCTGCTCGGCAAAGGCCAGGACCTGCGCGCGAACTTCTCCATCGCCCAGCAGCAGATGCAGGCCAATGTCAGCTTCACCGAGCCTTACTTCCTCGACCGCGCGCTGGTGGCCGGCATCGACATCATCGCCTCGAAGACCGATTACCAGGACTACAGCGGCTTCACGTCGAACAACTACGGCGGCAACGTGCGCCTGGGCTTCAGCTACAACGAATTCATGTTCCAGCGCTTCACCTATGGCCTGACCGCCACCAACCTGACTGGCTTGAGTGCGGGGATTTCGCAGTACGTCCGCGAGCAGGCCGGCACGGCGATCACCTCGCAGCTCAGCCAGGTGCTGGCCTACGACCGGCGCGACAACGTGATTGATCCGCACAACGGCTATTATCTCACCATGTCGGCGGACCTGGCCGGCCTCGGCGGCTCGGAGCGCTTCGTGCGCGGCGGTTTTGGCGGGGCATTCTATGCCGAGCCCTTTACCGGCTGGATCGGTTCAGCCTCGATCTCCGGCGGCTATATCGTCGGCTTGGGCCAGGACGTGAAGATTTACCAACGTTATCAGTTGGGCGGCTACAGCTTGCGTGGTTTCAAGGACTATGGTGCCAGCCCTCGCGATGCCAATACCTTGGACGCCCTGGGCGGCGACTGGCTGGCCACGTCGACCTTTGAGCTTCGCGTGCCCCTTGGTATACCTAAAGAGGCGGGCATCAAGACCAAGCTCTTTAACGATTGGGGCGTGATCGGTGCACCGAAGTCGTTGAAAGACGCCGGCACCGTGGCGCTGTCCGACTCCCGCGCCATCCGTGGATCGGCTGGTATCGGTGTCGAGTGGACCTCGCCCGTCGGTGTGATCTCGTTGGACTATTCGCCGTTCATTTTCGGCGCGCAGCCTTTTGACAGGAAATCGCGCTTCCGCGTCAACTTTGGTAACCGTTTACAGTAATTCAGAGGACAGACATGAAAACCACGCTTCGTTCCAAGGCCGCTGTGGCGATTTTCGCCGGCGTGCTGGCTCTTTTCGGCGGCACCGCCGCTCACGCGCAGACAGCGCCGGCAGCGGCCGCGAAAGCCGCCACCCCGGTCATGGGCATCATCGACACGGATCTCCTGCTTCAGGAGTCTTTGGCGGCGAAGGGTGTGCGTCTCGAGCGCGACAAGTACGCCACGACCTATCAGAACCAGGTCAAGGACCTGGAAACCAAGCTCCGCGCCGAAGACCAGGAACTGAACCAGCAGCGCGGCGTGCTGGCCCCTGACGTCTACCAGCAGCGCGCGACGGCTTTTCAGCAGAAGCTCGCCGACTTCCAGGTGCAGGTGAAGGACAAGCAGGAACGCCTCGAGTATTCCTTCCAGCAGTCGATGCAATCGGTTGTCCAGGCGATGATGACCGCCACCAGCGAAATCTCGAAGGAGCGCGGCATCAATGTCGTCATGGCGCGCAACGCCTTGATGATCTTCGACCCCAGCATGGACATCACCAAGATCGTCCTCGACAAGTTGAACCAGTCGCTGACCAACGTCGCTTATCAGAACCCCGACACGCTGCAGCGTACCGATATGGCGGCGGGCGTTCCGGGCGCTGCTCCGGCGGCTCCGGCGGCTGGCGCGAAGCCGGCTGCTCCGGCGAAGAAGTAAGCACGCCTAAGATTGAAGGCGCATGCCCGATCCCCGGTTCTACCACCGCGCCGGGCCATTCCAACTGGGTGAGCTGGCCGGGCGCTGTGGCGCCCGGCTGGGCCCCGGTGCGGATGCCGGTCTGGTGGTCCACGACGTTGCCAATATCGAGACCGCAGCGCCGGGCGAGATCGTCTATTTCTCCGATCCCTCTTATGTCATCGCGGTCGCTTCGAGCCGCTTTGGCGCCTGTGTAACCACGGAAAAGTTCGCCGGTAAAGTTGCCGGGGGCGCCGTCCTCATCGCCGCCGATCCGCGTGCAGCCTTCGCACGGATCGCGGCTGAATTTTATCCGTCCGCGCCAACGCCCGCGCAACAGCAAGCTGTTGCGGCCGATGCGGTGCTGGGTGCCGGCGTTGCCCTTGGGCCTGGCGTCGTCATCGGCGCGAAGGCGCACATCGGCGAACGCACGACGGTCGGCGCCAATGCTGTGATCGGACCGGGTGTGGTGATCGGCAACCACTGCCGCATCGCCGCCAACACCACTTTGAGCCACTGCCTTCTCGGCAACGGCGTGATCGTGCATCCCGGCGTGCAGATCGGTCAGGATGGCTTCGGCTTTGTGCCGACCGGGCACGGCCACCTGAAAGTCCCCCAACTCGGCCGTGTCGTGATCCACGACGACGTCGAGATCGGCGCCAATACCACGGTCGACCGCGGTACGCTGAGCGATACCGTCATCGGCGCGGGCAGCAAGATCGACAACCTCGTCCAGATCGCACACAACGTGCAGATCGGGTCGCGTTGCGTCATCGTCGCCATGGCGGGTCTCGCCGGCAGCTGCGTGATCGCTGACGGTGCGGTGATCGGCGGTCAGGTCGGCGTCGCACCCCACGTGCATGTGGGCGAGGGGGCACAGATAGGGGCTCAGAGCGGGGTGATGCGCGATATAGGCCCTGGCGAGGTGATGTTGGGATCGCCAACCCGCCCCATAAAGCAGTTCTGGCGCGAGATTGCCGCCTTGGGGCGGTTGACCCGGCGCGACAAGTAACCGTAAACACGATAGAAATGAAGCGTCTGGCGCGGGGTTTGCCGCGCGCGTCTTCGGATTGAAAACGGACGAGAAGGACGGCGGCCATGGACGGACAGCCCACGCAACCGGCTTTGACGACCCCCTCTTTGACGATTGGGGTCGAACGGATCATGGCGATGATTCCGCATCGCTATCCGTTCCTCATGATTGATCGCCTGGTGGAAGTGATCCCCGGCGAATCCGCCATTGGCATCAAGAATGTCACCGCAAATGAGCCACATTTCCAGGGTCACTTCCCGGAACGTCCGGTGATGCCGGGCGTCCTCATTATCGAAGCCATGGCCCAAACCGCGGCGGTAATCGTCGTTGCAGCGCTCGGCAAGGAAGCGGAAGGAAAGCTTGTGTACTTCATGACCATCGAAAGCGCCCGCTTCCGCAAGCCGGTGGGTCCTGGCGATCAGCTGCAGCTGATCTGCAAAAAGGAACGCCAGCGCGCCAATGTCTGGAAATTCTCGGGCGAAGCGCGCGTCGGCGATACCGTCGTCGCCGAGGCTGTCTACACCGCCATGATCATGGATTCGTGACGGCAAGCCCAGTGGACACCACACCTCAAATGACGCGCATTCACCCGACCGCGGTGGTCGATAAGAATGCCAAGTTGGCCGGTACGGTCGAGATCGGTCCGTACTGCGTGATCGGTCCCAATGTTGTCTTGGGCGACGGCGTGAAGATCATTTCGCATGCCGTCATCGATGGCCACACCAGCGTCGGCGCCAACACCGTGATCTATCCGTTTGCCTCGCTCGGTCTGTCGCCGCAGCACCTGAGCTACAAGGGCGAGCCGACGCGCCTGACCATTGGCGCAAATAACGTCATTCGCGAGCATGTCACGATGCACGTCGGAACGGCCCAAGGCTCGATGGAAACCAAGGTCGGCAATCACAGCTTCTTCATGGCCGGCTGCCATGTGGCCCACGATTGTGTGATCGAGGACCACGTTATCCTCACCAACAACGTCGCCTTGGGCGGCCATGTGCACGTCGGCGAGTACGCCAACATCGGCGGACTGTCGGGCGTGCATCAGTATGTGCGCATCGGCAAACATTCGATGATCGGCGGCGTCACCGGCGTCGATAAGGATGTGATCCCCTATGCGCTGGTGATGGGCAATCGCGCGCGCATGAACGGGCTCAACATCGTGGGCTTACGCCGCCGCGGCTTCTCGCGCGACGATATCCGCACCTTGCGGACCGCCTACGGTCTGCTGTTCTCGCAGGGCGGCACGATGGCGGAGCGCCTCAACGAAGTCTCCGATCTCTTCCCGGACAACGCCGGGGTCATGGACATCGTCAATTTCATCCGCGAGGACTCCTCGCGGCCCATCTGCACGCCTGCTGCCGGAAACGGCAACGGCAATGGCAACGGCCACTAGCCCTCCAATGTCCGCCGCGCCGCCCAAACTCGGCATCATTGCCGGCGGCGGCGCCTTGCCCCAGCTGCTCGTCGACTCCTGCAAGGCGCAATCGCGCGAATATTTTGTCCTGGGACTCACGGGCTTTGCCGATCCGAAGCTTTTGCCCGCCGATGCCTGGTTGCACCTCAGCGAAGTGGGCAAAGCGTTTACGGCTCTCAAGAATGCCGGCGCGCGGGAGATCGTGCTCGCCGGCACGGTGCGCCGTCCCAACATTTCGGAAATCAAGTTTGACCTGAAGGCCGCAGGGTTCCTCGCACGCATCGCCGGACGCGGCCTGGGTGACGACGGCCTGCTCTCGGTGATCGTCACCGAGATCGAGCGCGAAGGTTTCAAGGTTGTCGGCGCCGACACCATTCTGGCGGAGCTGCTGGCACCTGTCGGAGTTCTCGGTCGCCATCAGCCCGATGTTGTCGCCCAAGCCGATATCGCGCGCGGAATAAATGTCGCGCGCGCGGTGGGCGCGGCTGACATCGGCCAGGCGGTCATTATCCAACAAGGCATTGTGCTCGGCGTCGAGGCGGCTGAAGGCACCGACGCCCTGATCGCGCGCTGCGCGGGCCTTGCCATGGACGGCCCCGGCGGCGTTCTGGTGAAAGCCAAGAAACCGCAACAAGAGCGCCGCGCCGACCTGCCGACCATCGGTGTGGCGACGGTGCGCAATGCCAAGGCTGCCGGCCTGCGCGGTATCGCCGTTGAAGCTGGTCACAGCCTGATGTTGGGCCGCGCCGAGATCATCGCCGCGGCTGACGAAGCCGGCCTTTTCATCGTAGGCGCCTGATGAGGGCTCCCCGGATTTACATGATCGCCTGCGAGCCTTCGGGCGATCAGTTGGGCGCGCTACTGATGCGCGGCTTGCGGGCGGAATGCCCGGAAGTCGAACTCATAGGCCTCGGCGGTCCGCTGATGGAGGGCGAGGGGCTCAAAACGCTGTTCGACGTGCGTGAGTTGGCGCTCAACGGCGTCTTCGAAGTCCTGCCCAAAGCACCGATGGTGCTCCGCCGCGTGCGCGAGACGCTTAAAGACATCGAAGCCAAATCACCTGATGTACTGGTCACCATCGACTCCTGGGGCTTCACCGGGCGCATTCACGAACGGCTGACCGACAAGGGCAGCACCATTCCGCGCGTGCGCTGTGTCGCACCTCAGGTCTGGGCCTGGCGTCCGGGGCGCGCCAAGCAGCTTGCGCGATGGATCAACCATTTGCTCACGCTGCTGCCGTTCGAGCCGCCTTACTTCACCAAGTACGGTTTGCCCGCGACCTGGATCGGCCACCCCGTGCTGGAAAGCGGTTTCGGCGGCGGCAATGGCGCGATCTTCCGTGCCATCAATCGCATCCCGGCCGAACGCCGCGTCATCGCCGTGCTTCCGGGAAGCAGGCACAGCGAAGTCAGCCGTCTGCTTCCTGTCTTCAAGGACGCCGTCGCACTTCTCGCCGAGCGCATTCCCGAACTGCATGTGGTGATGCCCACGGTCAGCACCGTCGCCGCCGAAGTCGAAGCCGACGCGGCGACCTGGCGTGTGCCCGTGACCGTGGTCACGCGTGAAGACCAGCGCCGCGACGCCATTGCCGCCGCCGAGGTGGCGCTGGCGGCTTCCGGCACGGTGTCGCTCGAACTCGCCATGGCCGGCGTGCCGCATATCATCGCCTACCGCACCCATCCGCTGACCGGATTGCTGCTCAGGCTTTTCATCCGCACGCGCTTCGTCAACCTCATCAACATCCTTGTCGACCACGAGGCCGTACCCGAACGCCTGCTCGGGCGCTGCCGCGCCGACATCCTGGCCGACGACGTGGGCCTGCTCCTGCGTGATGAGACTCGGCGCGTCGCGCAGCGTGCTGATTTCGCTGCTGCTCTCAAACGGCTTTCGCCGGAGGGCGAACTGCCCAGTCGGCGCGGGGCCCGGACAATCCTTTCCCTCGTAAAGGGTTAGCACCGTTACATTTAGGCGCGCGACCGCCATCAGCTTGGCGTTATAATGCCGCTCCCCACGGAGGAGGCCGCCATGCAGAAATTCCTCACGTCCTTTTTTCTCACCACCGTCCTCGCCGGCAGCGCGTTCGCCGCCGACTATCAGACCAAGGTCTTTGACCTTCCCAACAAGTCCTACATCCACGACGTCGCGCCCGCGCCGGACGGCAAGGTCTGGTACACCGCGCAGCGCGACGGCAAGCTCGGCGTCCTCGATCCCAAAACCGGCGATGTGAAATTCGTCGATCTCGGCAAGGGCTCGAAGCCGCACGGCGTCATCATGGGCAAGGACGGCAACGCCTGGATCACCGACGGCGGGCAAAATGGAATTGTCCGCTACAACCCGAAAGACGGGTCGGTGAAGGTGTGGAAACTTCCCGAGGACACCGGCTACACCAACATGAACACCTGTGCCATCGACAAGAATGGCAACGTCTGGTTCACGGGCCAGAGCGGCTTCTACGGCAAAGTCGATGTCGCCAGAGACAAGATCGAGGTCTGGGAAGCGCCAAAGGGTTCCGGCGCTTACGGCATCACCAGTACGCCGACGGGCGACATCTGGTTCGTCTCATTGGCCAGTAGCTATTTGGGCAAGGTCAACATCGAAACCGGCATGGTGGATGTGGTCGAGCCGGCGCGCCCCAAGGCTGGCCCGCGCCGTGTCTGGTCCGACAGCAAGGGCGACCTCTGGGTCTCGGAATGGAACTCGGGGTTCCTGTCGCGCTATAATCCAGCGACGAAGCAGTGGAAAAGCTGGCAGGCTCCGGGCGAGAACCCGCGCCTCTATGCGGTCTACGTCGACGACAAGGACATCGTATGGTCGAGCCAATGGGGTGCGAACACGGTCTACGCCTTCGATCCGAAGACCGAGAAATTCAAATCGGTGCCGGGCAGCGCCTCGGGTGCCGACGTGCGCCAGATCCTGGGGCGGCCGGGCGAGATCTTCCTGCCCGAATCAGGCAACGCCCGCATCGTGATCGTCAACACCGCCAGCACCGCAAATCTCACCAACTAGCGCTGGTTCTTCTGATCTTCGCCGGCGGGCTCCTCGTGAGTCCGCCGGTTTTTGCTGCCAGTACGCGCACGCCTGAACAGCGCGCCTTCCAGGTCTGTGTGTCGTGCCATTCCACCGATCCCGGCAACACCGACACGCCTGGTCCTAATCTCGCCGGCGTCATCGGCCGGCCGATCGCCGCCGTGCCGGGCTACGACTACACCTCAGCGATGAAAGCCTTTGCCAAGACGAACGGCAAGTGGACCGCCGCGCTGATCGAACAGTTTGTCCAGGATCCGCTGAAGCTGGTGCCTGGCACACGCATGGAACCTCCGCCGGGAGTGGACAATGAGGCGCTACGGAAGTTGGTGCTGCAATACCTGGAGAAGGGCGCGAACTAGCCGATCGCACGCAGGAAGGCTGAAGCCAAGTCTTCGCTGCGCCGGATGATACTCGCCGCTGCCTTGTACTGTTGCGACGCAGCCATCATCCCCACGCTTTCGCGTAGAGTATCCACCGGCCCGTTCACGTCCTGCGTGAACAGCGCGACACCGCCGCCGCTGACAATCGGCGCGTACACGGGGGCTTGCGGCTTGTAATCGGGCGTCTGGGCATTGACGATGTTGTTGGCGCGCATGTTCACCGCCTGGCCGGCGGCGATGAGGGCGGATGCTCCGATGCGCGTGATGTCCATGGCTAGAGGCAGCCTTCGACCCAGTCGATCTCGGGGATATGCCCGCCGCGGATGGAGGTGACCTTGTTTTCCACCACGTCAAACAGAATGCCCTGGCTGGGATTATAATCCGTCCACTTCACATAGTAGCTTTGCGGCGCTTCGGAATACTTATGCGCCAGGACCTTCAACCGAGGACCGCCGTAGGCGGTTTGCAGTTCTTCGAGCGAGGCACCTACACCCAAACCCGCGGCTGTCTTGATGTCAGGCGCAAAGACATCGATGCGCGTGATTTTGCCGTCGACTACCATGTAGTCGACATCCTTCCGCGGTTCCACGTCGGCGCGGTGTGTATACCAGCAGGCTTCTTCGTCACGTTCCCCGCGCGGTGTCAGCGCAGCGCCGAGTGCCTTCGCGGCTTCGTCGGGGGTCATGCCGATCTTCACCTGCGCCAGGCCTGTGGGTGCGAGCGCTTGCTCGTTGTCTCCGCAAGCGGCGAGGGATACGACGATGAGGGTGGCGAAAAGGCAACGCAAAACGGCTTCCTCCCAACAAAAACGGCGCGGAATTGCTCCCGCGCCGTTTGGATTTCGCTCCGTCGCGCGCGGTCTACTTTCTCTTCGCGATCGCCATAACCTTGCGCTTGGTCTGGCCGGTGTAGAGTTGGCGCGGGCGGCCGATTTTCTGGGCCGGGTCTTCGATCATCTCGCGCCACTGGCTGATCCAGCCGGTGGTGCGGGCCAGCGCGAACAGCGCGGTGAACATGCTCACCGGGATGCCCATGGCCTGGAAGATGATGCCCGAATAGAAGTCGACGTTCGGGTACAGCTTCTTTTCGATGAAGTAGTCATCCTCCAGCGCGATGCGCTCGAGTTCCACGGCGATATCGAGCAGCGGGTTGTTCTTGATCTTGAGCTCGCTCAAGACTTCGCTGCAGGTGCGGGCCATGATGCGCGCGCGCGGGTCGTAGTTCTTGTAGACGCGGTGGCCGAAGCCCATCAGGCGGA
>CANKHC010000097.1 GCA_947481595.1 Fidelibacterota bacterium
CGCCGCTGTATTCGGGTGTGTTCTGGGACATGCAGAACATGCCGCCCAGCGACATCGCGCGCATCGAGGTGGTGAGCGGGCCCGGCGGCGCCTTGTGGGGCTCGAACGCGGTCAATGGCGTGATCAACGTGGTCAGCCGCGATGCCCATGAGACCCAAGGCGGCATGGTGCGGGTGAGCGGCGGGTCTTCGGACTGGAGCGGCGCGGCGCAATATTCCGGGCTGCTCGGCGGCAGCGGGGCGTACCGGATTTACGGCCAGGCGTCGCATCAGGGCCATTCGCTGACCGCCAGTGGCGCGTCGGGGCTCGACCGCTGGCGGCACTACCAGATGGGCGGGCGCGCCGATTGGGCGCTGGATCAAGGCGCGCTGACGATCCAAGGCGATATCTATGACGGTTACGACGATGTCAGTGCGGCGTCGGTCACGCAGCCCGGCGCGCACATCGGCCTGAAGGGCGCCAATGTGCTCGCGCGCTGGAAGCAGGCGACAGGCGAGGATTCCGACCTCGAAGTGCAGGGTTATTACGACACCACCGCGCGCAAGATCAGGAACGGCATCCACGACCGCATCGAGGCTTTCGACCTGGCGGTGCAGGAGCGCGTGGCCTTCGGCGAACGCAATACTTTGGTGTTCGGCGGCGGCTACCGCGTGACCACTGACGAACTGATCCCCGTGACGCGCTCGTCCTTCCTGGTGCCGGGCGAGCGGACCTTGCGGCTGTCGAATGTGTTCGCGCACGACACGATTGCTTTGACCGAGAAGCTGCGCCTCGCGGCGGGGCTGAAGCTGGAGCACAACAGCTATACGGGCTGGGAAGTGATGCCCGATGCGCGCCTCACGTATCAGATCACACCGGGGGCAGTGCTGTGGGCGGCGGTGTCGCGCGCCATGCGCACGCCGTCGCGATTCGACCGCGACCTTTTCAACACCGGCATTCTTGCCGGCGGGCCCAATTTCCGCTCGGAGGAGTTGATCGCCTATGAGGTCGGCACACGCGCCCTAATGGCTGAGAATGTAACGGCGTCGGTGTCGGTGTATTACAACGACTACGACCACATCCGCACGGTGGAGCCGCCGTTCCCGCTGATGGTTTCTAACCTGATGGACGCGAAGACATACGGCCTGGAAGCCTGGGCGAGCTATGAGCCGCTGCCGTGGTGGCGACTGAAGGGCGGGCTGACACTGCAGCATGAGAAGCTGCGGTTGAAGCCCGGCAGCCGGTCGTTCTTCGGGACCCAACAGGAAGGCAACGATCCCAAGCACCAGGCGTCGCTGCGCTCGGAGATGAACCTGACCGAGACCGTCGAGTTCGATGCGGCGGTGCGGGTGGTGGGCGCATTGCCGAACCCGCGCGTGCCGGCGTATGCCGCGGTGGACGCGCGGCTGGGCTGGAACATCAGCGAGGCGGTGCAGCTGTCGTTGGCGGGCTACAATCTGACCAACGCGGCGCATACCGAATTTGTCGTGTCGACGCCGCCCCGGCGCGACGTACGCCGTTCGGTGTATGCCACGGCGCGCTGGAGTTTCTGAGCCGTGGGCTGGTGGATAAAAAGAACGCTCGCGCTGCTTGGCCTGCTCGCGGGTGGCGCCAGTCAGGCGGCCGATCCGGGCGCGCTTGAATACGCGGTCAAAGCCAATTTCCTCTACAAGTTCGGAGACTATGTGACGTGGCCGGCGGATGCGCTGGGTGCCGACGGCCAGCCCGCGATCCTGTGCGTGGCGGGCGAGGATCCTTTCGGTGAGGTTCTTGATAGCGCGGTGGCCGGCGAGCGCATCGGGGCGCATCCGGTGCTGGTCAGGCGCTTCCAACAGCTGGCGGCGGAGACGGATTGCAACATCGTGTTCACGCGGCGCGACGCGGCCGCTGTGAAGGCGGTGATGGGGCGCCCGGTGCTGACCATCAGCGAAGCCGGCATCGGCGCGGTGATCACCTTTGTGATCAGCCAGAACCGCGTGCGCTTTGAGATCGACCAACAGGCGGCGGCGGTGAATGGGCTGGAGATCAGCTCGCGGCTGCTCGGGCTGGCGGTGCGCGTGCGCCCGAAGGCCGCGCCATGAGTTGGATCGACACCTGGTCTGACCGTTCGCGCTCGGCGCTGATTGCCGGCGTGTCGGCGGCGGTGATGCTGGTGGCGGCGGGGCTTATCCTCGCGGCTTACGACAGGCAAGTTTACCAGGACCAAAAGCTGCAGGAGATCGGCGTGCAGGCCGAGATCCTGGCAGCGAGCGTGACCGCGCCGTTGCAGTTCGACGACGCGGAGGCGACACAGGAATATCTGAACGCGCTGCAGGCCGATCCGCAGATGGACGGAGCAGCCGTTTATGACAGGACAGGCAAGACGGTGGCGAGTGCTGTGCGCGATCCGGCGCGGCCCGTGCCCTTCGCGGCTTTGCCGGAGCGGAGCGAGGTTCTGGACGGCTTTTTCGCGGTGTCCAAGCGCATCGTGCAGAACGACCGCGTGGTGGGCACGGTGTATCTGCGGGCGGTGAGCGAGCCGCTGGGGCGGCGCCTGACGCGCTACGGCGGGATTTTGCTGACACTTGTGATGGCGGCAGTGGTGGTGGCGATCCTGGTGACGGCGCATACGGCGCTCAGCCGCGCCAATGCGCAGCTGAAGGCGCGCGCGGCCCAGCTGGCTGCGACCAACGACCGGCTCTTGGTGGAGATCAGTGAGCGCGAGAAGGCCGAGGACGCTTTGCGCCAAGCGCAGAAGATGGAAGCGGTGGGCCAGCTGACGGGCGGCATCGCGCACGACTTCAACAACATGCTGGCCGTGATCGTCGGCAACCTGAGTTTGTTGTTGCGCCGGGCCGCACAGGGCAAAACCGACCTCGCGAAATACGCCGAGGGTGCACTCGAGGGGGCCAACCGCGGTGCGCGGTTGACCCAGCAATTGCTGGCGTTCTCGCGTCAATCGCCGCTAGCCCCTGTTCCGGTCGACCCCAACAAGCTGGTGGCGGGCATGTCTGACCTGTTGCGCCGCGCGATCGGCGAACACATCCGCTTTGAGACGGTGATCGCCGGCGGGATCTGGACGATCTTTGCCGATAGGACTCAGCTTGAGACCGCGATCCTCAATCTCGCGGTGAATGCGCGCGACGCCATGCCGGACGGGGGTACCCTTACCGTCGAGACCAGCAACGCGCACCTCATGGACGTGGCCGCCGGCGGCCCAGGTACGCCCACGGCCAGCGGCGATTTCGTGGTGATCTGCGTGCGCGACACGGGCAGCGGCATGACGCCGGAGGTCGTGGCGAAGGCTTTCGATCCGTTCGTCACCACCAAGCCCGTCGGTCAGGGCACGGGCCTGGGGCTGAGCCAGGTCTACGGCTTCGTCAAACAGTCGCGCGGGCATGTGAAGATCGACAGCGAGCCGGGCCGGGGAACGATGGTGAAGCTTTATCTGCCGCGCCACAGTGGCCAGGAGCGCAAAGAGAAGGCCTCGGACACGGCGGTGGTGCTACCACCCGGGAATCTGCAGGAAGTGATCCTGGTGGTGGAAGACGACGCGACGGTGCGGCGCGTGGCGGTCGATAGTCTGCGCGACCTGGGCTACACCGTGCACCATGCCGATGGTGCTGCGCAGGCGCTGCGCTTGCTTGACCAGATGCCGCAGGTGAAGCTGTTGTTCACCGACATCGTCATGCCCGACGGCAACGGTCGGAAATTGGCCGAGGACGCGACGGCGGCACATCCCGATCTGAAGGTGCTGTTCACCACCGGCTATGCCAGGGATGCGATCATGCACAACGGCGTGCTGGATGAGGGCGTAGCGCTGTTGCCTAAGCCCTACACCATCCAGCAGCTCGCAAGTAAAGTGCGCGACGTGCTGGGGTCACACACCCTCCACTAATTACTCGGCAGCCTGCTTGGCACCGTTTGACGCGTCGGGCGTCCAGCGCAGGACCGGTTTGCGCGCGGCTTTGGTTTCATCGAGGCGGCGGCGCGGGCTGAACTGCGGCGCGGCTTTGAACTCGGCTTCGGCGGTACCGCTCTTGGCCTTGCGGGCGAGGTGCAAGAGCGATTCGATGAAGCTGTCGAGGGTGGCTTTGCTTTCGGTCTCGGTGGGTTCCATCAGGAGCGCGCCGTGCACGACGAGCGGGAAATACATGGTCGGCGGATGCACGCCCTCGTCGATCAACGCCTTGGCGATGTCGAGGGTGGTGACATTGGTGCCCTTCAAGAAGCGGTCGTCGAAGACGCATTCGTGCATGCAGGGGCCGTCGAAAGCAGGCGTGAGCTCTTCGGACAGGCGCGCCAGCAGGTAATTGGCGTTGAGCACGGCGTCGCCCGAAGCCTGGCGCAGGCCGTCGATGCCCATGGCCATCATGTAAGAGACCGCGCGCACGAAGACGCCGAACTGGCCGTGGTAGCCCTTCATGCGGCCGTAGCTTTGCGTGGCCGCGCCGTGGCCGGCGTGTTCTTCGACGTCATAACCTTCACCGACCTTGATGACTTGCGGCACGGGGGCGAAGGGCGCGAGCTTGGCCGAGAGCACGCTGGGGCCGGCACCGGGACCACCGCCGCCGTGGGGCGTGGAGAAGGTCTTGTGCAGGTTGATGTGCATGGCGTCGACACCGAGATCGGCGATGCGCAAGCGGCCGACGATGGCGTTGTAGTTGGCGCCGTCCATATAGAAGTAGGCGCCGGCGTCGTGGATGACCTTGGCGATCTCGATGCAGTCGCGTTCGAAGAGGCCGCAGGTATTGGGATTGGTGATCATCACCGCCGCGATCTCGGGGCGCAGATGGGCTTTCAGCGCGGCGACATCGACGCGGCCTTCGGCGTTGGCGGGGATGGCTTCGACGGCGTAACCGCACAGTGCCGCCGTAGCCGGATTGGTGCCGTGGGCGGATTCAGGCACGAGGATGGTCTTGCGGTGGC
This sequence comes from Fidelibacterota bacterium, assembly GCA_947481595.1. Taxonomy (GTDB): domain Bacteria; phylum Pseudomonadota; class Alphaproteobacteria; order Rhodospirillales; family Rhodospirillaceae; genus SHVO01. The sequence continues at coordinate 4,888 of CANKHC010000097.1, forward strand.
CTTGACCGTTGGCTTCGTGGGCCGACTTGATGCACATCAGGCCGCACAGTTCGCCGTGGGCTCCGGCGGCAGGCGACATGGCGACGGCGGCCATGCCGGTGAGGTCCTTCAGCCAGCGCGCACAGGTGTCGATGAGTTCGAGACCGCCTTGCACGGTGGAGAGCGGCTGGAAGGGATGGATGTCAGCGAAGCCCGGCAGCCGCGCCATTTTCTCATTCAGGCGCGGGTTGTGTTTCATGGTGCAGGAGCCCAGCGGATAAAAGCCGCTGTCGATGGAGTAGTTCTTTTGCGACAGGCGCGTGTAGTGGCGCACCACATCAGGCTCGGCGAGGCCGGGCAGGCCAATAGCGCGCGTGTTCTTGAGGCCGCCCAGGCGTTCGGTGACTTTGGGCGCGGCGGGAAGATCGACCGCGGTCATGCCGGGGGTGTCGTTCTCGAAAATCAGGCTTTGTTCGAGCTGCAGGCCGCGGTTGCCGCTGGCGGTGGTGGGTTTGGTCATCAGAGGGTCTCCTTCAGCGCAGCGGCCAAGGCATCGATGTCGGCGGTGGTGTTAGTTTCGGTGGCGCAGAGGAGCAGGACGTTCGCCAGCTCCGGATAGGTCGGATAGAAGCGCGATGCCGGCACGCCGCCGAGGATCTTCTTCTTGGCGAGCGCTTCGACGACGCCGGCGGCTGGCTTGGGCAGCGTGACGGCGAATTCGTTGAAAAAGGTCTGCGGCAGGAGCTTCACCCCGGGGACCTTCTCGAGTTTTTCGGCGAGGGTGACGGCCATGGCGTGATTGAGCTCGGCGAGACGCGTGAAACCGGCTTCGCCCAGCAGCGTCATGTGCGTGGAGAACGCGAGCGCGATCAGGCCCGAGTTGGTGCAGATGTTGGAGGTCGCCTTCTCGCGGCGGATGTGCTGCTCGCGCGTCGAGAGGGTGAGCACCCAGCCGCGACGGCCGTCTTCGTCGGTGGTCTCGCCGCAGAGCCGGCCGGGCATCTGGCGCAGGAATTTCTCGCGCGTCGCAAAGAGGCCAACACCGGGACCGCCGTAAGTCATGGGACCGGCAAGCGATTGGCCTTCGCCCACAACGATGTCCGCACCCATGCGTCCCGGCGGGGTGATGAGGCCGAGGGCGACGGGTTCGGTGACGACCACGACCAGCAAGGCGCCTGCGGCATGGCAGGCTTCGGCGAGCTGGGTGTGGTCCTTGAGGTGGCCGAAGAAGCCCGGCGTCTGGACGACGACGCAAGCAAGGTCGTCGGAGACGCGGCCCAGGAGATCTTCGATGCCGGTGGGATCGGGGGCCAGGCACTCGACGGGGACATCGAGGAACTTCATCGTCGTGGCGGTGGTGTCGCGGTAGTGCGGGTGCACGTTGCCCGACATCAGCGCCTTCGCGCGTTTGGTGACGCGGCAAGCCATGGCGACAGCTTCGGCGCAGGCGGTGGCGCCGTCGTACATGGAGGCGTTGGCGATCTCCATGCCGGTGATCAGCGCGACTTGCGTCTGGAATTCAAAAATCGCCTGCAGCGTGCCTTGGCTGATTTCCGGCTGGTAAGGCGTGTAGGCGGTGAGGAACTCGCCGCGCTGGATCAGGTAGTCCATGGAAGCCGGCGTGTGGTGGCGGTAGTTGCCGCAGCCCAGGAAGGCGGGCGCCTGCCCGCAGTTGAGGTTCTTCGCCGCCATGGTGCCCAGCGCGCGCTCGACTTCGATCTCGCTGGCTGTGTTCGGCAGGTTGAAGCGCGCCGAGGCCAGGGCCTGCTTGGGCAAGTCGCGGAAGAGCTCGTCCACCGAGGCCGCGCCAATGGCGGCCAGCATGTCGCGGCGGTTGGTGTCACTGAGGGGGAGGTAGCGCATGCGAGTATCCTTAGAAGGGTTTAGGCCCCCTCACCCCAACCCTCTCCCCGACGGGGAGAGGGTGCCGAGCGGAGTGAGGCGGTGAGGGGGAGATTCAAATTCACGTCCCGTTAGTGCAATTCAGCGCAGAATTTTTCGTAAGCAGCCTGGTCCATCAGGCCGTCGAGTTCTTTGGGGTCGCTGAGTTCGACCTTGAAGAACCAGCCTTTGCCTTCGGGATCGGAATTGACGGTCTCGGGCGCATCCGGAAGAGCTGCGTTGCCCTCGACCACCTTGCCGCTGACCGGCGAGTAGACTTCGCTGGCGGCTTTCACGGATTCCACGACAGCGGCTTCACCGCCGGCTTTGACTTGTTTGCCGACCGCGGGCACCTCGACGAAAACGATGTCGCCGAGTTGGCCTTGCGCGAACTGCGTGATGCCGACAGTGCCCACTTTACCGTCGACTTTGATCCACTCGTGCTCCTTGGTGAAACGCGTGGTCATGGTGCTCCCCTTCTCTTCTTCAAGGCTTGAAATAGCGATGCGGCGCGAACGGCAAGCCCGCCACTTCCCCGGGCATTGCCTGGCCGCGCACGATCAGTGAAACCGGCGTGCCGACTTTGGCGTGGACGACGTCGACATAGCCCATGGCAACGGGACCGCCCACGCTGGGCCCGAAGCCACCCGAGGTGATCTCGCCAATCCGGCGGCCCGCCGCGTCCTGGATTTCCGTATGTGCCCGCGCCGGGGCCTTGCCGAGCGGCTTGATGCCGACGCGTTTTTTCGCTGCGCCATTCTTGATCTCCCCCAAAATTCGCTCCGCACCGGGAAAGCCACCCTCGGTGCGCCGCCGTGGTCCGATGACCCAATTCAGGGCGGCTTCGGACGGTGTCGTGGTCGTGTCGATATCGCTGCCGTAGAGGCACAGGCCAGCTTCGAGGCGCAGCGAATCACGCGCACCGAGGCCGATAGGTGCCACGCCGGGTTCGGCGAGCAGCGCGTTCGCCACCGTCGTGGCAGCGGCGGCGGGAATGGAAATCTCATAGCCGTCTTCGCCGGTATAGCCGGAGCGAAACAGGCGCACAGGAACGTCTTCGAAGGTGTCGGCGCGGCTGGTCATGAAGGGCATGGCAGCGGCGGCGGGAATAAACTTGGCCAGCGTCTTGGCGGCGGTGGGGCCCTGGAGGGCGAGCAAGGCCGCGTCTTCGAAGCGTTTGAGCGTCGCACGACCTTGGAGCTTCGCCGCAATGTGCGCGAAGTCGTTGTCCTTGCAGGCGGCGTTGACGACGAGATAGAGCGTGTCGGGACGCTCGGTGATGCGAGTGACCATCAAGTCGTCGATGATGCCGCCTTGGTCGTTGAGCAGCAGGGTGTAGCGGATCTGGCCGGGCTTGAGGCCCTTGATGTCGCCGGGCACCAGCGTTTCCAAAGCAGCATCGACGCCGGGACCGCTGAGTTCACCCTGGCCCATGTGCGAGACGTCAAAGAGGCCGGCCTGCTCGCGCGTGTGCAGATGCTCCTTGAGCACGCCCAAGGGATACTGCACCGGCATGTTGTAGCCGGCGAAGGGCACCATCTTGGCGCCGAGCGAGACGTGCAGATCGTTGAGCGGTGTGGATTTGAGGTCAGCCGTCTCTGTCACGCACGGTCTCCGACGAGGGTTGGGACGCACCCGTTGAGCCGGATTCAGAATCCGAGTCTCACAGGGTGCCCTCCTCTGTCGGAAAACCTGAAAGATTCACCGGTGTGCTGCTGATGCAGGGCCGGCTTACATCTTCGGTGAGACGGGCGAACGTGCCCATCTGCTTTCCAGAGAACCAATCCCGCGCGGTCCTGTGTGCCTGAGAGGTTCCGAGGGCGGTTGCTCCTTCGGCGCCGGGATCAATCAATCCGGACTCTTCCACGCGGGTATCAAGGTTGGGTGGAGTGTGGCCTGAGTCACCACGCAGGGTCAACGACGGCGAGTCCGCGGAAATCCTTAGCCCAGCCTGTGGATAAAATTACACACAGCCGTCATGCCCGGGCTTGACCCGGGCATCCAGGGTTAATGGCGCAAGTCCAATTGGAGATGCCGATTTCTCAGCAGGCATTGCGTGTTTTTACAGCCCTTCTTCGTTACGGCCCTGGGTCTTCGGAACAAGTCCGAGGACGACAGCGGAGTGAGGGGCTAACGGGTGGACTGGCTGCGGTTGTATTCGAGCTGGGCGGCGTCGACCTGGAAGCCGACGTAGATGTCGAAGGCCGCGCCGGCCTGGTCTTTCTTCAGCGGAATGGTGACGTGCACGTCGTTTTCCGTGAAGGTCTGGCGCTGGGCATTGCGCTCGGGCAGGCGGGCGCGCGCGATCACGACCTGCTTGCCATTGGTATCGGGGAAGAACTGCGGGATGGCGACAAAGTAGTAGAGCTGGGCGTTGCCGCCTTTAGCCGCCGGGCCGCCGGTGACGGCGAAATCGACGCTGAAGGTGACGTCGACTTTTTCCTTGCCGAAATCGCATTCGCCTTTGAAGCCCAGGATGTCGGCGCGGTATTCGAGATCGCCCGGAGCCCGCGCGCTGGCGTCCCTGAACTTGGTGACGCTGGCGGTGGCGTTGTCGACGCGCACGGCCGGGCACATAGGCACCAGGTTAGCCTTGCAGCCGGCGAGAGTGGCCAGCGCCAGAACGGCCAATGCGGCACGGAGGGCAAGGGGACGAATCATCTGCCTCAAATCTTTCGAAAAATCAGCCCCGACAGCGGTTTCGCCACCGGGCCGGATTTGCTATCAGAGCGCGCGCGCGGGCGCTAGTCTTGATAACATTAATAAGAACGAAACCAGACCGTACAGCGCACTTTCATGACGTTACCGGCTCTCAAAATCCTTCTGGCGGCCCCGCGCGGTTTCTGTGCCGGAGTCGACCGGGCCATTCTGGTGGTCGAACGCGCCTTGGAACGGTTTGGGGCGCCGGTCTATGTGCGCCACGAAATCGTCCACAACAGCCATGTGGTCGAAAGCCTGCGCGCCAAGGGGGCGGTTTTCGTCGAGGAACTGGACGAGGTGCCCGAAGGCAGGCCGGTGGTGTTTTCAGCCCACGGTGTGCCGAAGTCGGTGCCGGCGGCAGCCGAGGCCCGCCACCTCCTGTATGTGGACGCCACCTGCCCGCTGGTGAGCAAGGTGCATGTCGAAGCTGAGCGTCATTTTCGCCAGGGCCATCAGATCCTGCTCATCGGCCATGCCAATCATCCCGAGGTTGTGGGCACCATGGGCCAGCTGCCGCCGGGCGCCATGGTCTTGGTGCAGTCGGTAGAGGACGTGGCCAAGCTCGAACCCGATGATCCCGACAACCTCGCCTATGTGACGCAGACCACCCTGTCGGTGGACGACACGGCGGAGATCGTCGCCGCCTTGCAGCGGCGGTTCCCCAAGATCGCGCCGCCGCGGAAAGAAGACATCTGTTATGCCACCACCAACCGGCAAGCGGCGGTGAAAGCCATCGCGGCGCGCTGCGATGTCATACTGGTGGTGGGCTCGCCGACGTCGTCGAACTCCAACCGCCTGGTGGAAGTGGCGCTGAAGTCCGGCAGCCGGAAGGCTTTCCTGGTGGAGGATGCGGGCGCCATCGACTGGAGCGCGGTGCGCCCCGAGAGCACCATCGGTGTGACGGCGGGCGCTTCGGCGCCGGAGATGCTGGTGGGCGAAGTGATCGCGGCGGCACGGGCGCGCTTCGATGTGACGGTCGAGGAGGTGACGGTGACCAGCGAGACCGTCAAGTTCAGTTTGCCGCGCGTGTTGAGCGCTTAAGCATGGCCGTTTACACAGAAGTCTCCGATGAGGATTTGGCGGCCTTCGCCAAGAACTATGACTTTGGCGAAATCCTGAGCGCCAAGGGCATCGCCGAAGGCGTGGAGAATTCCAACTACCTGCTGCAGACCGCCAAGGGGCCTTACATCCTCACACTCTACGAGCGGCGGGTTGAGCCGAAGCAGCTGCCGTTTTTCTTGGGATTGATGGAGCACCTGGCGCGCTCAAACGTGCAGTGCCCGGTGCCCTTGAAGGGCCGCGACGGCGAGGCCTTGCGGACACTCTGCGGCCGGCCGGCGGCGGTGATCAGCTTCCTGTCGGGCCTGTGGCCGCGGCGGGTCACGGCGGAGCATTGCGCCGAGCTGGGCGCGGCACTCGCAGGTTTGCACCAAGCCGGCATGAGCTACGAGGGCAAGCGCGCCAACAGCTTGTCGGTGGATGGTTGGCTTTTTCTGCTCTCGCGCATTGCCCCGCAAGATGCGGAAAATATCGAGAGAGGTTTGAACGACCTGCTCACAGAGGAACTCTTTGCCATCTCCAAGGCCTGGCCAAAGGCGGGCTTACCGACGGGGATCATTCACGCCGATCTGTTTCCCGACAATGTCTTCTTTCAGCATGGCAAATGTTCGGGCCTGATCGACTTCTATTTCGCCTGTAACGACCTGCTCGCCTACGACATCGCCATTTGCCTCAATGCCTGGTGCTTCGAGTCCGACGGGAGTTTCAACATCACCAAGGCCAAGCGCCTTTTCGCGGCCTATCAGGCGGTGCGGCCGTTGGAGCCGGCGGAGAAAGCGGCCCTGCCGATTCTCGCGCGCGGGGCGGCGATGCGCTTCCTGCTCACACGGCTTTTCGATTGGGTGAACACGCCCGCCGGCGCCATGGTGAAGCCCAAGGATCCGCGCGAATATCTGCTGAAGCTGAATTTTCACCGGCGCGTTTCCGACCTTGGTGCCTATGGCCTCAGCTGAGCCCGGAAAGGTCGAGATGTTCACCGACGGGGCCTGCCTGGGCAATCCTGGGCCCGGCGGGTGGGCGGCGCTGCTGCGTTTCAAAGGCACCGACAAGGAATTGTCGGGCGGCGAGGCGATGACCACCAACAACCGGATGGAGATGATGGCGGTGATCGAGGGCTTGCGGGCACTCTCACGGCCCTGCCGCGTCGCCATCACCACCGACAGCCAATACGTGCAGAAGGGGATCACCGAGTGGATCCATTCCTGGAAGCGGCGCGGCTGGAAGACGGCGGACAAGAAGCCGGTGAAAAATGTCGATTTGTGGCAGGCGCTGGATGAGGCCTGCGGCGAACACGATATTTCGTGGCATTGGGTAAAAGGCCACGCCGGGCACGTCGAAAACGAGCGCGTCGATGTTTTAGCGCGAAACGAGGC
>CANKHC010000098.1 GCA_947481595.1 Fidelibacterota bacterium
AAAACCGTGCCCGGCCTGACGCTGCAGCTCTACAACGAGAAGAAAGAGGTCATCCAGGATACGAGCGTCAACCCGCCCGTAGGCCTGCTCGATCCGCAAGGCCAGGCCGAGTACGAGATTCGCCTGGCGCTGCCGCAGCTCACCGCCGCAAAAGGTGGCTACGGCGTCGTCTGGACGCCCGCGGAATAATCCGGAAAAACTTTAGAACTGCTTCTTCAGCCGGCGCAGGTAATCCTGCTCGGCTTCGGGACGGGTGAGGTCCGAGGAGCGTTTGCGGATTTCGTCGAGGATCACGCGCACGCGCTGCGCCATACCTTCGGTGTCGGGTTCGGTCGGAATATCGACCTGCTCACCGCCACGTCTTCCATCGCGCGCCCCCAGCGGGGAATAACGGATCGCGGCCTGCTGCGGCGTCAGTGTGCCGCCCAGACCTTTATCCAGAAGCTTCTGCATGATCTGCATGCGCGCTTCTTTGATGCCGTCGTTGAGCTTCTGTGTCGCCAGGCCCTGCCCGTCGGCACCTTCCTGCCACTTGCCCATCTTCAAGGCGTCGCGCGAATCGCGCATCGCCTTCTCGGCGTCCTTCAAGCTTTGCGGCGTATCGCCGGTCATGTCCTCGAGCTCGCTCATGGCCTGGTTGAGCTGGTTGCGCAGATCTTCCTGGCTGGACGCGGCTGAGGCTTGTGCGTTGGCTTGGTTGGGATCGGCGGCCTGGGTCGCACCCTTCTGCTGGTTTTTATCAGCGCTGGGCGGTCCGCCTTGCGAGCCGCTGCCTTGCTCGTTCTCGCCCTTCTTGGCGGCTTCCTCTTTCTGCTTCTCGAAATTCTTGTCGAGCAGCTTGGACTGATCTTCCGCCAGCTTCTGCATCTTGTTGAGCATCTCCTCGGCCTTCTTGACCTCGGGATTGTCGCTGTCGGAATTGCCGCCGTTGCGCATGTCGTTGAGCTTGTCTTCAAGCTTCTTCAAGGCATCTTTGGTGGCGTCGGATGAGCCGAGTTCGGCCATCTTCTTGACGTCCTCCATCGCCTTCTTGAGCTCTTCCTTTTCGGCGTTGGTCGAAAAGCCCTCACGTTCCTTGCCGCCGTCGTCGAGCGCGTTCTGGTATTCGGCCAGCGCGTCCTCGAGGTCGTCGAGGCGCGCTTTGATTTCCTCGGGCGATGCGCCGCGCGCGACGGCTTCGCGCAGGGCTTTCTGTGCGGCGGCAAGGCGCTGCTCGGCGGTCATCAGCTTGCCGTCTTCGATGCGCACCGCGGTGTGCCAGAGGAGCTGCGAGACCATGGCGGCGCTCTGCGCCGGCGGGTCATTGGCCAGGCGGTATTTCGCCGTCTCCAGAGCCAACGTCACCAACGGCTCTTTGCCGTAAACGTCAGGCTGCGAGAGCACTTGCTTGACGCTGTTCAGCACCTGCGGTGCGGTGGCGTCCGGCTTGTAGTAAAGCTCCTTGCGCCAGCGTGCGAGCTCGCGCGAGGCGGGATGCTTGAAAGTGCGCAAGGGCAAGGTCGCCGTCATCGGCGCGCTGGTGCCCGTCTGCTTGGCGAAATCGGTGGCGAAAAGCTCGATCTTCACTTCGTCGCCGGCCCAGATGTGCCCGGCGAGATCGTGCAGCGAGGAATGGGCGAAGATGTTGCTGGCGTTCGGCGGCAACTCGACGTCGAAGGTCAAGGGCGGGGTCTTGGCATCGTCAGCGCGGGTGATGCGCGCGGTGACCTTTTCGGCGCCGTAGTCGTCGCGCACGATGTAGTCGATGCGCGTCTTCCAGCGCGCGGCTTCGCCGGGCGGGCCAGACATCGAGACCGACGGCGGCGCATCGGGGACGAATTTCACGTTCCATTCGGCGATGGTGCGCGGGCCTTGCTTGAGCGCGATGCTGTCGGTGTCGACGATATCGGCCTCGCCGCGCTGGCTTTCGTCGGCGAGCTTCTCAAGTGGCTTCGACACGCTGCCGAATGTCAGTGCGGTATCCCGGCCGGTGCCGGTGACGATGGTCAGCACCTTGCTGCCGGCGGGCACTTCGATCTCCGACGGCGGCGTGGTGCCTTCGGGTGTGGGCGATTCCAGATAGATCGGCGAAATCCGCGTGTACTCGGGCGGTGTCACCCACAGCTTGACGGCGGCCTTGCTGACGTCGCTGCTGAGCATGGGAAGAATGCCGCGGCCAATGCGGTTGCCAATGTCGCTCCAGGCGCCGATGACGGCGACAAACAGCGCCAGGATCACGGCGGAACGCACGGCGAAGCGGTCGCGCGACGCAATCCCAGGAGACGGGGCTTTGACGCGCAGGCGATCGAGGTCGGCGTGGGCGCGCGCCTGGTGCAGGCGCCACATCCATTGCTGGATCGCGGACGCGCCGGCGACGAGGGTGTCTTCAACGGTGGTGAGCGGGCGGTGTTCGACCGGCGAGGTGGTCTCGAGGCGGGCGCGAGCTTCCTCGCGCGATGGCCATGAGAAACCGCGCAGGCGCTGCCAAACGGTGAAGCCGATGCCGGCGGCGGCGGCGAGCACGACGCCCGTGTGCACCATCCAGTTCAACTGCGGCAGCACATCGAGCAAGACGAAGATGGCGAAGATGCCGAGCAACAGCCCGATCACCCAAAGGCGAACCCAGAGGCGCTCCCAGGCCAATGCCAGCCAGGCCAGCACCAGGCGGCGCTGAACGGTGAATCCGGTCGCGCCGGAGGGGTCGTCGTTGAGGGAATTCTGCGTCATGTTCAGGTCCTTGGGGGGCGCAGTTTAGGGCCCTGCCCAGGGCCCTCCAAGTCTGAACTTTGATAGGAGTCTGAAGGACCTGTAAGGCCGGCCTATTCAATCCAGGGGGGCAATTGCTCCAAGGCCGTCATTTCCGCGAAGGTCGGCCGGCGGCGGATCACCGCGAAGTGATCCCCCTGGACCATGACCTCGGGGATCAGGGGCCGGGCGTTATAGGTCGAGGCCATCACGGCCCCGTACGCGCCGGCGGTCAGGAAGGCCACCAGGTCGCCCGGGGCCAGCGGCGGCAGGGCGTAGCCCTTGGCGAAAATATCGGTGGTCTCGCAGACCGGACCAACGACGTCCACGGCGGCCACGTCGCCGGCGCGGGCTTCCTTCACCGGAATGATGTCGTGACGCGCGCCGTACATCGCCGGCCGCACCAGGTCGTTCATGGCGGCGTCGACGATGACGAACTTGCGCGTCGTACTCTCCTTGAGGGTGATCACCTCGGACACCAGGATGCCGGCGTTGCCGACGATCAGCCGGCCCGGTTCGAACGTCAGCGCGCAGCCGAGATCACCGACCGCGCGCTTGACCATGGCGCCGTAGGCCTCAGGCGAGGGCGGTGTTGTGTTGCTGGTGTGGTCGTAGGGCACGCCGAGGCCGCCGCCGAGATCGAGGTGGCGGATGTCAATACCGTCGGCGCGCAGCATAACGACGAGATCACGCACGCGCAGGAACGCCGCCTCGAAGGGGGCCAGCTGCGTGATCTGCGAGCCGATGTGCACGGCCACCGCGACGGGCGCTATGCCCGGCAGAGCGCGCGCTTTGCGGTAAAGGGCCGGCGCCAGCGTCCACTCGATGCCGAATTTGTCTTCCTTGCGCCCCGTGGTGATCTTGTCGTGACCGCCGGAATCGACGTCGGGGTTGACGCGCAGCGCGATGCGCGCGGTTTTCCCCATGCCGGAAGCGAGGCGGCTTAGGGTTTCGAGCTCGGCTTCGGATTCGACGTTGATCTGGCCGACATCGCACGCAAGGGCTAAGCGCAACTCGGCTTCGGTCTTGCCCATGCCGGAGAAGACGATTTTTTCCGGCGGGCAGCCGGCTTTCAACGCCAGCTGCAGCTCGCCGCCCGAAACCACATCGCAACCGGCGCCGAGGTTCACCAGCGTGCGGATGACCGCGAGGTTGGCGTTAGACTTCACCGCAAAGCAGATGGTCGCGCCCAGGCCCTTCAACGCATCTTCGAAGACGCGGTAGTGGCGGGTCAGCGTGGCGCTCGAATAGCAGTAGAACGGCGTGCCGACGGCCGCTGCGATCTGTGGCAGCGGCACATCCTCGGCGTGCAGAATGCCGCCGCGATAGCTGAAGTGGTGCATGGCGGCTGCTTACTGCGGCTTGGGATAGACGCGCGGATAGGTCGCGCCGTCCGGCGGCGTCGGCGGCCGCTTTTTGCCGCAGGCGGACACGGACGCGGCCACCGTGAAGATCACGGCCACGACGACGAAAACCTTAACGGCGCGCGTCATGAGGATTTTCTTTCGTTCAAGCGGCCTTCGAGAAACCGTTTGCGCGCGGCTTGCGCGGCGGCGCGCACGGTGTCGGGCGCGGTGCCGCCGAAGCTTTTGCGGCTGGCGGCGGAGGCTTCGGGCGTGAGCACGCGGAAGACGTCCTGGGTGATGCGCGGCTCGGCCATCTGCATGTCGGCCAGCGACAGCTTGCCGAGAGGCACTTTCTGTCCTTCGGCGAGTTTGACGATCTTGCCGGTGATGTGGTGTGACTCACGGAAGGGGATGTTGAGATTCTGCGTCAGCCAGTCGGCGAGATCGGTGGCGGTGATCAGGCCGTCGGCGTCGGCACTGGCCAGCATCTTCTCGACGTCGGGCTTCATGTCGACGACCATGCCGGCGGTCGCGGCCAGGGTGAGCTCGAGCGTGTCGAAGACCGCAAAGACGGTTTCCTTGTCTTCCTGCATGTCCTTGGAATAGGTCAGCGGCAGGCCCTTCATCACGGTGAGCAGGGTGAACAATCCGCCGAAGACGCGGCCCGTCTTGCCGCGTACCAGCTCGGCGGCATCGGGGTTGCGCTTCTGCGGCATCATCGAGCTGCCGGTGGAGAACGCATCGGTGAAGCGGATGAATCCGAAAGCCGGGCTCGACCAGGTGACCATCTCCTCGGCCAAGCGCGAGAGATGTGTCGCGAGAATGCTGCCGGCGGCGAGAAACTCGAGGGCGAAGTCGCGGTCGGACACGGCGTCCATGGAATTGGCCATTGGCCGGTCGAAGTAGAGCTTCTCGGCGGTCAGCGCGCGGTCGATGGGGAACGAGGTGCCGGCGATGGCGCCGGCGCCCAGTGGGCATTCGTTCAGGCGCACGCGCGCATCGACAAAGCGGCTGCGGTCGCGGCCGAACATCTCGACGTAGGCGAGCAGGTGATGGCCGAAGGTAACGGGCTGGGCCGGCTGAAGGTGAGTGAAGCCGGGCATGATGGTGCCGGCATGGTCCACGGCCTTGTCGATCAGCACGGACTGCAGGCGGCGGATCTCGTCGTCGATATTATCGATGGCGGCGCGCACCCACATGCGGAAGTCGGTGGCGACCTGATCGTTGCGCGAGCGTGCGGTGTGCAGGCGTCCGGCCGGTGCGCCGATGAGGTCGGCCAAGCGGCTCTCGATGTTCATGTGCACGTCTTCAAGCGCCCGCTTGAAATGGAAAGCGCCTGAGCTGATTTCCTTTTCGATGCGCGTCAGGCCTTCCTGGATGGCCTCGCCGTCTTCCCGGCTGATCACACCCTGGGCGACAAGCATGGAGCAATGCGCGCGGCTGCCGAGCAGATCCTGCTTGGCCAGGCGCTGGTCAAAGCCGACGGAGACGTTAATCTCCTCCATGATGGCGGAGGGGCCGGCTTGAAACCTTCCTCCCCAAATTTTACTGGTCATGTGCTAACCTTCTGCTGGGCACGTCAGCCCAGGAATTCATAGTGTATCACGGCGCTTACGAGCGAACCCCGTGCGAGGAGACGAGATGGAAAACGAACCGCGCAAAGCCAGCAGCAGCAAGTCCATCGGACTGATCGGCGCCGTCGCCGCGCTGATTATCATTGTGGGCGCCTACGTGGCAAGCCGTCCCGGCGACGCGCCCGCCCCGCAACAGGCTGAAAATGCGGCGGAAAAGCCCGCCGAGCCCAAGGCCGCCGCGGCTGTAGCCAAGCCCTTCGACATGTCACTGGTTCTGATGAACGACCAGCCGGTCGCAGCCCCCGCCACCGTCTTCAAGGATCCGGCGGACGCCGACACCACGCTGGCTGCCTTCTCCGGCAAGGTTCTGGTGGTCAATTTCTGGGCGACCTGGTGCGCGCCGTGCGTAAAGGAAATGCCGACGTTGGACCTCTTGCAGGCCAAAATGGGCGGCGACGGCTTCCAGGTCCTGGCGATCTCACAGGATCGTGATGGCATGAAGAGTGCCCGTCCCTTCGCCGAAAAACACGCCTGGAAGTTGCCGATTTATATCGAAGCCCCCGGCAAGTTCATGCGCGACGCCAAGCTCAACGGCCTTCCGACCACGCTGATCATCGACAAGCAGGGCAACGAAGTCGCGCGCGTCGAAGGCGAGCTCGACTGGAATGCGCCGGAGATGGAGAAAATTCTCCGCGATCTAATGGCCAAGAGCTAAGCCAGCCGAACGCTGATCCCGTCCTTCTCGAACCAGCGCTTCCATACCAGCACCGCGAAGAACGCGACGTAGAGGCTCGCCGCCACGTCGGCGGCGTAATGCGCGCCGATGACGATGCGGCTGGCGCTGACAAAAACTGCGGCCGTGAAAAACAGAATACGCAAGCGCGGAAAGAGCAGCGCGAGGCACAGCATCGCCGTCCAGATCGATTGTGTATGGCCGGACGGAAAGCCGCAGTCGTCGATATTTAAGGCAAACGGATGAAAGCCCGTGGTGCCGTCGCGAAAGAGCAGGCGCGGCCGCTCGCGCCCCACCGCGAGCTTCACCGCATTCACGAAGGTCCCCGAACTCGCCATGACCGCGATCATGAATAGCCAGGCGCGCAGTTCCTGAAGAAACCGCGTTGGATGGGGCACGCGCTTTTTGTGGCGCAGCCAGGCGAAGACGATGCCCAGCACCGCGAGCGGATACCAGATCAGGCCGCTGGCGAAGTTGGTGATGAAGTCGAACATGTCGGCCCACCACGTCTCGCGGTAACTGTTGAAATACAGCGCCAGCGGCACATCGACCCAGGTCATCAGCGCTGCGACAAAGGGGATGGTGGCCAATCCCCACACCAGCAAATGGCGGTTGATCTTGGCCGACTCACTCATGGGTTCACCCTGACGACGCTCAGCCGCTCCCAGCGCCCGCGCGAATAATTGAAACCCACGACTTCGCCGGCCTCGGCCAGGCTGCGCCCCGCGGCCGTCACCGCGCCGCGCACGGTTTCGAGGGTTTCTTCCGGCACCACTGCATATCGATCTGAAGCCGAGAGCATGAAGGCGGTGGCACCGGCGGCGTCGGTGAGCACGGTGCGTGTACCGAGCAGGAAGACACCCGAAGGCTCGTGGAAGCCCGCGATGGCGACCTCGGCCCCCGGCGTGGCGATGACGGACTTGAGACGCGGGGCGATGGCCAGCATGTTGAGGTGCGGGAGTACGAGAGTCGTGAGTGCTAGGCTGAAAAACAGACCCACGGCCGCGAGCCCTGCGGCGGCAGAGGTGGCGGTCGTTCGTGCAAAGCCCGGCAGCACCAATAGACCAGCGAGCACCAGCGCCGTCGCACCGGCGAACGCGGCGAGGCCGGAGCTATCGCCGAAACGGCGCAAAGCCAAGCTAATCCCTACGGCCAACGCCACGGCGACGCAGGCGAAAATGATGCGCCACGTGAGGCCCACGCCGCGTCCGACCCAGCGTGGGAAATCGCGCGCTTCTTGCGTTGCCGTCAGCGCCCAGGCGGTGAGCAGGGCCAGCGCCGGATACAGCGGCAAGGTGTAGTGCGGCAGTTTGGTGGGCACGAGCTCGAAGACGATCCAGGCGGGGATCAGCCAGGCGAGCGCAAAGCGCACAATGGTGATGCGCCGATGACGCCACGCCAGCACCAGTACGAAGGGTGCGAGCACTGACCACGGCCAGGCGGTGAGGAGGGTGGCGGCGAGGTAAGTGCCGGGCGGCGCGCCGTGGCTTTCCTGGCCGCCGATGAGTTTGGGCAAGAGGTCTTGGCTGATGGAGTCGGCGACAAAGTTGCCTTGCGCGCTGTCGCCGGAGACAGCGATCAGCCACGGCAGCACGATGACGAGCACGAGGGGAATGCCTGTGAGCGGATTCAGATCCTTCATCCAGGCGCGGTCGCGGTGGGCGAAGGCGAGCGTCGCGATGGTGGCGCCCACCACGAAAATGATCAGCGGTCCCTTGATGAGAATGCCGACGCCGATCGCCGCCCAGAACCCCAGCGATACGACGGTGGACTTGCCCCGGATGTAAAGCTCCGCCAGCAGGGTCATGGCGACCGTGACACACGCGAGCAGGGCCGCATCGGTCTTGGCGATATGGGATTCCACAACCACCATGAAAGTCGTCGCAAGGGTGGCGCCGGCGATCAGCCCCGCTTCGGGCGAAATCAAACGCCGGCCGCAGCGCGCCACCGCGAGCACGGCGATCCATGCGGCGAACGCTGACGGCAAACGGTAGGGCCACGGCGTGGTGAGGTCCTGGCCGAACAGGCGCACGGCAACAGCCTGCAGCCAATAGATTCCGACGGGCTTTTTGTTGCGCGGCTCGTCCTGGAAGCGGATATGCACCCAGTCGCCGGTTTCCAGCATTTGCTTCGTCGCCTGCATGAAGCGGGCTTCGTCGCGGTCGGTGGGCGGGATCGACGCAAGGCCAGGCAGGAACAAGAGCGCACAAAGAACAGTGAGCAGCGCGTAAGTATACGAAGCACGCGCGGCGATGGCACTGAGCAGCGGTGTGGAGGAAGGTGCCGTGTCGGTGGTGCCTGCGAGCGACACGCGCACTCCCTTACCGCGTTGGAACGGGCTCGGGGCCGCTATAGTCGTAGAAGCCCTTGCCGGTCTTGCGTCCCAGCCAGCCGGCCTCGACGTATTTCACCAGCAGCGGACAAGGCCGGTACTTGGTGTCGGCCAAACCTTCGAACAGCGTCGACATGATGGCGAGGCAGGTATCGAGCCCGATAAAGTCGGCGAGCTCCAGCGGCCCCATCGGATGATTGACGCCGAGCTTCATGCCCATGTCGATGGCCGCGACGTTGCCCACACCTTCATACAGCGTGTAGATCGCCTCGTTGATCATCGGCATCAGGATGCGGTTGACGATGAAAGCCGGGAAGTCCTCGGACGTCACCGTGTTCTTGCCTAACCTTTCGGCGAAAGTGCGCACGGCCGAGAAGGTGGTGTCGTGGGTGGCGATGCCGCGGATCAGCTCGACCAGCTTCATCACCGGCACCGGGTTCATGAAGTGCATGCCCATGAAGCGCTCGGGGCGGTCCGTGACGGCGGCCAGGCGCGTGATCGAGATCGACGAAGTGTTGGAGCACAGCAGCGCCTGGGCGCTGAGGTGCGGCGTCAGCTCCTTGAAAATCTTCTTTTTGGTTTCCTCGTGTTCAGTGGCGGCTTCGATCACCACGTCGCGGTCGCCGAGGATCGGCAATTGGCTGCCGGTCTTGATGCGCGTCATCGCCGCCTGCTTATCGCCTTCGGCGACGAAACCTTTATTGACCTGGCGGGCGATGTTCCTCTCGATATTGGCGACGCACTTTTTTAGCTGTTCTTCGTTGATGTCGAAGATCACGACGTCGTAGCCCGCCAGCGCGCAGACATGGGCGATGCCCGTGCCCATCTGCCCCGCCCCGATAATGCCGACCTTAGCAATGGTGATGGGGGTCTTGGCTGCGCGCGCGTCACTCATGGGTACGGTATCCAATTCGAAAAGAAAAAAGGAACGCCGCGAATGCGCAGCATTCCTTTAACAAACTTAAAGCGCCTTGGTGAGTTCCGGCACGACCGTGAAAAGGTCGCCGACCAGGCCGTAGTCGGCCACCTGGAAGATCGGCGCTTCCGGATCTTTGTTGATGGCGACGATGACCTTGGAGTCCTTCATGCCGGCCAAGTGCTGGATGGCCCCCGAAATACCCACGGCGATATAGAGTTCCGGCGCGATGATCTTGCCGGTCTGGCCGACCTGATAGTCGTTGGGCACGAAGCCCGCGTCGACGGCGGCGCGGCTCGCACCGACGCCCGCGCCAAGCTTGTCTGCCAGCGCCTCGATGATCTTGAAGTTCTCGCCCGAGCCCATGCCGCGCCCGCCGGAGACGACGATGCGCGCCGAGGTGAGTTCAGGGCGTTCGGATTTCGAAAGCTCGGCGCCGACGAAGGAGGACAGGCCCGGATCGGCAGCAGCGGCGACGTTTTCAACAGCAGCGGAACCGCCGTCGGCTTTGGCTTTATCGAAGGTCGAGCCGCGCACGGTGATGACCTTCTTGGCGTCCTTGCTCTGGACGGTGGCCAGCGCGTTGCCGGCGTAGATCGGGCGCACGAAGGTGTCCGCCGAAACCACGGCCGAGATATCGGAGACCTGAGCGACGTCGAGCAGGGCGGCGACACGCGGCATCACGTTCTTGCCGGTGGTCGTGGCCGGAGCGAGCAGGTGCGAGTAGTCGCCGGCGAGTGAAACGATCAGTGCCGCCAGTGGTTCGGCGAGGCCTTGGGCATATTGATCGGCGTCGGCGACGCGCACCTTCGCCACACCCGCGATCTTCGCGGCGGCGGCAGCGACGGCACCGCAGCCTTTGCCGGCGACCAGAATGTGGATATCGCCGCCCATCTTTTGCGCGGCGGTGACGGTGGTCAAGGTCGCGGCCTTGAGGCTCGCGTTGTCGTGTTCGGCAAGGACGAGCGAGGTCATGCGATCACCTTTGCTTCATTGCGCAGTTTGTCGACCAGGGCCGCGACGTCGGCGACTTTGGCGCCGCCTTGGCGTTTGGCGGGCTCTTCGACTTTCAGGGTGGTCAGGCGCGGGGCCACGTCGACGCCCAGGCTGTCGGGGGCGATGGTCTCGATGGGCTTCTTCTTCGCCTTCATGATGTTGGGCAGCGAAGCGTAGCGCGGCTCGTTGAGGCGCAAATCAGTGGTGACGATGGCGGGAAGTTTCAGGCTCACCGTTTCAAGCCCGCCGTCGACTTCGCGCGTGACCACGACCTTGTCACCTTCGGCTGCCACCTTGGAGGCAAACGTGCCCTGGGGCCAACCGAGAAGGGCTGCCAGCATCTGGCCGGTCTGGTTGGAGTCATCATCGATGGCCTGTTTGCCCAGGATGACGAGGTTGGGATTTTCCTTGGCGACCAGGGCCTTGAGAATTTTCGCGACGGCCAAGGGCTGGATCTCGGCGTCGGTCTGCACCAGGATGCCGCGGTCGGCGCCCATGGCGAGCGCGGTGCGCAGCGTTTCCTGAGCACCGGCCGGGCCGATGCTGACGGCGACGATCTCGGTGGCCTTGCCGGCCTCTTTCATGCGCACGGCCTCTTCAACGGCGATTTCGTCGACGGGGTTCATGGACAGCTTGACGTTGGCGAGTTCGACGCCGGTCTTGTCCGCTTTGACCCGGACCTTGACGTTGTAGTCGACCACGCGCTTGACGGCGACGAGAAGCTTCATGCGACCAACCTTGTGTGTTGTGATTCCCGGCCGGGGGCTGAGCCCGACCCGATCCCCCCGGATTGCCTAAGTGCTATGCCTAAGCGCCGGGCCCCATTTAGTAATCTCAAGGTTTATCTGAAAACGGGGCCAAACCGATAGTCCTCGCGGCGGAATGAGTCAACGATTTTATGTTGCAGCGCAACATATACAAGCACTTAGGTGCGCGTTGCCCCCGGAGTCCAGAGCACATCGCCGCCTTCGCGCGCATTCACAAACCGCGCGAGCACAAACAGATGATCGGAGAGGCGATTGGCATAGGTCAGTGCTAAGGGGTTGATGACCTCGCGCGAGGCCAGATCGGTGATGTCGCGTTCGGCGCGGCGCACGATGGTGCGCGCGAGATGAAGATAAGCCGCGGCTGACGCTCCGCCCGGAAGGACGAAGGAATTGAGCGGGGCCAGGGTCGCATTCATGGCGTCGATCTCGCGTTCAAGCCGGTCCACCTGGCTTTGGACGATGCGCAAAGCCTTGCCGGAATCCTCATGGGG
>CANKHC010000099.1 GCA_947481595.1 Fidelibacterota bacterium
CACGGCAATAAACCCTAAGCTTGCCCGAACAGCCCGTCGTCGCGCAGGTCGATGAGCGACTGCGTCAGCGCCGCATGCGCGTTTTCCATATCCTCGCCCGTGTGAGCGGTCGAGACGAAGCCGCGGTGCCCGGGCAGGGTCATCACGCCGCGTGAAAGCACAAGCACGCCGTATGCGGCCTCGGCCGTACGAAAGGACGCCGCCGGTTCACCGGCCTGCGTGCCGCCTAAGGTCGCTCCAAAGCTGATGCGGAACATCGAGCCGGCGCAGCGCATTTCGGCCGGCAGGCGCTCCCCGCGCGCAAACGCGTTGAACCGGTCGGCGAGACGCCGGCCCGCATCATTGAGCGCGGGAAAAAGGCCAGCGCGGTTGGCATGGAGATAACCCAGCGCCGCGATGCCCGCCGTCACGCTGAGCGAACTGATGCCTAGGCGCGCCGCCGCCGGGTTCTCGGGCGCTTTCGGATCATTGAGCATGGCCATGACGTCGGCGCGCCCGGCGACGGCACCGGACGGCAAGCCGCCGCCGACCACCTTGCCGTAGACCGCGAGGTCGGGCATCAAGCCGAATGCTTCCTGCGCGCCGCCGTAGGACAGGCGGAAACCGGTCTGGCGCTCGTCGAAGATCAACAGCACACCGGATTCACGGCAGGTGATGACGAGCTCCTGCAGCCACAGGGCGCGCTCCAAGCTGGGATCGGTCGTGCGCACCGGCTCCACCATCACCGCGGCGAGATCGTGGGCGCGCTTGCGGATCTGATCGAGTGCCGCGGGGTGGCCATAAGGCAATACCGCCTGCGCACTTTCGCCCTTGCGCTGGAACGCTCCGGTGAACGCCGCGATACCCGCCTTGCCGGTGAACGCGCGGGCGAGGGCCGCCGCCGTCGCCGCCGCCGAACGGCCCGAACCGCACAGCGCCACGCGCTCGTTGGCGGCCCCTGCCGATTGGATGAGGCGGGCCAGTTCCAGCTGTCCGTCGCCGGGAAAATCGAAATGCCAGCCGCGCGCGCATTGGCCGACGATGGCCTCTTGCACCACCGGATGGGCGTGGCCCAGGACTTGCGCGCCGCTGCCAAGGCAGAGGTCGAGAAAGCGCGTGCCGTCCATGTCGGTGACATGGGCGCCGGCCCCGGCTTTGACGAACAGCTTGAGCGAAAGCGCGTCTAAGGGGGCGGCGTGACTGATGCCGACTTCCGGCAGAACTTTCGAACGGTCGAGCGCCATCATCCACGAATGCGCCGTACGCGACGCCAGCGCCGACAAGGCCTGATCGGTGCGGCTGCTGAGCGCGCCTCGGATCTGAGTGCCAATCGGACCGCCAATCGGACCGACGGGCGAGACCTCCGCCGTGTGGGTCATGACTCGTCCGTGTGCGAGCGCCGCGCCGTAACGTGCGGAGAATTGCTGTTGGTGCTGCGCCCGTCGGCCAAGCCGAGCACGACCGCGGCGACACCGGCCGTCGCGCGCAGGCGCAGCCACGGCGGACTGCCAGGGCCAAAGCCCCGCGGCAAGCGGATCACCTCAAAGCGCGCCCTACTCCCAAAACGAAAGGTGGCAATGCTCACACTTTGTCGGGGGGGATGGCGAGGCGCGTCTTTGGCATTCTGCGGCGGACGGTCTTGCATGGGGTCCGCCGGTTATGCGGCTGGCGGCAACAGCCCGCTCTTGCGCGGAAACGGCAAGAGCGTCGCCTTCGGCCGGCGTTGCGTAAGGAAGCGCAGGACGATCCCCAAGGAGATCGCGTTCCCGTAAGCGGGGCGCTGCGGAATCGCCGTGGAAGATGTTTTGTGGCCTGCCCACGCCAGGGACAGCGGGCGTACGTAGTGCGTCATGTTAAAGCTCCAAGTTCCATATCCGGACAACACCCTTGGCGGGCTTGTTTTGGCCGGCTGACGGTCCTGACAGGTCCGAAAACCGCTTGTCGTTCCGGTATTTCCACCGCCGGGCCCGCGCTGCGGCGGACCTGACAACCCATTGTAAAGGCTGCATTTTTATGGAATGTAGCGGTACTGCAGCTAACCCCTACGGCCTGAGAGTGCACCTCTTTATTAGGGCTCGGACCTGTCAATTCTGACAGGTCTCAAGGCCCTTAACCGTGTGGTGATCTTGACCCGAAACAATCGTTCCGGGGGTTCAGATCCATGCGGGCATCGATCATCGAAATGCCGGAGGCGGATGCCGAAGCATCGCAGAAGCTCGACGGCATGTTCCGCCTTCGCCACGAGGTCTTCAAAGAGCGCCTGGATTGGGAAGTCGGCTCGACCGCCGGGCGCGAGCGCGACATGTTCGACGACCTCGATCCGGTCTACATCGTCTGCGAGAACGCGGGCGAAGTTTTGGGCTCGTGGCGGCTGCTGCCGACCACCGGCCCCTACATGCTGAAAGACGTGTTCCCCGAGTTGCTGCACGGCTTGCCGGCGCCTGTTGGCGAGGACATCTGGGAGATCAGCCGTTTCGCGGTTTCCAAACGTGTGGCGCAGAACGAATCTCTGGGGACGATCAACACCATCACCAATCTTCTCCTCGATCAGCTTTTCGCCTTCGCGGCGCGGCGCAACATCTCGCGCATCGTCGCCGTCGCCGACGTGCGTTTCGAGCGCATCTTGAAGCGCTCCGGCCTGTTGACCCAGCGCTTCGGACCGCCGCTGCAGATCGGCGTGACCAGGGCGATTTCCGGTTTTGCCGACGTCTCCGAGCTCAACGTGCGCCGCATGCGCATGGGCGGACGCGAGCCGTTGGACCTGGGGACGCTGAAGCCCGCGGAAACGTTCAAGAAGGCCGAGCGGTTCAAGGTCGCCGCCTAAGAGCAGTTCGACATCGGAGAGGACACTGGGGCAACGCTGGTTTGTCCTCGTGTGAGGGAGCATCGTTTCTAAATGGCTGAGTCCAAGGTTCTTCCGGGTTCATTCGGGACGGCTGTCCCGGACGAAGAACCTCCGGCAAAGATTGCCAAGAGCGGACCCAAGGGGCGCCCGATCTGGGGCGTCCTCCCGATGCTGCGCGACGACACGCTGAATTTCCTGAAGGATGCCGCCACTTATGGCGACATTGTCCCATTGAGAATCCTCATGAGCACAGCATACCTCCTCAACCACCCCGCCCACGTCGAGCATGTGTTGCAGAAGAATCACCGCAACTATCGCAAGACGCCGATGTTGGGCAAGCTGCGCCCGGTGTTGGGCGACGGCCTGTTCATGAGCGAGGGCGAGCTGTGGACGCGCCAACGTAAACTCATGCAACCATCGTTCCTGAAGGAGCGCGTCGATGCGCTGGCCGGCAAGATGGCCGACACCATCGCCACGCACCTCAAAGGCTGGGAGGAACGTGTCGCCAGCGGCACGCCGTTCAACCTCTCCGAAGACGTCTCGATCCTCACCTTAGAGATCGCGCTGCAGACCATGTTCGACACCGGACTCGGTGCCGATGCCGCCGGCTTCGGCGAGGCGATGCACCTGTCGCATCAGGTCTGCGCCGAGCGCGTGTGGAATCTAACGGGGATTACGGAGCGCCTGCCGACGCGGCGTAACCGCAAATTCAACGAAGCGGTCGAGTTCCTGCAAGGCGTGGTCTCACGCATCATCGCGGAACGCCGCGCCAACCCGCGTCCGTCCAACGACCTCTTGTCGATCCTGATGGATGCGCGCGACGCCGATACCAACGAAGTCATGGACGATCAGCAGTTGCGCGACGAAGTCATGACCCTGATGCTGGCCGGCCATGACACCACCGCCACCATGGTGGCCTGGGCGCTCTTGATGCTTTCGCAGCAAAAGGAGCTGTTAGAGCGCATGCGCGATGAAGTGGACACGCACCTCGCGGGACGCATGCCGGAAGCCGGCGACCTCAAGCCCCTCGACTTTACCAAACGCATCATTCAGGAAGTCGCGCGCCTGCGCCCGTCGATCTGGTGGTTCGCGCGCGTGGCGATCAACGACGACAACATCGCCGGCCAGCCGATCAAGGCGGGCACCACGGTGTTCATCTCGCAGTATCTGATCCACACCCATCCCGAGGTCTGGGACGACCCGGAAAAATTCGACCCCGACCGCTTCCTGCCCGACCAGACCGCGGGACGGCCTAAATTCGCCTACTTCCCCTTCGGTGCGGGACCGCGCGTGTGCATCGGCGGGGGTTTTGCGATGATGGAAATGACCTTCGTGCTGGCGATGATCTTCCGCCGCTTCGACGTCGAGGTCACCTCCGACCGCGATCCGGTGTTCGGCAATCTCATCACGTTGCGCCCCGACGACGACATCTGGGCGCGCGCAAAGCTGCGCCTCAGGCACTAAGGCGAGATTTGAATCTCCCCCTCACCGCCTCGCTCCGCTCGGCACCCTCTCCCCAGCGGGGAGAGGGTTGGGGTGAGGGGGCTCTTCTTCGATCAAGCCGATCAAGGTCTAGGGGAAGATGCAGCGCCGAGAAAAATTAGGGCGCGAGAAGGCTTTTGATTGGTTCGCGTTAAAGCGCGAACAGGCCCATGCCCATGGCTTTGGCCGCCGCATGGGTCTTGTTGTGCACGCCGAACTTCTCCATCACGTTTTGAACGTGGAAGTTCACGGTGCGCTCGGAGATGTTGAGGATGCCGCCGATCTCCCAGGCGGTCTTGCCCGCCGCCGTCCAACGCAGGATCTCGACCTCGCGGTCGGTGAGCGGGATCGGCGGAGGCACGAAGTCGTTGCGCCGCTTGAACGTGCGGCGGACGGCGTCGTGGAAGTGATAGGCGAGGACTTGGGCTTCGTACTGTGTGGTCTCGGTCAGGCGTCCGAAGTCTTTGTCGCCCAGCTGTGAGTTGAGGCTGAAAATGCCAAGCTCGCCGCGCGGACCGGGATGGTGAGGCCGCGGCGGATACCGTTTTCCCAAGCGTCGTCGAGCATGCGCAAGCCTTGCTCGCTGTGGCCGTTGGAGCGGTACGCCTCGGTCCAGCGGATCGGCAAGCGCGAGGCCAAACATTCGCGCGCCACGGGATCGGTGTCGACGTAGCCTTCCTCAACGTAATGCTGCACCCAGAGCTGGGGCAGGTTGGACATATAGATGACGTTGTCGGCGTAGTCCTTGACCTTGCCGGTTTCCATCTCGTCGGTGGCGGCGCTGAAATAGGTGTAGGTATCGAAGCCGAGAGACGACCAGACAGACTCGAACTTCGCCTTGAACGCGCGCTCGCTGTCCAAAGTGTCGATGTCAGCCAGGATCTTTGAGATATCGGCGCGCACCGTCTTTAATGCCCCCGGTCTCGACGGATATTAAGCCGCTGCGTGTACCGCAGCTTGTTTTGGCTCGTAACCAATATCGAGAATATGGGTTTGAAAGAATTGAATCAACGCTTGTTGAACCGTTCTTTTCACACTTATGGGTTGTGAAATCGCCTGCAAACGCGGCTTTTCGCTGCGTGAGGCAACCAGAAGTGTAGGAATCTCAGGATATTAGAGGGCCAATGGGAGGGCAGGAGCGGGCAGGGTCGCGACCTTGCCGGACTCAGCCCAGGCATGATTATGGAGCAGGCAGGCGTCGCAATGCCCGCAAGGCTGGGCCGCGCCGCTGCTGAGATCGGGCGCGTAACAGCTCCAGGTATCGCCCTTCTTGAGCCCGAGATCGGCGGCGAGGGCTGCGATCTCCGGCTTGGTCAAGGTGACGAGGGGTGCGACGACGCGCGGCGGATTGGGCACGGCTTCGGCCCACATGGCGCGGAAAGATTGCAGGAACGACTCCCGGCAATCGGGATATCCCGAATAGTCCACCGCGTTGACGCCGATCCACACCTCGGATGCGCCGATGCCGGCGGCTTCGGCGCAGGCGAGTGCCAAGAACACCGCGTTGCGTCCCGGTAAGAACGTCGGCGCGATGCCGGCTTTCATCTCAGTGACGGTCCGGTCGCGCGGAATGTAAATCTCGGGCTTCTGCCAGCCGACCTCGATCACATGACGGTCGATGCCAAAGTCGCGGCACTGACGCGCCGCAAATTCCAGCTCGACGTCGTGGCGCTGGCCATAGCTGATGCCGACACTACGCGGCGTGCGGCCGTGTTTGCGCGCGAGCAGCAGGCAGACGGTGGAATCGAGCCCGCCGGAATGCAGCACGACGCACGTCTCGGCACTCATGGGACGTCGTAACGGCAGGACTCGCCCAGCGTCGGGCGGCGGACCGTCACGCTTGCGAGTTCGCGAAAGCGCGGGCCGAGTTCGCCGGCGATCCAGCGTGCCAGGTTCTCGAGCGACGGCGTGCCGAGGCCCGGGACGTCGTTGAGGAAATGGTGGTCGAGCTTGGCACGCACGTCATCGATCGCACGGCTGACGAGTTCAAAATCCACCACGCAGCCGGTATCAGGCGCGGGTTCGCCCGAGAGCGCCACTTCGACCTTGAAGGAATGCCCATGGATCCGCGTGTTCTCGTGGCCTGCCGGCTTGTGCCCGAAAGAATGCGCGGCCTCAAAGCCGAATTCTTTGACGATGTGAAAACGCCCGCTGCTCATGGCTCAGGGGATTCCCAGATACTTGTGGGTCTGCAGCGACAGGCGCCACTTGGGATGGGCGAGGCAGTAGTCGACGGCAGCCCTGCTGTTCGCTGCGCGCGCCGGGCCGTCCATGGGCTGCAGGAACCAGTGATCGAAGCCGAGGCCCTCAAAGCGCGTTGGCGCCGCGCGGTCTTGTGGGTAGATCAGCTTGAGTTCGTCGCCGGTGGTCTGCACCAGTTCGGCATCGGCCTTGGGGCTGACGCAGATCCAGTCGAGGCCGTCTGGTGCTTTGAGCGTGCCGTTGGTCTCGACCGCGACCTTGAAGTCGCGGGCGTGCAGGGCCGCGATCAGGGCGGCATCGAGCTGTAACAACGGTTCTCCGCCCGTACAGACGACAAAACGCTGCGCGCCGCCATTGCCTTTCCAACACGCGCTGACGGCGTTGGCTAAGGCATCGGCGTCCGTGAACTTGCCCCCGCCGGCGCCGTCGGTGCCGACGAAATCGGTATCGCAGAACTGGCAGACGGCAGCCGCGCGGTCACGCTCCAGCCCGCTCCACAGATTGCAGCCGGCGAAGCGGCAAAACACCGCCGGCGTCCCGGCGTGCGCACCTTCGCCCTGCAGCGAATAGAAGATCTCTTTGACGGCGTAGGTCATTGCAAACTCGGCCCAATGTGGGGTTCACATACCCCTTCAGGCCCTAAGAATCCAGGGCCCCCCATGGTAGAGCGGGACCCCGCCGGGATGATAGAATGGGCTCATGAAGCTTGCCGCCATCGCTGCCGGTCTGTTTGTGCTCAGCTATTTGCTGGTGAATAGGGGTTTCGGCCCCGATCCACTGGCCTTGGTTGTGCCGTTGGTGGTCGTGCTCGCGACCACGCTGGCGGCCGGCCGCATGGTCCGCCGGCGCAAAAAACCCAGCGCCAAACTCGACGATTTCGACCTGCCGCTGGACACGCCAGTGCGCCCCCAACCCATGCCGCCTCTGCCGTCCTCTGGGCAGTCTCCGCGGCCCGATCCGCAAGCCCCACCGCGGCCACCCGGCGGTAAAGCGCGCAAATTGTTCTAGCGGGCCAGAAGCCCTTCACAAATAATTCACGGGGCCGCGCCGACCCACCAGCGTATTTGGCATGCAGCGGCTGTGCTACCCTTGCGGCCTTATCCAGCGGAACCCTTTCGATGACTCAACACACGGTATCCTCCTTCGACAACGACTTGGCGCAGCTCGAGCGCCGCATCCTGGAAATGGGCGGTCTGGCGGAGTCCCAGCTCCAGGGCGCGATGGAGGCCCTCATCAAGCGCGACGTCGAAACCGCCGAGCGCATCATCGCGCGCGACAGCGAACTCGACGAATGCGAACGCGGCATCGAAGCCAGCGCCTTGTCGATTATCGCGCGGCGCCAGCCCATGGCCAACGACCTGCGCTACGTCTTCGGCAACGTCAAGATCGCGGGCTCCTTGGAACGCATCGGCGACTACGCCAAGAACATTGCCAAGCGCAGCATCATCCTCGGGCGCCAACCCGGCATCTCGTTGCCGCAAGACATGGCGCCGCTCGGCACCGCCGCCCACGCCAGCGTTCGTGAGGTGATGAATTCCTTTGCGACAAGGGATGCGCAAAAAGCCGAAGCGGTGTGGATGCACGACCAGGAGATCGACGATCTGGTGGCGCGCGTCATGCGCCAGGCGATCTCGCGTATGTCTCAGGACATGATCAAGGCCGGCCGCAAGGAACAGGAGCTCGAGTGCTCGACGCACATCCTGTTCATCACCAAGAACCTGGAACGCATCGGCGACCACGCCACCAATATCGCCGAAGTGATCGAGTTCCAGTTGTCGGGCGGATGGAAATCGGCACCGCGCCCGAAGGGCGGCGAGGATTTGCAGACGGCGGCGAGCTGACGCGCTGCTCTAGACGTTGATTGGTTTTAATCGAAGCAGAAGCCCCTCACCCCAACCCTCTCCCCGGCGGGGAGAGGGTGCCGAGCGGAGCGAGGCGGTGAGGGGGAGATTCAACCTCATCAAAATCCTGCTCTAAGGCCGCGTCAGTTTGGCTTCGAAGGCCTTGGCGTCCAGCGGCTTCGAATAGAAGAACCCCTGAATACTGTCGCAGCCGTTGTCCTTCAGGAAGTCGATGTGTTCCTGCAGCTCGGCCCCTTCGGCGACGACCTCCAGATTGAGGCCGCGCGAAAGCCCGATGATCGCGCGGGCGATTTCGGCAGTGTTGGGGTTCTCCTGAACGTCCTTCACGAAGGCGCGGTCGATCTTCAGCGTGGTGATCGGGAACCGGCCGAGATAGCTCAAGCTCGAATAGCCCGTCCCAAAATCGTCGATCGACAATCCGCAGCCTAAGTCGCGCACCGCCTGCATGCGCGCGATGGCGCTCTCGACGTCGTTCATCAACATGCTCTCGGTAATCTCGAGCTCCAGCCACTTGGCGTCGAGCTTTGAGTCGCTAAGGGCCAGCTTCACCTTGTCGAGCAGGTCCTTGGCCTTGAACTGCATCGAGGAGACGTTCACCGACATCTTGATCGGCGCATAACCAGCATCCTGCCAGGCCTTCACCTGAAAACACGCCTTGCGCATCACCCAGGTGCCGATGTCGACGATCAAGCCGGTTTCTTCGGCGACCGGAATGAACTCGCCGGGGCTGATCATGCCGTGCACCGGATCGATCCAGCGGATCAGCGCTTCGGCGCCGCGCACGCGGTTGGTCTTGGGCTCCACCTTGGGCTGATAAAACAGCACAAACTCTTCGTTCGCCAGGGCGGCGCGCATGCGCTTTTCGAGTGCCAGGCGGTTTTTGGCCTTGGCGTTCATGTCGGAGGCGAAGAAGCGGTACTGGCTGCCGCCGTCGTGCTTGGCATACTGCATGGCGCTCAAGCTGTCCTTGAGCAGGTCGTCGAAATCCAGGCCGTCGGTGGGATAGATGCTGATGCCGATGGAGAAGGTGATGAAGACTTCCTCGCCCTTCAAGTGGAAGGGCTTCTTCATGGCGTTCAGCACTTTCTCGGCGACGATGACGCTGTCGTCGATGGCGCTGATGGGCGTCATCACCGCGAATTTGTCGCCGTCGAGGCGTGCTGCGGTATCCGACACGCGGATGACCTTGGCCAGGCGTTCGGCGACTTCCTTGAGCATCTGGTCGCCCGCCGCATAGCCCAGCGCGTCGTTGATTAAAGTGAAGCGGTCGAGGCCCATCACGAGGAGCGCGATCGACTTGTTGGCGCGCTTGGCGTTCAGGATGTTCTGGCCGACGCGGTCGGCGAGGATGCTGCGGTCGGGAAGTCCGGTGAGCGCGTCGTGGCCCATCTGCCGGGCTTGGCCGCCGCCGGCGTCGGTCTGGAAGGAGTCCGATAAGATGACGGCGACGAACTGGCTGGGCTGGCCGTTTTGGTCGTTCACCGACGTCATGCTTAGCGCATGCACCTGGGCCCGGCCGTCGGCGTGTTTCGAGCGCACCTTCGGGTAGTTCCGGGGGGTGAGGGCTTCGTCCCACAGCTCGCCCAGGAATTCGGTGTCGTTGATCTCGCTGAACAGCTCGCGCGCGTCCTTGCCGATCAAGGCGGCGGGCTCAAAACCGGTCAGTTTCCCGAAGGCCAGGTTGACGCGCCGGATCATGCCGGCGCGGTCGGTGACCATGACGGCATCCGCCGTCGCATCGAGAACCGCGCTGAACAGGGCTTCCGTTTCAACCATCGTCAGTCAGCCCTGCGGCGATCCTAAAAACGTCCAACCCTTTGAGGGGTCATAATATTCCATGCGGCAGCATTGTCCGCAATAAACTGTTGCCGGAATTTTGCCGAAAAATATCAGGAAATCAATATTTTAGCCACAAGCACGCGATTTGGCCGGGCAGCTATTCCCAAGCATGTGTACCGCTTCCAATGCGAAACACCTATGAGGGTGACACCGCAAGCCTGGAAGGATTCCCATGTCTGACTCTGCCGCCATCGCTGCCACGCCCACCCCGCCTTACTACGCCGTGATCTTCACATCCGTGCGCACCGACGCCGACGATGCGGGTTACGCGGCGATGTCGCAGAAAATGGCCGAGCTCGCCGCCGAGCAGCCGGGCTATCTCGGCCGCGAAACCGCCCGCAACGAGATCGGCATCTCGGTCAGCTACTGGGAAAGTCTTGAAGCCATCGCCGCTTGGAAGCGCAATGCCGAGCACCAGGTGGCCCAGGGCAAGGGACGCGGCACCTGGTACAGCGCCTTTCGCACGCGCGTCTGCAAGGTCGAGCGCGAGTTCGGATTTGGCGCCTAACGCCCTTTGAGATTGTCGACCATGCGCGCCACTAGGCGGAACATGTCGTCCTGGTCGCTGGCCGCGAGCCCTTTGACGGTCTGATTGGAGACGGCGCGCGCACTTTCCATCACCTTGGCCTGCATCTCGCGCGCACGCGGGGTAAGGTGTACCAGCATGCGGCGTTTGTCGGCTGTATCGGCCTTGCGCTTGATCAGGCCGTCGCGCTCCATGCGCTGGAGGGTGTTGGCCATGGTCGGCTGCTCGACGTTGATGCGCCGGCACAACTCCGCCTGGGTCAGGCCGTCCTGTTCGAACAGCATCACCAGCGGGGCGAACTGTCCCGGGGCGACGCCAAAATCCTTCAGCTCTTCCTGCAGGCGCCGGTCGTACAGGCGTCCGAGCAGGCCGATCTGATAGCCGAGCGAGTCGATCCGCCGAATGGCCATGGGCTAGCTGCTCTTGTCCTGGCTGTAGCCGCGCGAGCGCATGCAGCTTTCAAAATCGCGCGTATAGGTGTCCTCGGTCTCCTTGCGGTCGACCATCTGCATGGGGTTTTCGCCGCGGCTCATGCCGGGCTGGACCGGCGAGGTGCGGCCGTAGTCGACACGCTGCTGCGAGGAGCGGGCCAGGGCCGTTTCCTCGGCCTCGCTCGCGCACGTCTTGTAGTCGGCGCGGGCTTCTTCCGACGACTTGCTGGGATTGACCCAGGTGCTGGCGCAAGCGCCGAGAGCCATCAACGCGACGGCTGCCAGAGCACTCTTGACCCCGTACCGCCGACCTGTTTGTTTCGCCATTGCCTCCACCTGATTACTCCCTACCCCAGGAAAGATCATCGCATGGCCCTCCCTGTTCAATCCAGTGCCCAATCCGGCTTCACTATGTACGAGGATATGGCGGTGGGCATGCATGCGACATTCGCCAAGACGATCACCGACGCCGACCTGGTCCTGTTCGTGGGCGTCTCGGGCGACACCAACCCCGTGCACCTGGACGAGGACTACGCCGCCAGCACCCAGTTCAAGGGCCGCGTCGCGCACGGCGCCTTGACCGCGAGCTTCATTTCCACCGTGCTTGGCACCAAGCTGCCGGGGCCGGGCTC
>CANKHC010000100.1 GCA_947481595.1 Fidelibacterota bacterium
AACGGCGCCGCAGAAAAAGCCGGCAAAGACCGGCCCGAAACAAGACATCTAAAAGGGACGAAGACCATGACTAAGTCACGTATTCGACAAGGAGCTTCGTCTGATGGCTAAACCAATTCCGCGCACCAGCACCGTTGCCGCCCTGGATGTGGGCACAACAAAGGTTGCTTGCTTCATCGCCCACATGGGTGAAGGCGACGACTTCCACATCACCGGCTTCGGCCACCACCGTTCGCGGGGCATGCGCGGGGGCCAGGTCATCAATCTCGACGAGGCCGAAGCCTCGGTCCGTGCCGCCCTCGAAGCCGCCGAGCAGATGAGCAACAGCCGCGTCGACAAGGTGTTCCTCAATCTTTCCTGCGGCGCACCGCAGTCGATGCGTGTCGACGTGGAGTTGGCGGTCTCGGGCCACCAGATCCGCGACACCGACGTACGCCGCGTGCTCGATCACGGCAGCGCGCAGTTCGACTCTGGCGACCGTGAGATGATCCATTGCATCCCGACCGGCTACTCCATCGACGGCGGCAACGGCATCCTCGACCCGCGCGGCATGTACGGCGACAAGCTTGGCGTGAACATCCACCTCGTGACGGCGGCCCTCGGGCCGTCGCGCAACCTCGTCTCGGTCATCGACCGCTGCGACCTAGACGTCGAGGACCGTGTAGTCAGCCCCTATGCCTCGGGTCTCGCCTGTCTCGTCGACGACGAGAAGGATTTGGGCGTGACCATCATCGACATGGGCGGCGGCACGACGTCGCTCGCCGTGTTCATGGATAACCAGGTGGTGCACGTCGATACCCTGCCCATCGGCGGCAACCACGTCACCAACGATATCGCCAAGGGCCTTTCGACCCCGATCGCCAAGGCCGAGCGCCTCAAAACCGTCTACGGCAGCGTCATGCAATCGCCGGGCGATGCGCGCGAACTGCTGAAGGTGCCCCTCGTCGGCGAAGAGGACGAGGACAGCGCCAACGAAGTGCCCAAGTCGATGCTGGTGCAGATCATCCAGGCACGCGTGGAAGAAACTTTTGAGATGGTCCGCAGCCACTTGGAACTTTCCGGCTATTCCAAACAGGCGGGCCGGCGCGTCGTGCTGACCGGCGGCGCCAGCCAGCTCGAAGGCGTGCGCGATCTCGCCGAACTGATCCTCGAAAAACAAGTGCGCTTAGGACGTCCGCGCATGATCCGCGGCCTGCCGGACTCGATGTCCGGCCCGGCCTTTTCTACCGGCGTGGGCCTTCTGCGATACGGCCTGCGCGAACACGTCGTGAAGCCTGACCATGCGGCCATGATGGCCGCCAAAAATAAGCGCAGCTTCGGCCGGATCGGCCATTGGCTGCGCGAAAACTTCTAGAGTCTTGAGAGAGTGTGACCGCTCGCAAAAACAGAAAGGATTGAGGAAAGTCGACTCCCAACAACCTCTGCGCAGAACCAAAAACTACCGACTCGCGAACGTTGCAACGAGCTTGGAACAACTTGGAGAACAGAAATGACCATCAACATCAGCATACCGAAGACGACCATTGAGGCGCAGCTCAAGCCGCGCATCACCGTGGTCGGCGTCGGCGGCGCCGGCGGCAACGCCGTCAACAACATGATCCTCAGCGATATGGAGGGCGTGGAGTTCATCGTCGCCAATACCGATGCGCAGGCGCTTGCCGCCTCGCGTACCGATAAGCGGATCCAACTGGGCCGCGATACCACGCAAGGCTTGGGCGCAGGCGCCCGGCCCGAAGTCGGCCGCCACTCGGCCGAAGAGGCGATGGAACTGATCGCCCGCGAACTCGAAGGCACGCACATGGTCTTCATCACTGCCGGCATGGGCGGCGGCACCGGTACCGGTGCGGCTCCCGTGATCGCGAAAGTCGCCCGTGAACTGGGCGTGCTCACCGTCGGTGTGGTGACCAAGCCGTTCCAGTTCGAAGGCTCGCACCGCATGCGCCTGGCCGAAGCCGGGATCGAAGAACTCGCCGCAGTGGTCGATACTCTGATCGTCATCCCGAACCAGAACCTGTTCCGGGTGGCCACAGAGAAGACCACCTTCGCCGACGCCTTCAAGATGGCCGACGACGTGCTGCATGGCGGTGTACGTAGCATCACCGACCTGATGCTGCGTCCGGGCCTCATCAACCTCGACTTCGCCGACGTGCGTACGGTGATGCATTCGATGGGCCGCGCCATGATGGGCACGGGCGAAGCGGCCGGCGACCGCCGCGCGCTCGACGCTGCTGAAGCCGCCATTGCCAACCCGCTGTTGGAAGAAACCTCCATGCGGGGTGCAAAGAGCGTGCTCATCAACATCCTCGGCGGCAGCGACATGACGCTGTTCGAAGCCGACGAGGCCGCGAACCGCATCCGTGAAGCGGTCGAAGTCGATGCTCACTTCATCGTCGGCGCCTGTTTCGATGAAGGCATGGAAGGCAAGATCCGTGTCTCCGTCGTCGCCACCGGCATCGAGTCCGAAGCCGGCGTGCAACCTCGCCCAATCGCCCAGCGCACCGAAACGCGCCTGGCCGGCCGGCGTCCGCTGGAACAGAAGATGCCTGAACGTGCTCCCGAACCGCGTGTTGAAGCACGCGCGCCGGAAGTGCGTATTGCCGCTCCCGAAGTCCGCGCTCCCGAAGCGCGTGTCGCGCCCGCGACCCGCGCGGTGGTGATGGGAGCCGCTCCGGTGCTCCCGGCACAACCGACCTTCGGCGGCTTTAGCTTCGGCGGTCCGACTTTGGCGCCCGCGACCGGCACCATGGACCTGGAAGCGGAAGAGAAAGCCCTGATGGAGATGGCCGCCGCTGTTAGGGCGGACATCGATGAGGAACCCGAGGCGGAAGAAACCGAAGTCGCGATCCAGGCTCCGGTAGCCCCCGCACCGCTGGCTCCGATGGTTCCGGTGGCGCCCATTGCTCCGGCCCCGCTCGCCGCTCAGGCGGCTGCGGTTGCAGAAGCCGTGGCCAGAGCCCCGATGCCGGCTCCGGCGCGTATGCCGGTGTCAGTCTCGCCTTTCGCCTCGCTGGGGACCCGCGAAACCTTCATCCCGAAGGCTCCGATCGAGCCGCGTACTGAAATCCAACCCAAACTGGAGATGATCATGGAAAGCAAAGCCGCTGTGTCCGAAGAACCCGTACAGGCCGCTCCGGCAGCTCCGGCCGCGCCCGCCAAAGCCGATCAGGGCCGCTTGGGTCTCTTCGGCCGCTACCGCAGCCTGGCCACCCGTCCGAAGCTGGAAGAGGTTCCGGCGGCGCCGCAGCCTCAGGCCAAGGTCGAACGTTCGATTACGGCTATGCCGCAGGATCGCCCGGTCACGTCGCACAGCGACGATGAACTGGAGATCCCGGCGTTCCTGCGCCGCCAAGCGAACTAAACGCCAGTAACTTGCTCCCGAAGGCCCGTCCCGAAAGGGGCGGGCCTTTTGCTTTTGTGGTACAGAGCAGCAGTGTCCCGCGTAGAGGAATCCATCCATGACCTATGAAAACATCCTTGTTGAAACCCAAGGCAACGTTGGCCTTGTCACCCTCAACCGCCCCAAGGCGCTGAACGCCCTCTCCGTCGGCCTGGTGCGCGATCTTGGGCAGGCGCTCGATGCCTTCGAGGGCGACGCGAACATCCGCTGCATTGTTCTGACCGGCAGCGAGAAAGCTTTTGCGGCCGGCGCCGACATCAAGGAAATGGTCGGCAAGGATTATATGGACGCCTACCTCGAAGACTTCGTCACCCAAGGCTGGGAGCGCGTGACCAAATGCCGCAAGCCGGTGATCGCAGCGGTGGCCGGGTTTGCGCTGGGCGGGGGCTGCGAACTCGCGATGATGTGCGACTTCATCATCGCCGCCGACACCGCCAAATTCGGCCAGCCGGAGATCACGCTCGGCACCATTCCCGGCGCCGGAGGCACCCAGCGCCTCACACGCCTGGTCGGCAAATCAAAGGCCATGGAGATGGTGCTGACGGCGCGCATGATGGACGCCGCCGAAGCTGAGCGCTCCGGCCTCGTTAGCCGCGTGGTTCCGGCCGGCGAGTTAATTGAGGACGCCATCAAGACCGCACAGAAGATCGCCGAGATGTCCCTGCCGGTGGCAATGCTGGCCAAGGATTCCGTCAACCGCGCCCTGGAGACCACCCTGGCGGAGGGCGTGCACTTCGAACGCCGCCTGTTCCACTCGACGTTCGCCATCGCCGACCGCAAGGAGGGCATGACCGCCTTCATCGAGAAGCGCAAAGCGGCCTTCCAGCACCGCTAGCAAAGCAAGTGAGATACAGCCAAAGGCTGCAGTAAAATTCCAAAGTTATCCACAGGACTGCTGCGCCGCACCAACAACCTTCGCTCGGTGCGCGGATTTTGTCGTGTTGGGCGTGTATGCAAATAGCGGCGGAAAAGGCCGAAATACAACCCCAGGGGCCGCCCTGGCGGGGTCAAAAAGCCCTCGAAAGTTGTAACGAAGGCGGGTTTTTGGGCCCTTATCCTAGCCTAGGATTGTAGCCCAGCCATGATCCTAAAGCCTTCAGAAGTCGGCAAAATACTGTGTTTGAATAATTTTTTCCTTGTCAAAGGGAAACAAATTGTAAAAATATGAGTTGAATACGGAGATCGGGGGTTGCTACCGAACCACGGCTTTGCCTTGGGCGTTGGCTATGCTTGGGAGCTGATGCGTAAGACGAGGCCTAAAGAAAGATCGGTGACTAATGACTTTTGACGCAACCACCCCACCCGGCGCCTTCGGCGCTGCAGTAGGAAATTCCACGCCCGTAGAGTCCCGCCGACATGTGTTTCAAAAAACGCTCAAGACATCCATAGGATGTACGGGCGTCGGGTTGCACAGCGGGGTGCGCGTTGCGATGAAGCTGCACCCAGCCGCACCGGGGACCGGTATCGTTTTCAAACGCGTCGACCTGATCGGCGGCGGCGCCATGATCAAGGCGAGCTGGGACCATGTCGCGGACTCGCGCATGTGCACCGTACTGGCGGATGGCAACGGCATCAGCGTGGCCACCGTCGAGCACCTGATGTCGGCTTTCTACGGCATGGAGATCGACAACGTCATCGTCGAACTCAATGGCCCGGAAGTCCCCGCCATGGACGGCAGCGCCGAGCCTTTCATCTTCCTAATCGAATGTGCCGGCGTCGTCGAACAAAGCGCGCCGCGCCGCGCCCTGCGCATCCTTAAGCCGCACGCCTACACCAACGGCAGCAAGATGGTTGCCCTGTCGCCTTGGCACAACGGCCTGCGCGTCGATTTCCAGATTGATTTCCACGCTTCTGCGATTGGGCGTCAAACCTGCTCGTTCATCGTCGATCCCGACACCTTCCGTGACGAGTTGTCGCGCGCCCGCACCTTCGGCCTGCTGTCGGACGTCACCGCGCTGCGTGAAGCGGGCCTCGCCCGCGGCGGCAGCCTGTCGAACGCGATTGTCGTCGATGGCGACCGTGTGCTGAACGACGAGGGTCTGCGTCACGACAACGAATTCGTCCGCCACAAGGCGCTTGATGCCATCGGCGATCTGTACCTGGCCGGCCATCCGATCATCGCCCACTTCACCGGTCGCTGCTCGAGCCACGCCGATACCGCGCGCCTGATGCGCCAGGTCTACGCTGACCGCTCCTGCTGGGAGATGGTCGACGTGTGGCAGGACGTCAGCCCCGTGGCCGCCTGGATCGACCGCCCGAGCCGGGTCGCCTTCGCCTAACGCCTCCAGTCTGCGGTAAGCCTGCACTCACCTGTAACGGCGCGATTTTTCGCGCGTCCCTGTGGCGTGACAGCGGGCCAGGGCGTGCTTATACTGCCCCGCATCTCGGCTGCCCCCGTTTGATCTTTAGCGGGCAGCCCCACCCTTTTACCTATGAGCCACCATGGGACTGACCGCCACGCTCCGTAACTTGCGCCGCAGCACTCTCGCCGGACTTTTTGTCGTGGCGGCGCTGACCGGCTGCAACAAGGACAAAGAGCTCGAATACAAAGAGCAGTCGATCTACGAGATTTATAGCCAGGCCGTGCTGTACCTCGACCAGGGCCGCGAGGAAGAGGCCGCGAAATATTTCGACGAGGTCGAGCGCCAGCATCCCTATTCGGTCTGGGCGACCACGGCCAAGCTGATGTCGGCCTACGCGCACTACTCGACGGGCGAATATGACGAGGCCGTTACGCGCCTCGACCGCTTCATCGCCGTGCATCCGGGTAACCGCGACATCGCCTACGCCTATTATCTTAAGGGTCTGTGCTTCTACGAACAGATCGCCGACGTGCGCCGCGACCAGGAGCAGACCCGCAAGGCGCTCGACGCCCTCGAAGACGTGGTGACGCGTTTCCCGACCACGCCTTACGGCCGCGATGCGCGACTGAAGATCGACCTGACCCGCGACCACTTGGCCGCCAAGGAAATGGACATCGGCCGGTTCTATCTGACCCAGCGCTACTATCTGGCGGCTGTGAACCGTTTCAAGACCGTGGTCGACACCTACAGCACCACCAGCCATGTGCCGGAAGCCCTGCACCGCTTGACCGAGGCCTATACGGCGCTTGGCCTCTACAACGAGGCGCAAAAGACCGCCGCTGTGCTGGGCTATAACTATCCGGCCAGCACCTGGTACCGAGATTCCTTTGCCCTCGCGAGCGCCAACGGACCGGCCATGGAACGCGCGGTGGTTCAGAACGCCGCCGTGACGGCATCTGAGGCCGCCCCGGTCGAAGACAGCGCGAACCTCGCCAAGCCGCCGTCACCGCCGGCGCCCCAGTAAAAGGGCTCCACCCCGCCGCCATGCTGACGCATCTGTCCATCCGCGATGTCGTCATCGTCGATAAGCTGGAGGTCGATTTTGCCGCCGGGCTTTGTGTGCTGACGGGCGAGACCGGTGCCGGCAAATCCATTGTTCTCGATGCCCTCGGTTTGGCTCTCGGCGGGCGTGCCGACGCGGGGCTGATCCGCGCGGGGGCCGACAAACTCATCGTCACGGCGGGCTTTGCGCTAGCGGCCAAGCACCCGGTGATCGGGATGCTGGCGGACCAAGACATTCCGCTGGAAGACGACGTCGTGCTGCGCCGAGTGGTCGGCGCCGACGGGCGCAGCCGCGCTTTCATCAATGATCAGCCGGTCAGCGTCGCCTTGCTGCGCGAGGTCGGGGCGCTGCTGGTGGAAGTTCATGGGCAGTTCGAGACCCACGGCCTCTTGGACCCCGCGACCCACATGGCGGCTTTGGATGCGTTCCGGCGGGTCAAAGCGCCGGACGGCGCGGGCGAAGCTTGTGCGAAGGCCTGGGCGGTTTGGCGCGAGGCGGCCACGGCTTTGAAGGCGGCGCAGGAGACCCTTTCGGGGGCGCTGGCCGAGGAAGAGACCCTTCGCCATCATGTGACTGAACTGACGGCCCTTGCCCCAAAAACAGGGGAAGAACAGGGACTGGCTGCAACCCGGGCGATCAATCGCCACGCAGAGCAAATCGTCAAGGCCATGACCGAGGCGCGGGCGGCCATCGCCGAGAACGCGGATGTGGAGGCGGCCCTGAGGGGGGCTTATGCCCGTATTTCACGGGTCGCGCCGCAGGCGGGGGGCAAGCTCGATACGCTGGTGCAGGCCCTCGATCGGGCGGCGATCGAGGCGGGTGAAGCCCTCAGAGAATTCGATGTGGTCAGCGCCTCGTTCGATGCCAACCCGGCGGCGTTGGAGCGGGCCGAAGAAAGACTCTTTGCCTTAAAGGCGGCGGCGCGCAAACACGGTTGCACGGTTGATGAATTATCGGCGGTGCTGGCGACTATGAAGGCGCGGCTGACGGCTGTGGATAGCGGGGCTGACGACGTCAAGAAGCTGTCGGCCACCGAGAAGGCCGCGCGCATGACTTATGAGCAGGCGGCGAAGGTTTTGAGCACCGCGCGCAGTGAAGCTGCGAAAGTTTTCGATAAATTGGTGGCGAAGGAGCTGGCGCCGCTGAAGTTGGATAAGGCGACCTTCCGCACGGTCGTCGCTGCAAAGCCTGAGGCGGCTTGGAACGAGAGCGGGCTGGACCGTGTGACCTTTGAGATCTCCACCAACCCAGGCGCGCCGCCGGGGCCCTTGGACAAGATCGCCTCGGGGGGCGAGCTGGCGCGCTTCATGCTGGCGCTGAAGGTGGTGCTGGCGGGGGCGCAGGAACGCGCGGCGTTGATCTTTGACGAAGTGGATGCCGGGATCAGCGGGGCTACGGCCAATGCGGTCGGTGAGCGCTTGGCGCGGCTGGCGAAGAACGTGCAGGTGATCGTGGTCACGCATGCGCCGCAGGTGGCGGCACGCGGCAACAACCATTGGCGAGTCAGCAAGTCGGTGCGCGCGGGGCAGACCACCACCAAGGTCGAGCAATTGAGCCCGGCGGCACGGCGAGAGGAGATCGCGCGCATGCTGGCGGGTGAGAAGGTCACCGATGAGGCGCGTGCGGCGGCCGATAGCCTTCTGAGCGGGCCGCTGTCGTGAAATTGCGTGAGACTCCGGTCAAGGAGCTGACCGAGAAGCAGGCGGCTTCCGAGCTGAAGGTGCTGGCCACCGAGATCGCCTTGCATGACGCGGCCTATCACCGCGACGATGCGCCGACCATCACCGACGCCCAATATGACGCGCTGACCAAGCGCAATGCTGCCATCGAGAAGCGTTTCCCGGAGCTGATTCGCGCCGATAGCCCGTCGAAGAAGGTGGGCGCAGCGGCCGCGACGGGCTTCAAGAAGGTTCAGCACGTTGTTCCCATGCTGTCGCTGGGCAATGCTTTCAGCGACGAGGACGTAGCGGATTTCGTGGAGAGCATGCGCCGCTTCCTCAAGCTTCCCGAAGACGAGAACATCGAGGTGACGGCGGAGCCGAAGATCGACGGGCTGTCGTTCTCGGCGCGCTATGAGCGCGGGTCCTTGGTGGTGGCGGCGACGCGGGGCGACGGTGCGGAAGGCGAAGACATCACCGCCAACATCCGCGTCGTCAAGGCGATCCCGGATTTCCTCATGGGCGACGTGCCCAAGGTCATCGAGATCAGGGGCGAGGTCTATATGACCAAGGCCGATTTCGCAGCACTCAATGCGAGCCAGGAGAAAAAGGGCGGCAAAGTCTTCGCCAATCCGCGCAATGCCGCGGCCGGGTCGCTGCGGCAGCTGGACTCCAAGATCACCGCCGAGCGGCCCTTGAAGGCTTTCACTTACGGCTACGGCGAAGTGAAGGGCATGGAGTGGGAGACCCAGTGGGAGTTCATCCAGGATTTGAAGCGCTGGGGCTTCCCGGTCAATCCGCGCACCAAGGTGTGCAAGACGCTGGACGCCATGCTGAAGGAATACAGGAAGCTCGGCGAGGACCGCGCCGGCCTCGCCTATGACATCGACGGCATGGTCTTTAAGGTCAACCGCATCGACCTGCAAAAGCGCCTGGGCTTTGTCAGCCGGGCGCCGCGCTGGGCGATTGCGTACAAGTATTCCGCCGAGCGCGCCGAGACCGTGGTGGAGAACATCGACATCCAAGTGGGGCGCACCGGCACCCTCACCCCGGTCGCGCGCCTGAAGCCGGTGAATGTCGGCGGTGTGGTGGTCGCCAACGCAACGCTGCATAACGAGGATGAGATCGCGCGCAAGGATATCCGCATTGGGGATTCCGTCATCATCCAGCGCGCGGGCGACGTCATCCCGCAGGTGCTGGAGTCCCTGCCCGCCAAGCGGCCCAAGGACAGCAAGCCTTACAAATTCCCGAGCAAGTGCCCGGCCTGCGGTAGCCATGCCATGCGCGAGGAAGGCGAAGTGGCGCGCCGCTGCACCGGCGGGCTGATGTGCCCGGCCCAGTCGGTCGAGCGTCTGAAACACTTCGTCTCGCGCAATGCTTTCGACATCGAGGGCTTCGGCGAGAAGAACATCGAGGCGTTCTTCACCGACGGCCTGATCAAAAGCCCCGCCGACCTGTTCACTCTCGAGAAGCGCGGCGGGCGGGCGAAGCTGGCGACGCGCGAGGGTTGGGCCGAGAAGTCCATCGACAACCTGTTCGCCGCCATCGAACGGCGGCGCGAGATCAGTCTGGAGCGCGTGATCTATGCGCTCGGCATCCGCCAGGTGGGCCAGGCCACGGCGCGGCTGTTGGCGCAGGCGTATGGGTCGTTCGCGGCGTGGCGCAAGGCCATGACGGCGGCGCACGACAAGGAGTCAGAGGCCTGGAAAGAGCTGACCAACACCGATCAGATCGGCGAGTCCATGGCCGACGACCTGGTGGAGTTCTTCGCCGAGAAACATAACCGCGAGATCCTCGACGCGCTGGCCAAGGAATTGACCATCGCCGACTTCGAGCAGCCGGACGTGTCGGGCTCGCCCATCGCCGGCAAGACCGTGGTGTTCACCGGCACGCTGGAAGCCATGAGCCGCGACGAAGCCAAGGCGCGCGCCCAGAGCTTGGGCGCCAAGGTGGCGGGATCGGTGTCGAAGAAGACGGACCTGGTCGTGGCGGGGCCGGGTGCGGGTTCGAAGCTCAAGGACGCGGAGAAGTTCGGGGTGAAGGTTGTGACGGAGCAGGAGTATTTGAAGCTGATTGGGTGATGCGTGGGGAGCATCGCTTAGGCATCGTTTGTCTCACGGTGCGCGGTAGCGCGCTTCACCCTCCGAAAGCATACCTCAGGCCCAGGTTTGCAGTCCAACCCCGCGCGCCTCCGCCGTTGCCGATCTCATGCTGCCAAGCAAGTTCGGAATAGAGGGACAAGCGCGGCGTCGGCTTGCCCGTTATGCCGCCCCCGATCTGCACCGCTCTGCCAAATTTGCTTGTCGAGAACGCAGCGCCGCCAAGTTGGATTGCGTCACCGCCGCCAATCCCCTGTAACAAGTTTGCCTTGATATAGGGTGTCACCGAAGTGCCCCCTTCGCTGACAAAGGCGCGCGTGAGCCGCGCACCCACGCGGGCGACCCCTTGATTGAGATTGCCGAGATTGAGGTCGATGGCGTCGGAATCTGTTCCACGTTCGAAGGCTAGGTGCTGGTACATGATCTGCACCTGCGGCTCCAAGACCACGTTGCGAGTACCCAGAGATACGGGATAACCCGCTTCAAGCGACGCGGCGAACGATGCGCCTTTTATAGGCATCGGAGCACGGGCGTCGGTCTCGACCCGACCATCGAAAACACCACCCGACACGACGCCGTCAACATACCATCCCGCTTGCGATTGCCAGGTGACAAGTCCAGCCAGGGTCTTGGCATTGAATGTGCCTCGGCTCTCGCCATCCACGGCCTGGGGCGTAAATGTCATGCTGTGCAACGTGCCCGCCAATCCCAAGCGCAAAGTGCCGTCACTCGCATTCTCGACGGTTCTGTTGTAGCCAATTTGAACTGCTCCGGACCGCTGCGTAGAATTGAATCCGTAGTCGTTGAAGCCACGGTCTGACTTATGCTTCAAACGTGCGCCGAAGGTGCGGACGAACGCCTCTCCTTTGGGGGCGGCGTCCCAATCGCCAGACTCACGGATTTCACCCAAGCGGCGATGCAGGCTGTCTAAGTCTTGATAGCTCGCCGCGAACATCGCAGTCGGCGTCACGACATACCCTGGAATCTGTGGCACGACCTGGGGGCGCTCTGTACCCCGTCAGACCTTGTTGGACAGATTGAGGTAGTTGAATAACGGAGAGTTTCTGGCTCATCGTAGCCCCTTGAGGAGGCGAAGATGAGACAGAAACACGACACTACTTCTGCAAGTGCGGAGAAAACCATCCGCGACATTCGGC
>CANKHC010000101.1 GCA_947481595.1 Fidelibacterota bacterium
CGATGCGGTTGGTGGAATCCTTGTAACCGTTCGGGCCGAACTGCGAGTTGTCGGAATAGTTATGGCCGGCCATCGAGCGGAACTTCGACAGGCGCGTGATCTTCGCGAGCTCGATGTAATTGACGTTGACGAACTTCGGCACGCCGCGCGTGTCGATGTCATACGCCGCTTCGGACGTCCCAGTGATGCCCAGCACCGCCGCCAGTGTGAATAGGCCCAAGCGGGCGGTCTTCAAAACACTACGCATTAAGAGAATTCCCCCGTGCTCCTGCTATCTTAAAAGTTGCATAAGGCTATGACAAAAATTCCTACCCATTCGTAAACACGAACAGCGCAAAACCGTACTGTGCGAATGGATTTTGACGCGGACGCGCGTCAGTGTTTGGCGAGGGCTGAGTTCGTGTTGCGGAGGCGGTGACTGAACACCGTGCACATCTGATAGAGCGTTTCCGGGTGTGCCTTGAGGAAGGTGCGGAAGGAATCGCGGTCGAAGCGGTAGACCATCACGTCGTCAAACGCGCGGACGTAGGCCGAGCGCGGATAGTCGTCGAACACCGACATCT
This sequence comes from Fidelibacterota bacterium, assembly GCA_947481595.1. Lineage (GTDB taxonomy): Bacteria > Pseudomonadota > Alphaproteobacteria > Rhodospirillales > Rhodospirillaceae > SHVO01. The sequence goes on from CANKHC010000101.1 coordinate 564, forward strand.
CGCCGAAGTACGACATCGGCCCCAGGGTGGTGATCGGGATCTTCTCGCCGCCGCGCATGACATAAACCTCCACCTGGCCCGAGGCGACGATCAGGAGATCGTTAGTGGCTTCGCCTTCCAGCAGGATCATGTCGCCGGCTTCAAAGTGCTCCGTCGTTGCGATGCTATGCAACTGCTCAAGTTCCGCCGGCGAGACCGCGCGGAACAGGGCAACGGACGCCAGGAACTTTAGTGCGTCCGGCGATGGCGGATTGGAATCACGCATGGTGACGAGGCCCCCAGATTTTGTCGGTCGAGACTTATTTTCGTAATGGTTGTGCTGTGCATAACCGAAAACCGGTTAAGCGGACATTGACAATCGCGCAAACCTGCCCCGCAATGGCGGAATTCCGCCAAAAATGAACCGATAACGCGTTCTGGGGTGCCCCTCGTTAAGCCGCCAGTTTCGGGAACATCCCGGCCGAGACCCGATCAACCCCGGCGTGTTTTACCGGCGCAGCGCACTGCACCCTCACAAATCAAGAGACACAAATCCTCCCATCAGCGTTTTGCCTGGCGCGATCTCGCGCACAGCCAATAGGCAACGGGAGTGATTCAGATGTCTCACAAGAATTTCCACCTTCGCGCGCGGCTTCTCGCCAGCGCATTCGTTCTCGGCGCTTTCGCGGCCGCCGTTCCCGTAACCTTCGACGGCGGTCCGCGGAGTTCCACGGCGCAGGCGCAGCGCTTCAGCGTCGACATCAGCTTTGACAGTTTCCGCGACGAACTCGCCTCCCACGGCGACTGGGTCTACAGCGACCGTTGGGGCATGGTCTGGTTGCCCGACGCCGGTCCTGACTTTCATCCGTATTACACGCGCGGACGCTGGGAGCCGACGCGCGAGTACGGCTGGACCTGGATCTCCGACGACGATTGGGGCGATATTGTCTTCCACTACGGCCGCTGGGTTGACGATCCCTACGATGGCTGGATGTGGATCCCAGGTTATGTCTGGAGTCCAGGCTGGGTGGTGTGGCGGTCGAGTGATCGTTACATGGGCTGGATGCCGCTGCCGCCGGATGACGATTTCCTGCGCGGCTATGAGGATGTGTCCTTCCGCTATTCCCGTTTTGATACCTACGACGACGATTACTATGGCTACGCGCGCTGGTACGGCCGCGACTACAACGCCGACCGCTTTGCGCGGACCTGGATCTTCATCGGCATCGGCGACATGGGCTTGCGCGACTATCGCCGCAGCGCGCAGCGTGAGCCGCGTTTGGTCATCAATATGATCAACCAGACACGCAACGTCACCAACTACACCGTTGTGAATAACTACATCGTCAATCGCAGTGTCGCACCACAGCGCGCGGGCGGCCGCGATGGCGCACCGCGCGCAGCTGCCGAGGTCTTGCGCCGTCCGCAATGGGTGCGCAATGTCGAGGCCGGACGCGCGGTCGAGCGCCGCGCCGTGCAAGAAGCCCCGCGTGGACGCGGCCAAGCCAACAGCGCGCCGCGCCCCACTGAAGCGGTGGCCCAGCGCCTCACGGAGCGCGCCGCACGCCGGGGCGGCTCGGGACGGCCGCTCACGCGCGAGAACATCAACAAGGCGTCGTTGCCCGCCGCACCCGCGGCCACTGGACCGGCCCCCGGATCTGACCGCGGGCCGCCGCGTCTGGATCCAGGCCGCGCCAACCAGGAACGTGCCAACCAAACCCCCGCCAATCAGGAACGCGCCAATCCAGTGCGGGGTGGCGGGGGCCGCGCCGATCAACAGCCTGCGGAACAGCAACGCCAAGCCGATGAGCAGCGGCGTGTAGACCCGGATCGGAAGGCGAACGAAGACCGCGTCCGCGCCGAGGCCGAGCGCCTGAAGGGCCAGGAGCGTGCGGCTCAACAGCGCGGCGAACAACAGCGTCAGGCCGATCAGCAACGTCAGGCGAACGAAGAGAAGGCGCGCCAGGCCGAGCAACGTCGCGGTGAACAGGACCAACGCCGCGCCGATCAACAGCGCCAGGCCGATCAGCAGCGTCAAGCGAACGAAGATCGCGCGCGGCAGAATGAACAGCGTCAAGCGGATCAAGACCGCGCCAACGAGCAACGCCGCGCAGAGCAGCAGCGGGGCGAGCAACAACGCGCCGATCAAGCGCGCCAGGCCGAGGTTGAGCGCAAGGCCAATGAAGACCGCGCGCGTGAGGAGCGCGGTCGCGCCACACGCGCCGCGCCCCCGCCGCAGGGTGAAGTCACCCCCGACCGCGGCAAAGGCCGCGGCGAGGACGGCAACAAGGGCCGGCGCGGGCGGGATTAACCTGCTCCGGTAAGGGCCTTTGCAGGGGACGGGCGCTTTCCCGTCCCCCGGTTTGCCTGTGGAGGCCTCGGGACTCCGCTCGCGAATTCCGGGGCTTGGCGCCTTGTAACCAATTATCGCACTGCGCTGATCGCGCCATGAATGCCAAGGCCTTCCAAACACGGCCTATTTTCGTTCTGCTTCCGGCGTGGACTGGGCTACAATCCGCGCTCGCCGTAGTGCGACCTTGGGAGAAGACACTTTGGGAGTTCTTCGTCGCGGTACCGCCTGCATAGCGGCCTTGCTGGGTGCCGGCCTCATGGCCTGCCTGCCCATCGCCACGGCGCGCGCCGAGACGCGCACCTATGTGGTCAATTGGTTCTACATGAACAATTACTACGGCGGCGACCAGGACTGCCCCGAGGGGTTGAATCCGTCGTCGATCGATTTCTATAAGCGCGAGATGCGCCGCCTCGGCTATGCCGAGGACCAGATCGAAAAAATCATGGACGGCTATCCGGGCGCCGGTGATGGCCGCGGGCCTTGGGTGGCCATCGTGGTGCACCGGGGCAACGGCGTCGATGACGTTTATGAGAACCCAGAGACCGCGCCGGATCCCGGTTTGAAGGTGGTCAAAGGCAAGTTTGCCTACGGCTTCAACCTCGACGGCAGGGGCGCCGATGCCCAGACCGCCTTCGAGGATCCCGAGACCCACGAGAAGGGCATCGACAACGAACTTTATCGCTTGGTTGGCTGCATCAAAAGCTACCGCGGCGGCGAGGGTGCCGCGCGCCGGCCGGCGTTCCCCGACTATGTCTGGGACGTGCTGCGCGACCGCATGCCGGCCTGGATGATCACCGTGACCGCCGACAACTGGCAAGACAGCGAAGTCACCGTCACCTTCGACCGCGCGCTCAAGACCGTGATGCGCGATGCCACGGGCCTCAGCGCCCGCGTCAACATGACCTTCCCGATCGATCCCGATCCGCGCGGCCACAGCGTCGTGAAGGGGCGTGTGAAGGACGGCGTGATCATGACCGAGCCAGGCGCCATCAACTTCATCGCCGATGCCTTTGGCCTGACGTCGGACCTCAACTTCACCCAGGCGAAGCTGCGCCTGCAGATGAAGCCCGACGGCACGCTGCAAGGCGTGCTTGGCGGCTATCAGCCGTGGGCGAATTTCTACTGGGGCAACGCCGGACGCTCCTGGGCCGGCGAGTACCTGCATTCTCAAGACGCGGTGGCGATGTACTACGCCCTGCGCCGCATGGCTGACGGCAATCCCGATCCCAAGACCGGCGAGATGCGCGACATCTCCAGCGCCTATGCCATCGAAGCGATCCCTGCTTTCACCGTTCCGGCGACGGCGCGCAGTGCTGCTGCCGTGCGCACTTCACAAAATCCGTGAGGCCTCAAAGTGACGTTTAACGCGACCGTTTCCAAATATACGACCATCCTGTTGGGGGGTGCTGCCCTTGCGACCATCGCCGCCGTGAGCGCGTTTTCCGCTGACGATGCTGCGAGCGCGGGACCGGCCACGTTGCGCCTGACCACAGCGCAGTACCGCCAGATCATCGGCGATGTGTTCGGCCCGACCGTCAATGCCGGCGGCCGTTTCGACCCCGACATCCGTTACAACGGCCTCGTGCAGCTCGGTGCGGGTCGCGTCAGCATCACCGCGAGCGGGCTTGAGGGCTACGACGCCACCGCGCGCAAGATCGCCGAGCAGGTCGTGAGCAAGGATCACCGCGCCACCCTGATGCCGTGTGCGCCGAAAGCAGCCGATGCCGCCGACGATGCCTGCGCGCGCCAGTTCCTGAGTGACGTCGGTCGCCTGCTCTACCGCCGTCCGCTCAGCGACGGCGAACTCAACCCCCGCGTCGCCATGGCGGCGCAGTCGGCGGCGACATCCAAGGATTTCTACAGCGGTGTCGCAACCGCTCTTTCGACGCTGCTGGTCTCGCCGCAGTTCCTGTTCCGCCAGGACAAGATCGAGGCTGATCCGAAGCAGCCCGGCCAATTCCGCTTGGATGCCTATTCCAAAGCCTCGAAGCTCAGCTTCTTCCTGTGGAACGCTGCCCCCGATCCGCTTCTGCTGAAAGCAGCGGAAAACGGCGAACTACACACGCCGCAAGGCCTGGCTAAACAGGTTGACCGTATGCTCGCCAGCCCGCGCATCGAAGGCGGCGTGCGCGCCTACTTCAGCGACATGTTCGGCTTCCAGGACTTGGCTTACCTGGGCAAGGACGCAGCGCTGTATCCAAATTTCTCGGTGCAGGTCGCCCAAGACGCAGAAGAGCAGACCCTGCGCACCATGGTCGATCATCTCATCACCCAAAAGGGCGACTACCGCGACATCTTCACGACACGCGAAACCTTCCTGACCCCGATCCTGGGCTCGATTTACAACGTGCCGGTGGCCGCGCCCGACGGCGGCTGGGCGCCGTACAAATTCCCCGATGCCGACCCGCATAACGGCATCCAGATGCAGGTGAGCTTCGTGGCCCTGCACTCGCATCCCGGCCGCACTTCGCCCACGCTGCGGGGCAAGGCCTTGCGTGAGATGATCCTGTGCCAGCGCGTGCCCGATCCGCCTGGCAACGTCAATTTCACGGTGGTCCAAGACACCGCCAACCCGCTGTTCAAGACCGCGCGCGAGCGCCTCAAGGCGCACGCGACCGAAGCCATGTGCACGGGCTGCCACAAGATCACCGACCCGATGGGTCTCGCCATGGAGAACTTCGACACCGCGGGCGCCTATCGTCTGGATGAGAACGGTGTGAAGATCGACGCCAGCGGCGAACTCGACGCCGTGAAGTTCACCGACGCCATCGGTTTGGGCCGCGCCTTGCACGACAGCCCACGCGCGCCGGCCTGCCTGGTCGAACGCATGTACTCCTACGCCTCGGGACGTACGATCTCTCCGGCGGAAGCACCGGTGACCAAGGCGCTCGGCGAGAAGTTCGCCGGCGCCAAATACAAACTGCCTGATCTGATGCGCGCCATTGCGCTCAGCGACACCTTGTATGCGGTCAAAGCACCGCCGCAGACCGAAGCCATGAACACGCCGGCGATCCCGGCAGAACAGAAAAATGCCCGATTGGAGAATGTGAAATGATCACCACGAAGCACCTCAATCGCCGCCGCGTCCTGCGCGGCATGCTGGGCGGCACCGCCGTGTCGGTGGGTCTGCCGTTCCTCGACTGCTTCCTCAACAGCAGCGGTACAGCTCTGGCCGACGGCACCGAGCTGCCGACGGCATTCTCCACCTGGTTCTGGGGCTGCGGCCTCAATCCGGGGCGCTGGGAGCCCGCGCAAGTCGGTGCTTTCAACGAACTCGGTCCCGAACTGATGCCGCTGAAGGCGCACCAGAAGAAGATCAACGTGTTCAGCGGCATGAAGGCCTTCGTCGAAGGCAAGCCCTTCATGACGCACTATTCAGGCGCGCAAGGCATCTTCGCCGGCACGGTGCCGCGTTCGCGCGAATCCGCCAAACCCTCCATCGACACCCTGGTCGCCGACGCGATCGGCGGGCGCACCCGCTTCCGCTCGATCGAAGTGGCCTGCGAAGGCATTCCGACCCACAGCCAAAGCCAGCGCTCGGGAGCCCTACAGAACCCGGCCGAGATCTCGCCGGTCGCCCTCTACTCCCGCATCTTTGGCGCGTCCTTCAAGGACCCGAACGCGGCCGAGTTCATCCCGGATCCGGCGGTCATGACCCGCAAGAGTGCGCTTTCGGTCGTTGCCGAAGAACGCGCGGCGATGCTCAAGACGTTGGGCTCCGCCGACAAGCAGCGCCTGGATGAGTATTTCACCAACCTGCGCCTGCTCGAGCAGCAGCTGGAACTCGAACTCGAGAAGCCCGCCCCGTTGCAGGCCTGCTCGGTCCCGAGCGCGGTCGAAGAAGCGCGACCCTCGACCGAGATCGAAACCGCGACCATCAACCACGCCCTGTTCACCAAGCTGCTCACGCACGCCCTGGCCTGCGGCCAGACCCGCGTCGCCAATGTGGTGTTCGGCGATGCGCTCTCGACCCTGCGCAAGCGCGGCGGCACCCAGACCCACCACGAATACACCCACGAAGAGCCGGTGGACCAGAAACTCGGCTATCAGCCGGAAGTGTCGTGGTTCTGCCAAGAGATCATGCGCAACCTCGCCGTCTACCTTGATTCATTGCAGAACGTGAGGGAAGGCGACCGTTCGCTGCTTGACCGTATGTTGGTGATGACCGGCACCGATCACGGCTACGCCAAGATCCACTCGGTGGAGAATATGCCGGTGATGACCATCGGCAACCTCAATGGCCGCGTGAAGTCGGGCATACATATCCAGGCCAAGGGCGATCCCATCAGCCGCGTCGGTCTCACCGTGCAGCAGGCTTTCGGCATGCCGGTCGCCGCTTGGGGCACCGACACGATGGAAACGTCGAAGACCATCAAAGAAATCATCGCCTAATCACGGCGGGAGATTGCGTGTGAAAGTCCTTCTGCGCGGCGCAACGGCGCTTGCGGTCCTCTTTGCTGTTACGGCTGCGAGCCGAGGTCCCAACGATTCGGTCCCGGTCGCAACGCCGGCCGGCGTGACCTTGAAGGCCGCGGGCCGCGGCTTGGTTTTCGCCGACGCCACCAACCGCACGCTTTACACCTACGCGGGCACAGCCGTCCCCAACGCCGCCGAGTGGCAGCCGGCCCTGGCGCCGGCAAAAGCGCGCGCGTCCGGAGCTTGGAGTTTGCTCAAGCGCGACAACGGCACACTGCAATGGGTCTACCGCGACAAAGCGTTGTTCACCGCCGTCGCCGACACCGGCCGCGAGGATATTCGCACCGGCGCCGTTCCGCTCGCGATCAAAGACAAGGCCTGGCAGGCCGCGGCCTTCGATCCGGAAGAGGGCATCGCGGTCCCCTTTGGCATCAAGGTGGATGAAGTCGACGGTGTTGGCGGCATTGCCTTCACAGATGCCACCGGATTGCCGCTGTATACCTTCGCAGGCGATGCCGAGCGCGACAAGACCTCCTGCACCAAAGGGGCATGCCCCAACCACTGGCACCCGGTGCTGGCCGCGCAGATGGCGCGCGGTGTGGGCAACTTCTCCGTTGTCGCGCGCGAAGACGGCGTGGTGCAGTGGGCCCACAAGGGCAAGCCGCTCTACACCTTCGACGGCGACACCGAACCGGGTGACGCCGCGGGGTCCAGCGTCGATAAGCGCTGGAACGTCGTGATGGTCTATAAATTCTTCATGCCGGCGCGCGTGACCGTGCGCCGCAACCACTTCGACGGCTACAACCTGGCCACCGACAAAGGCATGACGCTCTACCAGCGCGACCGCTTCCGCTCCGTCAACGGCGGCCACTCCTTGCGCGGCGGATCGCGCGGCTCCGTCGAGATCGCGCACCTCTTGGGCACTTCGGCGTGCACGGGCGCTTGCTTGCGTGATTGGCCCCCCTTGTTAGCCGGTGCAAGCGATCAGCCCTCCGGCTTGTGGACGATCATGACGCGCGAGGACGGCACACGGCAGTGGGCCTACCGCAGCTATCCGGTCTACGCGTTCAGCGGCGACAAAGCCCCCGGCGACATGAACGGCAACGACCGCTACGAGATGACGGGCCGCTATGTCGGCGGCAAGGACCCGTTCCTAGACGCTGAACGTCCCCGCTATGTGCCGACGTCGAGCACCGACCAGGCCAAAGGCCGTCTGCCCGTGATGGGCGCGCCGGCCTTGTTCTGGCACGCCGTCGCCCCGTAATTTCCGCTGCTGTTTAGGTCTTTCGGCGCAGGGCGACGATGAGCCCCGCGACCGGCTGACCTCTGTGATGCTCGTGGGTTTCACGGTCGAGGACCGCGACGCTGAAGCCAGCCGCCTCAGCGGTGCGCCTCAGATAAGAAGGTCCGTGCGCATAGCAGCCGCCGTAGGCGAGGCCCGTGATCGGTGCCACCGCGAAGCCGGAGGACGGTGTCTCGGCGTCGTGTGGGAAAGCGGTGAAGACAAAAATCCCGTTCGGGCGCAAGGCGGCTTGAGCCGCATCAAAGACCGGACGCAAGTCGCCGAAGTGGATCAGGGTCGCAGCACTCACCACCGCGTCATAGCTTTGCGGATGTTCATTGAGGAAAGCGATCAGGTCGCCCTCGGCAAGAGAATCGTAGATGCCCTTCTGTTCGGCGGCCAGCACCATGGCTGGCGAGAGATCGACGCCGTCGAGGCGCCCGACATGGGAGCGCAAGAGAGCACCGACCAGCCCGGTGCCGCAGCCCGCATCCAAAACGCTCGCATCTGATTTCCCCGCCAGCAGTTTGAGCGCCGTGTCCGCAACGAGTTTCGCGCCCCGGTAAGGATGCTCGGCTGTGGCGGTGCGGTCCCAGAATCCGGCGCGGCGCGCATAAAGGTCGCGCACAAAGGCTTCCGACGCTTGTGGCGGCAACGCTTCGGCGCCGAAGCTCGCCAGCAGCAAGCGGGCACCCATGCGATCGGCACGATCGAAGGCGAGATAACTGCGGAGATGGGATTCGGCGGCTTTGCTGTCGCCGAGTTTGAGCAGGAGATCGCCCAACGGAAAATGCACTGCGCCGGCGGGCGGGCCCAGCTTGCGCGCCGCTGCCGCCGCACCTGCGGCCGCATCACGCTTGCCTTGATCGAAGAGAACGTGGCCTAAGTTGACATGCGCATCCACCAGCGTGGGATCGAGAACCGTCGCCTGACGATAGCTGGCTTCAGCATCAGCGAGCTTGTCTTGCTCCTTCAGCACCACACCGAGGTTGTTGTGGGCCTCGGCATAGGCGGGACGTAGCGCAACGGCTTGCGAGAAGGCCGCCGCCGCTTCGCCGAGGCGGTCGCCCGCCATCAGCGCGGTGCCGAGATTGTTATGAGCCTCGGCGTAGCGGGGGCTGAGCTCGATGGCGCGGCGGTAACTGGCGACGGCGTCTTCGAGCTGGCCCTGTTCTTTCAGGACGATGCCCAGATTGTTGTAGGCCTTTGAATAGCGCGGCTGCAAAGCGATGGCGCGGCGGTAGGCCTGTTCGGCTTCTTCCAGCCGGCCTTGTTCGCGCAACGCATTGCCGAGATTGCCGTGGGCTTCGGCGTAGTCAGCTTCGATGCTGATGGCGCGGCGCAAGGATGACACCGCGAGATCGAGCTTGCCGGTCTCCTGCTCAATCACGCCGAGTGTGTTATGGAACGTCGCGTTCTCACTATCGAGTGCGATGGATTTGCGGACCAACTCGCGCGCCGCGGCGGTGTCGCCGCCTTCACGCGCGATCAAGCCGAGAAGGTGCAGGCTGTCGGCGTGCTTGGGTTCGATCGTCAGGACCTGGCGGTAGAGGCTTTGCGCTTCTTTGAGCCGGCCGGCTTGATGATGTTGAACGGCTTGATCGAAAAAATGCGCGGCGCGGGTCTGCGTTTCACTCACGGTCGTATCACTCACTTCAGAAAAACTTCAGCATATGGTGCGGCGCAACCCTACACACAATTTGGCCGCCTGTGACGCGAAAGAGTGGCCGCCCTGCGGCGCGTTTCTACCGCGTTGCACCACGTGTTGCATGAGTCGACACGCCCGCGCGCTCCGCGCTAGTCTGCGCGTGCTTGAGGGGGGAAAGGCGACCGTGGCGCAGTCTGAGAATCCAGACAAAAGAGACGACACCATTGCATCTTTGCACCCGGTGTACGGCCCGGCGCTGGCCCGCTTCTTCCAACGTCGCATCCTTGAACATGCCGACGTCGACGACCTGGTCCAGGAGGTCTTTTTAAGGCTCTCTCGGCGGGGGGACCTGACCGATATCACTAATATTGGTGGGTATATTTTCCAGACGGCTGCCAATGTCCTTAAGGATCGCCTGCGGCACCGCATGAGCCGCCAGACGGCAGACCACAATTTGCTGGATGACCAGAAAATTGATGATACGGCTTTTTCCCCCGAGCGCGTCTTAGTAGGTAAGGAGACCCTTAGCCATCTCAGCGCGGCCCTGGCCGAATTGCCGGATCGAACTCAGATGATCTTCGTTTTATGCCGGCTTGAGGGGCTGCAATACGCGGCAGTTGCAAAAAAGTTAGGTATATCAGTGAGTTCGGTCGACAAGCATATGGCGAAAGCGATGGACCATCTCATGTGTAGGTTGAAGGACCTTCGCTAATGGCGCTTTTCTCAGCAGCCGAATTGGCCGATGCCCCGCCCGTGACCGCCGAACAACAGGCTGTCCGCTGGCTTTTGCGCCTTGAATCCGAGGGCCTGGAAGGCGCGGCCCGTGAAGAATTTAAGACTTGGCAGTCTGCGCCGGAATGCGCTGCGGCCTTCGATAAGGCCCGGATCATCTGGAATGCCGTCGATCAGGTCGCCGAAACCCCGGAAATCGCCCAGTTGCGGGCTGACGTCCAGCGCCGCCTGATCCGCCGGGCCTACTCGGTTTGGGGCCTTCGGGCGGCTAGTGCTGCGGTGGTCGCCATCGGTCTCGGCCTGTTCGCCCAAAGCACCCTGGTGAGCCCAGAAGCCACCGTTCAGGCCTATGCGACCGTCGTCGGCCAGCGCACAGCCAGTATCCTGCCCGATCAAAGTGTCATGACTCTCGACACCGATAGCGCTGCGAGCATCAGTTTCACCGAAGGCGAGCGCCACGTGACCCTTTCCAAGGGCCGGGCTTTCTTCGAGGTTGCCAAAGACGCCGCGCGGCCTTTTGAAGTGGTCGCGGGCGACCAGCGCATCGTCGCCACCGGCACGGCCTTCGACGTCCGCGTCGCGCCTTTCGAGGTTGCCGTGACCCTGGTCGAAGGTCAGGTGCTGGTCGTTGAAGCTTCGGTGAGTCATGCCGACAATTCCTGGAAAGCGCG
>CANKHC010000102.1 GCA_947481595.1 Fidelibacterota bacterium
AGATCATGAACTACGCCATGTCGGGGGCTTCGATGGTCACCCTCGAAGCGTCGGGCGTGGAACGACGCGGGCGTATATCGCACGGGTGCCTGGGCCTTTACTCCGACGCCAACGAAGCCGCGCTTGGCCGGGTGTTGGCCGCTGCGCGCAAGGTAGCGATCCCCGGCACGCGCTTCGGGATTCAGTTGGCCCACGCCGGCCGCAAGGCCTCGACGCGTCTGCCCTGGCAGGGCGGCGGCCCGCTCAAGGCCGGCGAAGACCCGTGGCAAACCGTCGCCCCCTCGGCCATTCCCTTTGGACCTGAGTACCCAGCCCCCGAAGCGCTCGGCGTCGATGCGCTCTCACATCTGCGGCTGGCCTTTGTACGCGCGGCGCAACGCTGCGTGCGTCTCGGCTTCGACTACGTCGAGCTGCATTCCACGCACGGCTACCTGCTTGACGAATTCCTGTCGCCCCACGCCAATCAGCGCACCGACCAATACGGCGGCAGCTTTGAGAACCGCATGCGCTTTCCGCTGGAGGTTGCCCGCGCCGTGCGCGCGGCCCTGCCCGCCTCCGTCGTCCTCGGTGCGCGCATCACCGGCACCGACTGGACCGAAACCGGCTGGTCGCCCGAGGATGCCAGCGTCTACGCCACGGCACTGCGCGACATCGGCTGTGCGTTTGTCTCGGTTTCCACCGGCGGCATTATCTCAGGCGTGACGATCCCGCAGGGTCTGGGTTACCAGGTACCGCCAGCGGCCACGGTGCATGCGAAAGTGCCGGGCCTCGTGGTCATGGCCGCCGGCCATATCGTCGATGCCACACAAGCCGAAGAGATTGTCGCGTCTGGGAAGGCCGACATGGTCGCCCTGGCGCGGGCCTATCTCGACAATCCGCGCTGGGTCTGGCACGCCGCTGATCGGCTGGGGGGGACTATTCAGTATCCGCCGCAATACGCCCGCGCGGCGGCAGCGGTGTGGAAGGTCGCACCGTCCGCCCGGCCCCTTGATTTCAAGACGAAAACCTAACGCGGACGGCGTAGCGGCCGCGCGCCCAGGCCGTTCCAATAATTCAGCACGACCTCGAGCTGGGTCTCGCCTTCACCGGCGCTGACGGTGGCTTCCGAGACATCCGGCTTGGCGAATCCGAGCTTCGGGTTGTTGGCGAAGCCAAAGCCGTCGCTGAACACATCGAGTTTGCTGTTGGCATTGCGGTCGTGCAGCACGGCGATGGCGTAATCGCCGGCCACGGGCACCGGCACGCAGACCACGGCATCGCCTTCGACCGGCGTCGGGTTATCGAGGCGCAGGAAGGTTTTGCCTTCCGCGCGCAGCTTGCCGCGCGGCGCGAGAAAATCGCCGTCCACGGCGGGATAGAGTTCCACACGCACGTTGCCGGTGCGGTCCTTGAAGCCGGTGACACTCACCTTGATTGACGGCGCCGGGCAGGTGTCATTCGCCGCGCGGACATGTGCCGGCGCGAGCAGAAGCACCGCGACGACAGCGGCGCTGACGGTGAAATGACGATGTGAAGACCCCATTTGCCCTACACTACAGGAGGACGGATGCGCTGTGCATATCTCTAAACCGCATAGCTGAAGACCTCCTGTGAATCCCCTAAAACCCTTGCCGCTGTTGATGTTTTCCCGTACGCCTCGGCGATGGATATCACCTACCTGTCATATCTGTTGCTGGCCGTGGCGGGCTTTTCTGCCGGCGTGATGAACGCGGTGGCGGGCGGCGGCACCTTCCTCACCTTTCCGGCGTTGATCTTCGCCGGCGTCCCGCCCATCGTCGCTAACGTCTCGAGCACCGTGGCCCTCTTCCCCGGCAGCTTCGCCAGCGCCTGGGCCTACCGTGCCAACTTCCGCAACTTCGAAGGCATCTCGCTGCCGGTGCTGCTCGGTGTGAATTTTGCCGGCGGCGCAACCGGCGCGATTCTGCTGCTGGTCACTTCGCAGCGCGCCTTCGACGTCGTCATCCCATGGCTGCTGCTCTTCGCGTCGCTGATTTTCGCTTTCGGACCGAAGCTCGCACCCCGCCTGCGTCAGGCCATCGAGATCGGGCCCACCACGCTGCTCATTCTGCAGTTCATCGTCGGGATCTACGGCGGCTACTTCGGCGGCGCGGTCGGCATCGCCACCATGGCGCTGTGGAGCCTGCTGGGGCGCTCCGACATCCATGAGATGAACGCCGCCAAGACCTTGGTGGTCGGCACCATGAATACCGCTGCGGTGATGTGTTTTATCGTCGCGGGAAAGATCAGTTGGCCACACACCCTGATCATGATGGCCGCCGCCATCGCTGGCGGCTACATCGGTGCGCGCACCGCGCGGCGCATGAATGCCAAGCATGTGCGCGCCTTGGTGATCGTCATCAGCTTCGGCGTCACCATCGCCTTCTTCTGGAAACTCTATCGGCCGTAATTCGTGTCCGGTGTGAATTTTCCCGGCGCGCTATATCCCCTTGGCGTGGCTCCAGCCCGGCTTGCCGGCGTCGCGCGAGTTGACGAGGGTGATGCCGCAGGTCTGGCAGGTGTAGGCGCGGTCTGCGCCCTGCATGGCCGTGCGCTCGGCTTCCTTCAACCCGTCGTGGGGAGAGGCCTCGCGCGCCTTGCAGAGCTGCAGCTGACACGCCGGGCAGCGCGCCGCCCGCGCGATGCGATTTTTCGCCTGGCGAGTTTCCTCGGTCTGCATCACGTCCTTGTTCATCGCGCGCGTCCTCCTGAACGAACCCATCCCCGCAATGACGCGCAAAACGCCTTTCGGCGTCCACGGTCTGTTGCGTGCAGGGCGGCGGCAATCATCGCGCAGCGCGCGCGAAATACCCGCAAAACTAGCTGTTGTCCTTGAGGACCTCGCCCGCAAGGTACAGCGAGCCACAGACTAGCACACGGGCGCGGCCGGACTTGGAAATACCTTGGAGCGCCTCGCCGACGCTGGGCGCGACACGTACATCCTTCATACCAACGCGCGCGGCGGCCGCTGCCAGCTCCGGCGGGGGCAAGGCGGCGTCGGATGAGGCAATCGGCACGGCCGTGAAGCTTGCCGCCTGCCCCGCCAGCGGCCGCAGGTAGTCATCCGCCACCTTGGTCGCCAGCATGCCGCAGACCAGGTGCAGCGGTGCGTCGGTCCATTCGTCTGCCGCCAATGTGGCGATCGCCTGGCCACCGCCGGCGTTGTGCCCACCGTCGAGCCACAACTCCCACGATCCGGGCAAGGCGCTGGCGAGGGGACCAGCCTTGAGCCGTTGAGCGCGGGCCGGCCATTCGATGGTGCGCATGCCCAACCTCAAGGCAAACGCCGGGATCGCGAAGGGCGCCTGGTCGAGCGCGGCCAAGGCCAGGCCGGTGTTGCCGATCTGGTGGCGTCCAGGCAGCGACGGCAGCGGGGCCTTCCAGCGGTTGTTATCGCTGGTGAACAGGAGCCCGCTGCCGTCCCGCGCGATGGTCCAGGTGTCGCCTTCGGCAAAGAGCGGCGCACCAACGTCCTCCGCCGTGCGGGCGATGACGGCCATGGCCTCATCCGGCTGTGATACCGAAACGCAAGGGACGCCGGGTTTCATGATCGCGGCCTTCTCAAAAGCGATCTTGGCCAGGGTATCGCCGAGGTACTGCATGTGATCCATCGAGATGGATGCGAGCGCGGTGACGCTGGGCTTTGCCACGACGTTGGTCGCATCAAAGCGCCCGCCCAACCCGGTTTCCAGCAGCACCGCGTCGGCGGGGATCTGTGCAAAGGCCATGAAAGCGACCGCGGTGGTCACTTCGAAGAAGGTGATCGGCTTGCCGGCGTTGGCCGTTTCCACATGTTCGAGCAGTTGCAGGAGCAAGTTCTCGTCGATCACTGACCCTGCGAGCCGGATGCGCTCGGCGAAGCGCACCAGATGCGGCGACGTGTAGACGTGCACGCGGTAGCCTGCCGCTTCCAGCACGGCGCGCATCATCGCGACGGTGGAGCCCTTGCCGTTGGTGCCGGCAACGTGAATCACCGGCGGCAGTTTTTCATGCGGGTTGCCGAGATCGCCGAGCAGGCGGTGCATGCGGCCGAGCGAAAGGTCGATCAGCTTGGGATAGAGGCCCGTGAGACGCGCCAGCGTCGCGTCGACTTGGGCGGGGATGTCGTAAGAGTCGGACATGAAGGCGGCGGGGCTTGCTCTTGGGAGGGGCGCAAACGGAACGTATTGCTTTGATTCTACATCAGATTCGCCCGGCACGGCGGTGAGAGACATTATTGTATTGCATTTATAAATTATCGTATTACGATAATTTATATCCGCTGAATGATAACCACACCTTTCCGCCCCTGGAGCCCGCCATGAACCTAAGCCTGACCGCCGCCCCCTCTTTCGACCGTGCCCGTCGCGTAAGCCGCGCGGTCTCCATTCTTTCGTCCGCTTCGATGTGGATGATCGCCGCCGCCGCGGTCGCCTTCGCTGGTGCGCTACTGTTCTTCTTCGATCCCCTGCGCGACATCATAGTGGCCAAGATGGACGAGGTCTTGAAAAGTGGCGAACTTGCTCCGGCCAAGATTCCCGACATTCAAGCAGCCATGACAGCGATGGTCGAACTTTCCTTCGGCAAGCGATTTACACTCGCGGCTGTGCTTGCCCTCAAAGTCGCACCGCTGCTCTTGGTATTGTTCCATTTGAAGTCGTTGTTCGCGAACTTCACAGACGGGCAGCTTTTCACCGAGGAAAATATCCGACGCATTCAAATGGTCGGCATCTGGCTGGTGGCATCGGTCATCGCCAGCGCCATCGGCATATTCGTCATAGGTAAAGTACTAGCCCTCCCTGGCTACGAAAGTGACGTGGATTTCCTCCCCCTCTTTTACGGCGCTATCACCTATGTCGCGGCTTTTGTGATGGCTGAAGGGCGGCGTATCTCCGACGACAACGCCGGGATCGTGTGATGATCGTCGTCAATCTCGACGTCATGCTGGCCAAGCGCAAGATGCGCTCCAAGGAGCTCTCGGAGCTGGTCGGCATCACCGAAGCCAATCTCTCGCTGCTCAAGTCGAACAAGGTCAAAGGCGTGCGCTTCGACACCCTGGAGAAGATCTGCGCAGCGCTCGACTGTCAGCCGGGGGATATTTTGGAGTACAGGCCGGAAGCAGCGCTGCCGGCTGTCGCGGTATAACTACTCCGCCGGCGCGCCGTCCGGATCGTAGTCCGGCACGGTGGGATCGGGCGGCACCAGGCGCGAGGAGCTCTCGCGTTCGCGCATGCGGCGGCGCTGTAGCGGGGCAAGGTTGACCACGTCGGGCTGCGCGGCATTGTTCTGCAACAACAGACCCAGCAGCTGGATCAGTTTCGCGCGCAGTTCCTGGCGCGGGATGACCATATCGACCATGCCGTGCTGCATCAGGTATTCCGAGCGCTGGAAGCCTTCGGGCAGTTTTTCGCGGATGGTCTGTTCGATCACGCGCGCACCCGCAAACCCAATCGTCGCGTCAGGTTCGGCGACAGCAACGTCGCCCAGCATGGCGAAGGAGGCAGTGACGCCGCCGGTGGTCGGGTCGGTCAGCACGGTGATGTAGGGCAAGCCCTTCTCGCGTACGCGGTCGACGGCGACGGTGGTGCGTGCCATTTGCATCAGCGACAGGATGCCTTCCTGCATGCGGGCACCGCCCGAGGACGGGATCACGATCAGCGGGGCTTCCTGGAGCATGGCGAGATCGGCGGCGGCGACGATGGCCTCGCCGACGGCCGTCCCCATGGAGCCGCCCATGAAATCGAATTCGAAAGCGGCGATGACAACAGCCGTGCCGCCCATGCCGCCGTGGCCGACGACCACCGCGTCCTTGAGACCCGTCTTGGTCTGCGCCTCTTTCAGGCGTTCGGCATATTTCTTGCGGTCCTTGAAGCGCAGCGGATCGATGGGGACTGCCGGCAACTCGACCTCGGACCATTTGCCGTCATCGAACAGCATGCGCAGGCGGTCGCGGACCGGCATGCGCAGGTGATGGCCGCAATGGGTGCAAACGCGCAGATTCTTTTCCAGCTCGCGGTGGAAAATCATCTCGTTGCACTTAGGGCACTGGGTCCAAAGATTCTCCGGCACCTCCTTGGCGGGGCGCCGCAGTTTCTGAATCTTCGGACGGACGAAATTGGTCAGCCAATTCATGTGGGCATTATCATATCAGAGTGTGGCAATTTCGTTAAGGGGAGCACGCAAAGGTTGCGGCATTTCAAGATCTTAAGGCCAGCTGCCGTGCACCCCGATAGCCAGGGATTTGACGAATTCCAGCACCTTGGTGACGATGGCGCCGTCCGCGGCCTTGTCCTTCACGCCCTGGGCGATGACTTCGACGATGGCCGAGCCCACAACCACTGCGTCGGCGTGGGCCGCGATGGCGCGCGCTTGATCAGGCGTTTTGATGCCGAAGCCCACGGCGAGCGGGAGCCCCGTGTGCCGGCGCAGGCGCGCGGCCGCCGATTGCACCGCATCGGCGCTGGCGCTGGCGGTGCCGGTGATGCCGGTGATGGCGACGTAGTAGACGAAGCCCGAAGCCATCTTGAGGATGGTCGGCAGGCGCGCATCCGACGAGGTCGGCGCGGTCAGGAAGATCAGGTGGATCTGGTTGGCGCGCAGATGGACGTCGAGTTCCTCGGCCTCTTCCGGCGGCAGGTCGACGACGATCACGCCATCCACGCCGACCGACGCGGCCTTCTCGGCGAACTCCTGGGGGCCGTAGTGATAGATCGGGTTGTAGTAGCCCATCAGCACTACGGGCGTGTCGATTTCGTTGCGGCGGAACTCCTTGACCGCTTCCAGCACGTCGTCAATGCGCGTGCCGTGTTTCAACGACCGCTGGCTCGAGGCCTGGATCGCCGGGCCATCCGCCATGGGATCGGAAAAGGGAATACCGATCTCGATCAGGTCGGCGCCCACAGAGGGCAGGCCTTCAAGGATATCCATGAACGCGCCGGGCGTGGGATCGTTGGCGGTGATGAAGGTCACCAGGCCGGCGCGCTTGTGCTTCTTCAGAAGCGCGAAACGTGCGGCAATGCGGTCGTTGGCGGCGGTGAACTTGGCAGCAGCGGCGGGGGCGCTCATAGCTGGGCTCCCAGCGCGCCGGCCACCGTGAACACGTCCTTGTCGCCGCGGCCGCACATGTTCATCACCATGAGATGATCTTTGGGCAGCTTGGGCGCGGTGCGGGCGACGAAAGCCAACGCGTGCGCCGGCTCCAGCGCGGGCAGAATGCCTTCGAGCTTCGAGCAGAGCTGGAACGCATCGAGCGCTTCGGTGTCGGTCGCTGAGACGTATTCGACACGGCCCTGGAAATGCAGCCAGGCATGCTCCGGACCGATACCGGGATAATCGAGCCCCGCCGAGATCGAATGCGCGTCTTTGATCTGCCCGCCTTCGTCTTGCAGAAGATAGGTGCGGTTGCCGTGCAGAACGCCGGGCGAACCGCCGGTGATCGAAGCGGCATGTTCACCGGTGTTGATGCCGCGTCCCGCCGCTTCGACGCCGAACATCTTGACGCCGGCGTCGTCGAGGAAGGGATGGAACAAGCCAATGGCGTTGGAGCCGCCGCCAACCGCCGCGACGAGGCTATCCGGCACGCGGCCTTCGGCCTCTTGCAGCTGCGTGCGGACTTCCTCGCCGATCACCGATTGGAAATCGCGCACCATGGTCGGATAGGGATGCGGGCCCGCCGCCGTGCCGATGAGATAATAGGTGTCCGAAACGTTGGCGACCCAATCGCGCAGGGCTTCGTTCATGGCGTCCTTCAAGGTCGCCGTGCCCTTCTCGACGGGCCGCACTTCCGCACCGAGCATTTGCATGCGGAAGACATTGGGCTTCTGACGCTCGATGTCCTTCGCCCCCATGTAGACGATGCACTTGAGGCCGAAGCGCGCGCAGACGGTGGCTGTCGCGACACCGTGCTGGCCGGCGCCGGTCTCGGCGATGATGCGGCCCTTGCCCATGCGCATGGCGACTAAAATTTGGCCGAGCGTATTGTTGATCTTGTGCGAGCCAGTGTGATTGAGCTCGTCGCGCTTGAAGTAGAGTTTCGCGCCGCCGAAATGCGCGGTTAGACGCTCGGCGAAATAAAGCGCACTGGGGCGCCCGGCGTAGTGGGTGTTGAGATGCTGGAGCTGGGCGGCGAATTGAGGATCAGCGCGGCACGCGTTGTAGGCCTTCTCGACCTCGAGGATCAGCGGCATCAAGGTCTCGGCGACATAGCGCCCGCCGAACAGCCCGAAATGGCCGTTCTCGTCGGCGCCGCCTTTATAGGTATTGAGTGCCTCAGCCACTGCCCGGTCCGTCCCACTTTAGAAGGTGGCGCTTTATACACGGTCGCTCGCCCGACCCCAAACGCCCATAATTGTATTTTATATCAGCTGCTTACGGCTTGCACAGCCTTCAGGAAGGCGCGGATCTTGGCGGGGCTCTTGACGCCCGGCTTGGTCTCGACGCCTGAGGAGACGTCCACAATCTGCGTGCCCGAGGCTCTAATCGCGTCGCCGACATTCTTGGCTGTGAGACCGCCGGCAAGAAACCACGGCAGTTTGCCGGTGTAGGTCTTCATCAGCGTCCAGTCGAAGGCGACGGCGTTGCCGCCAGGGCGGGTCGCGCCCTTGGGCGGCTTGGTGTCGAACATCAAGGCGTCGGCGTGCGCCTCGTAGGGCGCCGCCTCAAGCACATCGCGCGCGGTGGAGACGCCCAGGACCTTCATCACCTTAAGACCCGTCAGGGCGCGCACTTGGTCGACGCGTTCGGGAGTCTCGGCGCCGTGCAGCTGGATCATGTCGAGGCGCGCGGCATTCAAGGTGTGCTCCAGCTCCGCATCGGTCGGATTGACGAAGACACCAACCGCCGTGATGCCGCGCTCGACCATGGCGGTCAGTTCGCTGGCCTGCTCGAGGGTGACGTAGCGCGGCGAGTGCCGGAAAAACATAAAGCCGACGTAAGCAGCGCCACCGTCCATGGCGGCCCGGAGCCCACGTTCGTCGGACAGGCCGCAGATTTTCGCTTTAGCGCTCACGACTTCAGTTCGAGCGCGATGCGTTGCGCAGCTGCGGCGGGATCGGGCGCCCCGGAGATCGGCCGGCCGATGACGAGATAGCTGGCACCCGCGGCCATAGCTTCTTGGGGCGTCATGATGCGCTTCTGGTCGTTGGCTTCCGCCCAGCTCGGACGCACGCCGGGTGTAATCAGCTTGAAGTCGGCGCCCAAATCCTTGCGCAACACCTCGACTTCCAGCGGGCTGCACACCACGCCGTCCATGCCGGAGTCTTTCGCCAGCGCTGCGAGCCTGCGCACCTGATCGGGGACAGTGCCGGAAACGCCCACTTCCAGCAGGTCGCCAGCGTCCATGCTGGTCAGCACGGTGACGCCCAGCAGCAGCGGGCGGGGCACGATCAGCTCATGCGCCACGTCGGCGGCGGCTTTGCAGGCGGCTTGCATCATCGCCCGTCCACCGGAGGCCATCAGCGTCATCAGGTACGGTTTCACTTGCGACGCAGCCGAACGCACAGCGCCCGCAACCGTGTTGGGAATATCGTGGAATTTGAGATCCAAGAAAATCGGGAGCTCGGAGGCCTTCTGGACCTGCTGCACGCCCTTGGGGCCATTGGCGGCGTAGAATTCCAAACCGAGTTTCAAGCCACCGACGCTGTCGGCGATCTTCGCGGCCAAGGCCGTGGCAAGGCCAACGTCGGCGGTGTCGACGGCGCAGAAAACAGGATTGCGGATGTCCATGGCTGAGGCGGTGAAATACTACTTGTTCAGGTGCTGCGCTAGGCTTTGTTCAAGGTCGCGCACCTGCCGGCGCAGGCGTTTGAGTTCGCGGCGCTTTCTGTGGCCGACCATCCATGTGCCGATGCCGCCGGCGATGAAACCCGCGAGCACGGCGAGCAGGATGACGCCGTAAAGCCGCATCTCGACTTCATAGGGCAGCGGCCAGACCGTGATCTGGACCGCGTCCATGTTCGAGACGGCGAACAGAATGATGAACAGCGCCACGACGGCGCCGACGATCGTATTCAAAATGCGCATATGTTTCTCGGGGCCTATGGCCGCTCAAGTCTTTCGGGCCCTTGCGGACCCGGGCCGGTTTAGCCGACGTTCAGCATATCGCGGAGCTGTTTGCCCGTCTTGAAATAGGGCACGGCCTTTTCCGAGACCGACACCGAGGCGCCGGTACGCGGGTTACGGCCCACGCGGCTGTCGCGGTGTTTGACCGAGAAGGCGCCGAAACCGCGCAGCTCGACGCGGTCGCCGCGGCCCAGGGCCTTGGAAATTTCTTCGAAGATCGAGGTCACGATGCGTTCGACATCGCGCTGATACAAATGCGGATTCCGCGCGGCGATGTGGGCGATCAGCTCCGATTTGGTCATGTCAAAATCCTCGCCCTCAGGTCCCCTAAAGCGCCGGTTGCGCGGGTCGGAAATCGTCCCCGGCAAAAGGATGGCATAGCGAGGGTGGAAGTCAAGCCGTTCCCGGCGGTAAGTCACTCTAAATACTGCTGTTTTGGGAGCCAGCCCGGGAGAAACACGTCAAAAACCCAAGAAAAATGCCCGCCGGCGAGGCCGGCGGGCATAAAGAGCAGAGAGAAAAGTGTCCCTCTCGAAGGGCTTAGGCGTCGTCGCCGTCGCCCTTTTTGGCCTTGGCTTTGATCGCCGCACCCAGGATATCGCCCAGAGAGGCGCCGGAGTCGGCCGAGCCGAATTCGGCCATGGCCCGCTTCTCTTCCTCAACTTCGCGCGCTTTGATCGAGAGCGTCAGTTTGTGGTTCTTGGCATCGATCAAGATGATACGGGCATCGACCTTCTCGCCGACGGCGAAGCGGTCGGGACGCTGTTCAGAGCGATCCTTGGCCAGCTCGTTGCGGCGGATGAAGCCCGAAAGGCTGTCGTTGACGGTGACCTCGAGGCCGTTGTCGGTGACCTGCTTGACGACGCAGGTAACAATTTGGCCCTTCTTGAGATCGCCGGCGGCAGCCGCGTGCGGATTTTCGCCGAGCTGCTTGATGCCGAGCGAGACGCGTTCTTTCTCGACGTCCACGTCCAAGACCTTCGCCTTGACCATCTGGCCGCGGGTGAAGCCCTTGAGCGCGGTTTCGCCGTCGCCGTCGTAGGACAGGTCGGAGAGGTGAACCATGCCGTCGATGTCGCCGTCGAGGCCGACGAACAGACCGAACTCGGTGATGTTCTTGACCTCGCCTTCGACTTGGCTGCCGGCCGGGAACTTCTCCTGGAACGCGATCCAGGGATTGGCCAGGCACTGCTTGAGGCCGAGTGAGATGCGGCGCTTTTCCTGATCGACGTCCAGCACCATGACTTCCACTTCCTGGCTGGTCGAGACGATCTTGCCGGGGTGGATGTTCTTTTTGGTCCAGGACATTTCGGAGACGTGCACCAGGCCTTCGACGCCGGCTTCCAGCTCCACGAAGGCGCCGTAGTCGGTGATGTTGGTGACGCGGCCGGTGAAC
>CANKHC010000103.1 GCA_947481595.1 Fidelibacterota bacterium
AACATCCTGCAAGCGCTCGAGCGCTGGGTGGTGGACGGTGTGGCGCCCGAGCAGATCATCGCCCAGCGCCACGAAGGCGACGACCGCAGCAAGCCGGTCGCACGCACGCGGCCCTTGTGCGCCTATCCCAAGGTCGCGCGCTGGACCGGGCAAGGCAGCACCGACGCAGCGGAGAATTTCCGCTGTGTGGATGCGAAGGAGTAGCGAGAGCTACTCGTACCTGAGCGCCGTCACGGGCTGCGCGCGAGCGACGAGGAGGGCGTGGCCGATGACGGTGGTGACGGCGATGACGAGCGCGAGTGCCGACGCCGCTAGGAACATCCAGGGCGAGAGGTCGATGTGGTAGGCGAATCCCTCTAGCCAGCGTTTCATGAAGTAATAGGCGACCGGCCAGGCGATGAGGTTTGCGATAAGCACCGGCTTGGCGAACTGCCACAGCAACAAAGCAAGGATATCGCGTCGCGTCGCGCCCATGGATTTACGGATGCCGATCTCCTTGGTGCGCTGCTCGGCGGTGAACAAGGTCAAGCCGAACAGCCCAAGCACGGCGACGGCGACCGCGGCGGCCGCGAAAACCGCGAACAGCGTCCCCTGGCGGGTAATGTCCGCATAAAAGCCGGCGATGCGTTGATCTAGAAAATCGTGCGCGGGAGGCAGCGGCGTGCCAACCTGCCGCCACAGCTGATCGATGGCGTTGAGCGTTTCCGGCGCGCGTGCGCCGTCGATGCGGACCCACGTGGAAAACAAGGGGTCGCGGCCGGTGTAATAGACAATCGCGGGCACAACCTTGTGCACGGCATCGAAGGCAAAGTCCTCGACCACACCAATGATCTCCGACGGTGCACCCGTCTTTTCATTCAACGAAGTGAACTTACCTACGGCGTCTTCGGGCGAGGCAAAGCCCAAAAGGCGCACTGCTGTTTCATTCAAGACCACAGCGCCTTGAATCGCCGCATCCTGGTCGGATGGCATAACATCGGCGGAGCGCCCCTCGGCGAAAAACCGGCCGGCAACGGTCTTCAAGCCGAAAAACGCGAAGAAGTCGGAACTGACAGAAACCCGTCCGACGGTGACGAAGGCGCCGTTCACCTGCTTGGCGGGGGTGGTGCGGGTCGGGGCACCGCCACCGTTCGCCCCGAAGGAGAATGCGGCGCTGCAGGCGACAGCGCGCACCCCGGGGATTGCCTGCAAGCCTTCCTTGAAGGCATCGAGACACAAATTTCTGACAAACACTACTTTATCGGTATCCAGACGCTGGGCCTCACTAAGCGCATAGCGCGTCTGGCTATAAACCACCGCCGTTGGGATCAAGATCCCAATCAGCACGGCAAACTGCAAGACGACAAGCGCCGGGCGCAGACGCGACGAGGTCTGCTGGCCGATAATACCGCGCAGCACGCCGGCCGGCCTGAGGGCTGCGAGCACGAAGGCGGGGTAGGCACCGGCGAGAACCCCGGTGAGAACAACCATCGCCCCGACGAACCCCAAGGACCGGATATCGCTGAGTAACTCAAATCCAATCGTGCGGTCGAGGAACGCGTTCAAGCGCGGCAACAGCGCGGTGGCGAACCCGAGGCCGCATCCCATGGCGATGATCACATACAGGGTCGCCTCGCCAATGAATTGAGCGATCAGGTGACGGCGCGCCGCCCCCGTTGCCTTGCGCACACCCACCTCGGTCGCGCGCCGCATGGCCCGTGCCGTCATGAGATTGACGAAATTGGTTCCGGCCGCGAAGACGATTAAAACCCCGATCGCCGCCGCTGCGATGACGGCGGCGATGTTGCCGCGCGGCTTCCAGGTCAAGCCCAAACCCGGCGTGAGGTGCTGCGACGCGATGGGGCGCAAGGTGAGCTTGACGTAAAGACCATCACCCGGCGTAGCGATCCCCGCCTTGTGCCGTTTCATGAAATCATTAAAGCCCCCCTGCATCCGCGCGGCTGAACCGTCGCTGGCGAGTTTCAGGTAGGTGAAGGAGTCTTGTCGCCAACTGTCCTGGCGCGGAGGCCCGCCATAGTCCCGCGTGAAAAAGGAATTGGCGTTCCGGCCGCTCGCGATGATGCCGATGTTGAGGTTGGTGTTCGAAGGTAAGTCGGCGATGACCGCTGTCACCTTGAAGGCATCGTTCATGCTCGTGCCGCCGGAACTGATCATTGTGAACGTCAGCACTTGGCCCAGCGGATCGTCACGCCCAAAGTACTTCCGCGCAATGCTGCGCGTGATCACTATGCCGCCCGCATCCACCAGGGCACTGTCAAGGGAGCCGGCGACAACGGGAAACTTGAAGACCTCGAAAATCGAAGGGTCCGCCCAAACAATATCTTCGACGGTCTCGCTCGCACCTTGCCTCACAAGCACGTCCTCGGGTCCGAGCCGCGTGATCGCCCCCACTTCTGGAAAGTCGGCCTTGAGGAGCGGCGCAAGATCTCCCGGCGTCACGTCCGGGGTCTCCGTGGCCCGTCCCGGAAGGCTGGTCTCGCTGCCCACGAGATAGATATGCTGATAGTCCGGGAAAAAGCGGTCGTAGCTGAGCTCGTCGCGGACGAACAGCGCGATCAGCAGCGCAGCGGTGAAGCCGAGGGCGAGGCCTGCGATATTAATGGAGGCGTAGACTCTATTGCGAACAAGATTGCGCAATGCGGCGGCGAGGTAATTGCGGAACATGCTTGACCTCCCTATTCGTACCTGAGCGCCCTCACAGGCTGTGCGCGGGCCACCAGCAGCGCGTGGCCGATGACGGTGGCGACGGCGATGATGAGAGCGAGTGCCGATGCCGCGAGGAACATCCAGGGCGAGAGGTCGATGTGGTAGGCGAAGCCTTCGAGCCAGCGTTTCATGATGTAATATCCGGCTGGCCAAGCGACGATGTTGGCCAGGAGCACCGGCTTCGTAAACTGCCATAGCATCAGGCGGAGGATATCGCTCGTTCGCGCGCCCATGGCCTTGCGCACGCCGATCTCCTTGGTGCGCTGCTCGGCGGTGAAAATCGCCAGGCCAAACATACCCATGACGGCGATGAGGCCGGCGATGCTGGCGAAGATAGTAAAGAGCCGCGTCTGCTGGGTGATGTCGCGGTGCCGTTCTTCGAGCTCGTCATTGAGGAAGCGCAGCGGCGGCGGCACCGGGTCGCCGTACGCGCGCCACAACTGTTCGATCGCCGCCAAGGTCTCCGGGATGTCGCGGCCCGTCAGCCGCGCGTTCAGCATGTCGAAGCGCTTGAGCGCCAGATAATAAACATTCGGTCTGAATTCGAGGTGCACGTCCATTTCGAGGTCGGTCACCACGCCGATGATCTCCATGCGCTGTGCCTTGCTTCCCAGCGTGGTGACATTGACGACCTGGCCGACCGCTTCTTCGGGGGATTTGAAGCCGTACTGGCGCGCGGCGGTCTGGTTGATCACCGCCGGGATCACGCTCGCGTCTGGGCTCTCGCTGACGTCGACGTCGCCGCGGTCGCGCTGAAACACGCGGCCGGCCAGAGGCTTCATGCCGTAAAAATCGAAAAAGTCGAGATCCACGGCGGAATTGATCAGCGCCATCGACCGGCCGTCCGGCATCTGAAACAGGACCAAGGGGTTGCTGTTGTAGCCGATGGTCGCCGACGACGAACACGTCACCGCGCGTACGCCCGGCAGGGCTGCGACCCGTTCCTTGAAAGCGGGCGCACACACCGCCGGCCGCACCTCGTTGAAGCGAGGTAACATCCGGGGCCCGGGAACATTGACCACCAAGACCTGATCGGTGTCGATCCGCAAATGCTCGCGGATTGCGAACACCGTCTGGCGCGAACTGATGCCGACGACGAGGATCAGCCCAATGAGGACGGCGAACTGAAGGATCACGAGGATCTGGCGCAGACGTCCCATGCCGGCGCCGTCGTGCTTGCCGGCTTGCAGGGCCGCGATGGGCCGGAAGGCCGAAAGTATGAGCGCGGGGTAGAACCCGGCGAGAACGGCGGCAGCGGTCGAGAGAGCGAAAAGGCCAGCAAGGAAGGCCGGCTGCTGGAGCACCAGTGCGGAGATAGCCCGGTCGAGCGCGTTATTGAGCGCCGGGAGCGCGAGGCTGGCCACCAGAAACGCCAGTGTCATGGCAAGGGCGACATAGAGGAACGCCTCACCAATGAATTGGAGAATGAGTTGGCGCCGCTCGGCGCCCGAGACTTTGCGCACGCCGATTTCCACCGCCCGCCTCGTCGCCCGGGCCGTCATGAGATTTATGAAGTTGATGACCGCGACGCCGACGATCAGGAGACCGATCAAAGCAAATCCATAGAGGGAGTCCCAGGTACCCGACGGCGACAAGCCGCCGCCCATGGGCACCGGGTGCGTCGGCACATTCAAATGTATTTCTGCCAGCGGAACGAGGCCGACGGTCGTGCTGGCCGCCATGAAGGGTGTGACGCGGCGCTGGAGCAAGGCTGGGATTGCCGCTTCGATTTCTTCGGCCGCGCTGTCCGACGTCAGGCGCAGATAGACCAAACCTGATCCATTCAGCCCGGCCTCGGGAGGCCTTGCGTCGAATTGCGCGATCGGGCTGAAGGGGGGCTGCGACGAAGCGAAGGCTTCCGCCCGCAGATGCGTATTTGACGGCAAATCCTCGATCACCGCCGTGACCTGCATGGGAAATTTGCGGCCTATGTCGATGGTCTCGCCGATGGGATTGTCATGTCCGAAATACTTTTGCGCCAGCTTGCGTGTCAGCACGATGATGTCCGGGCGCAGCAACGCTGTTTCTAAGTCGCCGGCCACCGCCGGCATGGGCAAGAGGGAAAAGATGTTCGGATCGGCAAAGAACAGCATGTCCCGGCCTTCCACATCGCCGCGGCGTAATGTGGCCTGGTCGCCGTAGAAGTTGATGCGTGCGGTGTCGCGCACGGCAGGAAATTCCGCCTTCAGCCAGCCAGCGAACGCAAGAGCAGATGTCGCGCCGTCCAACTCCCGTCCGTCGGGAAACTTGGTTTTCTGAGTCACCACGTAAATCTGGTCGTGGCCTTTCACCCAGGTGTCGTAACTCAGCTCATCGTGGACAAAGAGCCCGATCAGCAGCGCCGCCGCGAAGCCGACAGTGAGCCCGAGCACATGGATGAACGTGTAAAGCCGGTTGCGCACCAAGTTGCGCAGCGCGGCGGTGAGGTAGTTGCGGAACATGCTCTGCCCTTCGTCGTGTTACCGCACGTCACATGTGACGAGTCGTAACACGAGTTCGGGGAGGAACGCAACGAACGGAAGCGAAAACGACCGAAGGCCGAAGGCACGCGGGCGTCGTTCCCGAACTTGTTCTAAGGACCCAGGGTCGGGATGCTCGGATTTCCAAGAGACGCCATGTTTGACGCATGCGCCGAGGTCCCCCACCCTAGGTCCCAAGGACAAGCCTTGGGACGAGTGGTGTCGCATCCGCTGAGTGTCATGTGCGATAGCCTCGCCTTCAGGGGAGAGTCCGCAAGAACGATACGCTCCCAAAACAAAACCGGCCGGAGCGGGGCTCCGGCCGGCTTGAGAGGTGAGAAAGCGGAAGCTTATCTCTTGGAGGCTATGAGCGACTTCGCTTCGGCTTCGTCGATGGCGACGATCTTTTCGATCTGGCAGTTGCTCGGGGTGGGCCCAAGCACATGCAGCGTGTCGGTGGCGCAGAAATTATTCTCCGGGCTGGAACGGACGTAGCCGTCCCACGCGATGTTCTTGCAGGTCCCGCGCAGATCCATGCGCTTGTAAGCGCCGTTGTTGAGCTTCAGGAGAATGGTGTGGTCGTCGATGATCGGGCTCGAATTGATCTGCATCAACGGGACGCATCTGGCCGGGGCGCCGTCGGCGGCAAAGGCTGAGACGGTGCTGAAAGCGAGGGCGGCGGCTGCAACGCTGAGAACGAGTTTTTTCATTGTGATCTCCATACATGAGACGAGATCGCGCAACCCCGTCTGAACTTGCTTCAAAGCGTAGAGTGCGCGCCGATTCCGGCGAAAGTTTGACGCTTTTCCTACGTTTGCGAGCATATCATGGAATCAATAACGACACTGGGACGTCGGTGGGCGCTCCCTTATTCCATGGTTTATTCCGTGTTTATTTCATGCTGCGATGCGGGATGAACGCTTTGTCAGGACGTGAAAACCCACTCCTGACGTGGAAATACAGACGCGGGTTACAGTCCGCTGTTTTGGCTGACATCTTGGCGTTACACCGCTCTGCAAATATGGCCTGCAAATATGCCGAGATAATCTGGAGATAATTTGACGGGGCCCCTCTAGGAACCCTACATTTCATCCGGGTGAGGGGTGCGCGGTAGGGCCCCTCTGGTTATTATGTAGGGGGGATGCAGGAATGATCGCTTATTTTCTGATTCTACACGGCTTTCTAGCCTTTTTGCTGGTGGGGGCGATTACCCATCAGGCGATCGGTGTCTGGCGCAATAAACCGTCGCCGTCCTCGACGTTCTTCCAGAGCCTGGTGAACGTGCGCGGCATGACCTACGTCAATGCCATCATCGTCCTGTATCTGATCACCGCGATCGCCGGCGGCTATGTCTATCCGGGCTATGTGCTCGATGTGAAAGGCAGCCTGACGGACTCACAGATGAATAGCGCCATTGGGGCCTTCGAAGTGAAAGAGCACCTGGCCATCGTCGGCTTGGCGATGCTGCCGTCCTATTGGTATCTGTGGAAGAAGGTGCCTGCGACCGAATTCCGCCTCTCGCGCCAGATCAACACCACCCTCGTCGCGGTCATGGTCTGGGTCGCGTTCTTCGTCGGCCACATCCTCAACAACATCAAGGGGCTGATCTAATGAGCAAGCTTTTCCCGCTCGGCGTATTCGCGGGCGTTTTCGCCGCCGTTTACTACGCCTGCTTTGTGTTTAATTACACGCCGTACCGCTATTATCCGCTGAACGGCGACATCAGCGCGGTCGATCTGCCGCGCACGGCGGGGCCGGCCATGGGCTGGTTCACCTGGATCGTCGTGGGTTCGCTGGCGGGCCTTGTCGCGGCGGCTGTCGCTTACGTGGTGCCGAAGTCGGCGAGCGAGAAGATCGGCGCGGTGATGTCCTGGGCGATTCCCCTTGGCGTCACCCTGTGGATACTTTATGTCGAGAAGCACTGGTTCTTGCCGACGCCAACGCCTTAAAAACGGGCTCCCTAACATCGATATTCATGGTGAGATGATGAAACCCATTTCCAGACGTAAGGCTCTCGCAGGTGGTGTGGCGCTGGCCGCGGCGGCAGGTGTCAGCGGCACGGCGCTTGCGAACGGAGATGAGTTTTTCGGCGCCGAAGAAATCCCGGGTGAAACCCAGTTCGTTTTCTTCGGCTCGGTGAAAGACGAAGGCGGCAAATACCTCGATGGTGTCGAGGTTGTGCTCGATGTCTTGGATCCGCCGCTCACCTATATCGCCTACACCGATGTCATCGGGCGCTTCCGCACCCTCGATGCCGGGCGCGTGATGGTGGACCTGGGCTACGACATCGACCCGAGCAAGTTGAAACTCAGCGTGAGCCTTCCCGGATACGTGCAGACACGCCGCATGAGCCGCGTGCCGACACGCGCGGTGAAGGGTGCCTTCGAGATCAACTTCGTGATGAAGCAGCTCGAAGTCGCGAAAAAGTAACCTTAAATTCGAAGTTAATCTGACGCGGAAGTTACGCGGCGACACAGAGGGGGAAAGCGATTTCCCCCTCTTTCTGTTGGTGCTGAATCCGTCTATAGCGTCGTCATCTAAACCACATCAGCTCGGGAGAAGCTGATTGCGGACCTTTGGGGGGCTTTTAAGTGAATGCGTTGAAGAGACCGCAGGCAGCGCTCTGCGCAATGATCGCCGGGTTGGCTGTCGCTCAGCCAGCATGGGCGCAGCGTTCTGCCGACAACGCGCTGGCGTCCTCTGAAGACGCCTTTGGGACGACGGTCGGCAACGAGTCCATTGGTCTTTATAACGCGCGCGACGTGCGCGGCTTCGATCCCGTGCAGGCGGGCAACATTCGCATCGAAGGCCTGTATTTCGACCGCCAGATGCCGAACATGGGCGAGGTGCTGATCAGCACGCTGGTGTCCGGATCGAGTGTGCGCGTGGGTCTGTCCGCGCAGTCGTATCTGTTTCCGGCGCCGACCGGGATCGCCGATCTGAAGCTGCGCCTTCCCGGCGACGAGCCGAGTTACAGCGGCGTAGCGACCTACGGCTTCTATGACAAGATGCAATTCGAGGCGAGTGCCGAGGGGCCGATCATCGGCGACAAGCTCAGCGTGATGGTGGGGGCGGGTTATATCGCCGACGACAATCAGGACGCCGCCAAGTTCCATCACTGGCTTTTCTCCTCGTCGGCGCGCTGGCACGTCAGCGACGACGTCGAGGTGATTCCGTTCTGGAGCAAAAAAATCACCGACGGCATGCAGGCGCGGGCGAGCATTTTCACGGCCGGTTCGTACCTGCCGCCGAAGATCCCGCGGCACCTCAACTATCTTCAGCCGTGGGCGCGCAATTTGGTCCACGACGACAACTTCGGTGCGATCGTCAACGCGAGGCTGTCGGACAATTGGCGCCTGCGCACGGGCTTGTTCCGCTCGCTTGTCATCCGCGACCGCTTTTACAGCAACATCTACGAAAACACGCAACCCAACGGCCTCTCCAACTTCACCGCGATCAAATATCCCTATCAGTCCTTCGGCTCCTATTCGGG
Organism: Fidelibacterota bacterium; assembly: GCA_947481595.1. Taxonomy (GTDB): domain Bacteria; phylum Pseudomonadota; class Alphaproteobacteria; order Rhodospirillales; family Rhodospirillaceae; genus SHVO01. The sequence continues at coordinate 8,659 of CANKHC010000103.1, forward strand.
CGAAACCCGGCTGTCGGGGACCGCGACCATGGGGGAGTTCCGTCATTCGCTGGATGTCTCGCTGCGCGGACGCTTAGGTGCACGTGACTACGGCGGTGGGGACAGGAGGACTGTCGGTGCACAGTTTATCGGCGTGCCCACGCTGTTCCCCGAGCCCGTCTGGACTTTGAAACCGCTCAACCACGACCGCCTGCGCCATGGCACCGGCGGCGTTTCCTATCAGGGAATGTGGGCGGGCGTCGGTGAAATGAGCATCGGCATGCAGAAGTCGTTCTACCGGCGTGAACTGACGCTGGCCACCGGCGCTGCCACCGTGACCACGGACAATCCATGGCTGCCGACGGCGACGCTTGCGATCTATGCCACGCCGAAGATCACGGTCTTCGGCAGCTACACAAAAGGTCTCGAGGAAACCGGCGACGCGCCGAACAGCACCAACAATCGCGGCGAAGCCCTGCCGTCGATTCTGACGTCGCAGGTCGACGCGGGGGCGCGCTTCATCGTCACACCCACCGTCAGTGCGGTGGCGACGGTGTTCCAGGTCAAGAAGCCCTATGTGGGCATCAGCCCGACCAACTTCTTCGCCGAGCTCGGCACGGTGCGGCACCGCGGCTTTGAGTTCTCCATCGCCGGCAAGGTGATGGAAGGTTTGACCGTCTCGACGGGTGCGGTCTTCCTGCAGGCGCGGGTGTTCGGGCCGACGGTCGATGCCGGCTTGATCGGGCGCGTGCCGATCGCGCGCACACCGCGCTATGCGCGCTTTGACTTAGAATATGGCCCTAAGGCGTGGAACGGCCTATCCGTCGATGCGCAGTTCGAAAATCGCTCATCGCGTGTAGCAACGGACGATAACCGCTCGCGCATTCCACAGCGTTCCATCATCAATCTCGGCGGACGATACCGGTTCAAGGTCGACGACGTTTCCGCCACGCTACGCTTCCAGGCGCGCAACGTCCTCGACACCTTCGGCTGGGAAATTAACACCAACCAGTTGTCTTTCACGCCCGAGGAACAGCGCCGGTATATGATCTCGCTGGCGGCCGATTTTTAGGCAAAAAGCCCCTCCCGAAAAATAATTCAGGGCCCGGGAACAATCCCGGGAACGCAGCGTTTTGACCTGTTGCGTTGGGAATGCCGATCATGAATCGGCAGAAAATAACATTTGAATTGCAAAGACTTAGGGATGGGTCGCCATATCCTAGCCGGACCGTATGGTCTGTTAAAACCCGTGGCACGCCTGCAAGGGCGTGACTACACTTCTCTATGCCTGCGCGGCGGGGGCGCCCTGCGGGTATATACGTACGCTGAGAAAATCTCTGGGGGGACACCAGGGGTTTTAATGATGAGCGTTGCTGCAGCTGACCTCCCGCTTTTCCCGGCCGCCGCCTGTGCGGCCGAAGGCCGTCCCTCATACCAGCACCACTTTTACGCGCCGCTTCAAGCAGGCGCGCCCATTTCATTTGGAGCTTAAGCCATGAAGCCGACCGACACGCTTGCCAAGGGCCCCGCTTCCTCCGCGAAGGGTGCGCCGACCTCGCCGATGAACCGCGTGCGCGGCGGCGGCAATGGCAACGGAAACGGCAGTGGCCACGACGATCCGCCGAGCGAACTGGGCGAGCTGTTGAGCGTGATGCAGGCGGTGCGCATGGGCGACTTCAGTGTGCGCTTGCCCGGCGACTTCACCGGCCAGATCGGCAAGATCGCTTCGGTCTTCAACGAGATCATCGCCTCTAACCAGCAGATGGCGCAGCAGCTCGAACGCGTCGGTGACGCGGTGGGCCGCGAAGGCCGTACGCGCCAGCGCGTCAAGCTCGGCCTCTCGGCCGGTGCCTGGGGCGAGATGGAAACCTCGGTCAACATGCTGATCGAAGACTTGTTGTGGCCGACCACGGAAGTGACGCGCGTCATCGGCGCGGTGGCGCAGGGCGACCTGCTGCAGACCGTGCGCCTCGACGTCGACGGCCGCCCGCTGCAGGGCGAGTTCCTGCGCTCGGCCAACATCGTCAACACCATGATCAAGCAGTTCAGCGTGTTCACCTCGGAAGTGACGCGCGTGGCGCGCGAAGTGGGCACCGAAGGCAAGATCGGCGGCCAGGCGCAGGTGACGGAAGTCACCGGCGTGTGGAAAGACCTGACGGAATCGGTCAACCAGATGGCCAACAACCTCACGGCCCAGGTGCGTAACATCGCCGACGTGACGATCGCGGTGGCCAACGGCGACTTGTCGAAGAAGATCACCGTCGACGTGCGCGGCGAAATCTTGCAGCTGAAGGAAGCCATCAACACCATGGTGGACCAGCTGCGTTCCTTCGCCTCGGAAGTCACGCGCGTCGCGCGCGAAGTGGGCACCGACGGCAAGCTGGGCGGCCAGGCGGTGGTGCCGGGTGTCGCGGGAACGTGGAAAGATTTGACGGACTCGGTCAACGCCATGTGCGGCAACTTGACTGACCAGGTGCGTAACATCGCGCAGGTGACCACGGCCGTGGCGCGCGGCGACTTGAGCCGCAAGATCACCGTGGAAGTGAAGGGCGAAATTCTCGAACTCAAAACCACCATCAATACGATGGTGGACCAATTGAACGCGTTCGCCGGCGAAGTGACGCGCGTGGCGCGCGAAGTCGGTACGGAAGGCAAGCTCGGCGGTCAGGCCCAGGTGCCGGGCGTGGCCGGCACGTGGAAAGACTTGACCG
>CANKHC010000104.1 GCA_947481595.1 Fidelibacterota bacterium
CGGCGGTGGCCTCGGTGTAGAAGCCCATCTCCTTAGCGAGACGTTCGCTGTAAAGCCCCCAGCCTTCATCGAAGGCCGTGTAGCTTGAAAAGCGGCGGAAACTCGGCAGCCGGCCGACTTCCTGGGTCAGGGCGATCTGCAGGTGATGGCCGGGGATACCTTCGTGATAGGCCAGCGCTTCCATTTCATACTTCGGAATGGCCGTCATATCGAACGTGTTGACGTAGTAGGTACCGGGCCGCCCGTCGGTTGCCGAGGGCGCCTGGTAGAACGCCGCCGTCGCAGATTGCTCGCGGTACGCTTCCACCGGCCTGACCACCAGAGGCGTGCGCGGCCGGCGCGGGAAAACCTCGCCCAGCCGTTTGTCCATGGCGGTCAGAATCTCTTGGGCGCGCTTGAGATAAGCCGCCTTGCCGTCAGCCGTCTGTGGATAGTGCGAAGTTGGATCGTTTTTGAGATGGGCGAAATAAAGCTGGAGATCGCCATTGAAGCCCAGTGTGCCCAGCACAGTCTGCATCTCGGCGTGCAGCCGCGCGACTTCACTGAGGCCGAAGGCATGGATTTCGGCGGCCGTCATTGTCGTGGTGGTGTGGCGCGCCAAACGACTGGCGTAGTAGGCCTCGCCGTCCGGATGCTTCCACACGCCGTCGTCGGTGCCGGCGCGCTCGGCTTGCTGGGTACACATGGCGATCAGCTTGAGGAACGCCGGACGCACCACCGTCACCAGCGCGCGCAGGCCTTCGGCGCGCAAGCGCACCTTGAGCGCGTCGTCGGCTTCCAAGCGATCGATCTTGGTGCTGAAATCGGTCCACAGCGGGCTTTCGCCGCCGCCGACGACGGCCATGAACGGCGCGCCGGTGAGCACATTGCGGCAATCGCGCAGCGCATTGGCGTAGGAGAACTGGGGTGCGAGGATCCCCGCGACTTCAGCGAGGCGCATTTGCTCGATCACCTGATCGACCAGCACGCCCACGCCGCGTAGACGCGCGACATAGGCCTGCGCATCTTCGACGCTCGCGACCGCATGTATGTTCATGAGGAAGCTGGGGATGCGCTGCTGCCAGCCGTTGACCTGATTGAGCGGATAGGCGTGCTGGCGCCAAGCAAAGTCATCGAGCAGCGCTTCGTCTCGGGCGACGTAGAGGCGGAAGTTCAGGCGGCCTTCATCCGTCAGCGCGGCGGGCCGGAAATTGTCGCGCAGGTCGGTGAGCTCATGTTCAATGCGCTCGACATCGTCATGCGCGCGGATCTCGCCGATGTCGTCCCACTTGTCGAGGTCGGTCTTGAGCCCCAGGAAGGATTGCTGCATGGGGCTGCGCGCCAGCCAGAAGTCGTAGCGCGACTCCAACCAGCCGTTGAGGCGGGCGGTCGTGGGTAAAGGGTCCTCTTCCGAGGCATAGGCGCGCAGGGGCCCGGCCGCGGCGCCATAGGCAGCAGCGGAAACAAGCAGTGAACGGCGGGAAAGGTCGCGCGGCAAAGCATCCTCGGGGTCGACCGGCTTAGACTCTAAAGCTCCGGCCAAAAACCACGCGTAACATACACTATTTTCCGCGCGAGAGCCCTTGTCGTTACGCTCCACTGCGTGGCCCGGCCTTAGCTTTTGCGCTAGGCTTGGGCCGAATGCAGCACACCATGAAACGGCGTTCCTTTTGGAGGGTGTTGGCCCTGCCCGCTCTGGCAGTGGTGGCCGCGTTTGCACCTACCGCCGACGCCGCGGACGCGGTGGTCCTGCGGCGCGGCAATCAGGCCGAGCCCGGCACCCTGGATTTACATCTCTCCAGCTTGTCCTGGGAGGATTCGGTCATCGGCGACCTTTTCCTGGGGCTGATGACCGAAGACGTCGAGGGCAAACCCATCCCCGGGGACGCGGAAAGCTGGACCACCAGCGCCGACGGACTGGTGTGGACCTTCAAGCTCCGCGCCGGTCTCGTCTGGTCCGACGGCGAGCCCCTGAAAGCCTCGGACTACGTCGCGGGTTTTCAGCGCCTGCTCGACCCCAAGACCGCCGCCCAATACGCCTCGATCCAATACGTCATCAAGAACGCCGAAGCGGTCAACGCCGGTAAACTGCCGGTCGCCGACGTCGGCGTGCGCGCGCTCGACGATCGCACCCTTGAGATCACCTTGGAAACGCCGACGCCCTACCTGCTCGGCCTGATGACGCATCAGACTGCCTTCCCGCTGCCCGTGCACACCTATAAGCAGTTCGGCACCGACTGGGTGAAACCCGGGAACATGGTGTCGAACGGTCCCTATACGCTGGCCGAATGGAAAGCCCACGAACACATCAGGGTGGTGAAGAACCCGCGCTTCTTTGATGCCGCCAACGTCGCCATCGATGAGGTCATTTATTACCCGACGGACGATACCAATGCCGCGCTCAATCGGTTTCGCGCCGGCGAGTTGGATGTCAACCTGGGCACGCGCGGATTTCCCAACAGCCAAATACCATGGCTCAAGGAGAACATGCCCGGGCAGGCGCGCATTACGCCGATGCTGGGCAGCGAATACATCGCCCTCAATATCCGGCGCGCGCCGTTCTCCGATGTACGCGTGCGCAAGGCCGTGTCGCTGTGCCTCGACCGGCCGTTGCTGACCGACAAGGTCATGCGCGACGGCCAGGTCCCCGCCTATTCCTTCGTGCCGCCGGGGATCGACAATTATAAGAACGCCGCCCGCCTCGACTTCGCCGAGCGTTCCATGGAGGAGCGCCGCACGGAGGCGAAACGCCTGCTCGCCGAGGCCGGCTTCGGGCCGGGCAAACCGCTGACGTTCGAATATCTTTATATGATCAGCATCGATTCCCGGCGCTCCGTCGTCGCGCAAGCGTCGATGCTGAAAGAGTGCAATATGATCGTGCGGCTGATCGGCAACGAACCCAAGGTCCACTATGATTCGGTGCGCGCGGCCGACTTCAGCGCCGCCCAGGCGCGCTGGGGGGCTGACTTCAACGACCCGCAAACATTCCTGTTCCTGCTGGAGACCCGCGCCGGGACCTATAACTACGGGGCTTATCACAGCGCGACCTATGACAAGCTGGTCGACGACGGCCGGGTGATGCTCGACCTCGACAAACGCGCCGAAATTCTCGCGCGCGCGGAACAGACTGCATTAGACGACAGCGCCGTCGTTCCGATCAGCTTCTTCAGTTCCAAGAACCTTGTCGCGCCTTACATCAAGGGCTACGCCGACAACGCGCCCGACAAGCACCGCACGCGCTGGATGCGCATCGAGAAATGAGCGATGCGCTGCATCCGTCGCGCATGGGGCTCGAGTCCCTGGCGCTTGAGGATTGGCTGAAAGCTCAGCCCGGCGACGAAGCCCTGCTGACCCAACGCACGAACCTGATCGCGGCGCATGCCTCCGATGTCCTCGCGGCGTTGCCGGAAGCGGATGCGGCGGTGGCGGAACTGGCCGCGCTACTGAATGTGGAAACCACAGGCGGCAGCCTGCCGACACTGGCAAGGCTTGGACGCGCAGTCGCGGAGGATTTGTGCATTCTCACCGCCGCCGAGGATGGGTACCGCCTTACTGCCGGCGTGTTGTGTTTTCCCAACCGCTGGCGCCTGGCTGAGAAAATCGGCGGCAACGTGCTCGCGGTGCATGGGCCGGTCCCGGACTATGCGGCGAGTTTGAGTGCGGGTGTGGACCGCTTCATGACGCGCTTGCGTCCGGACCGCGCGTTCATCCGCAGCAACTGGGGGCTCGTGGATCGTGCCGACCTGTTCGTTCCCGAACCGACGCCGGCGGTCGATCCGCACGGGGCGGCGCATTTCTTCTTCCGGCGCGAGGATCAGAGTTTCCGGAAGTTGCCGGACTCAGGAGCGGTGATTTTCTCGATCCGCACCCGGACGACCCCCTGGGAGGCAGTTCCCGCGGACCGTCGGGCGGCGATCCTGGCCACCATCGATGGCCTCAATACCGCTTGGCTGGGTTACAAATCCATCGATCGCGACCGCGCCGGAAGGGCGTGAGGGCGTACATATATAGTGTGGCTCCCCGGGAGCCCGGCGGGGCGCTCCACCGCTCCCTGAGCGTCTTATGGGCTACTAGATGTGGTTTATGGGCACCCTGATAGGCCCTAGCCCTTGAGACAATCAAAAACGGGCTCCCTGAGGAGCCCGTTTTCCCGTTCGGAGTGGCTATGCGCTAGGCGGCCAAGTCCAGGTTGGAGCTGAAGACCTGGGCCGGAGCGGCCGGGGCCTTTTCGGGGACCGGGGCGGGGAGGCGGAAGCTCTTCAGGTTCAAGGTCGAGCCGAAAGCCACCAGCAGCGAGGCGGCATAGGGGATCGCCATGATCACCAGGGCGGTGACCCAGATCTGCTCGGCCGGGTCTTCGAAGCGGCGGATGTGGACGGTGCCGACGATGGCCACGATCGTGCCGATCAGCATGACGGTTTCCGTGGCGGCGAGACGCAGGGCCTGAGTCCACGGGGCGGTGTTCTCGCACTTGGGCGTGCGCATGAACGGCTTGCTCGAGGTGAACAGCCCGGCGATCACGCCGCGGCCGACGGTGTAGGCGAGCGACAGACCGGTGACGGCGGACGCGAGCGCGCCGACGAAGCCCGTGCCGACTTTGGCGCGGTGCAGCAGCACGGTCTTGACCGTCTTGACGGTGAAAATCGCCAAGGCCACGGACGACAGCGCCGTCAGCGGCACGTCGAAGTACTTGGGTGCCAGCGACATCAGCAGCGACCAGGTCAGGGCCAGCACGCCAAAGATCAGTGCGAAACCGTCGGCGAACCATGGCAGCCAGCCGGCGACGAAGTGATAGCGCTGCGCCAAGGTGAGCTGCGACTTGCCGCGGAACAACGAGGCCGAGTGACGCTTCATGATCTGCATGGCGCCGTAGACCCAGCGATAACGCTGAACCTTGTAGGCGGCATAGGTGTCGGGCATCAGGCCGCGGCCCATGCACTGCGAGGTGTAGTGCGCGGTGTAGCCGGCTTCGAACAGGCGCAGGCCCAATTCGGTGTCTTCGGTGATGCACCATTCAGCCCAGCCGCCGACCTCTTCCATCGCGGAACGACGGACGACGCACATGGTGCCGTGCTGGATGATGGCGTTGTGTTCGTTGCGTTCGACCATGCCGATGCGGAAGAAGCCGGTGTATTCTTCGTAGCACAGCTTCTTGAACAGGCTTTCGTTGGCGTCGCGGTAATCCTGCGGGCCCTGGAAGATCGCGACTTTGGAGTCGGCGAACACCGGCATGGCGGTCTTCAGCCAATGCGGCATGACTTCGTAGTCGCTGTCGATGACGCCGATGTAGGCGGCTTCGGGATGGGTTAGCTCGAGCGCCTTGTTGAGCGCGCCGGCCTTGAAGCCCTTCATGTTGTCGAAGTGGAAGAAGCGGAACTTGTCGCCGAGCGTGGCGCAGTGCGCTTGCACCGGTTTCCAGTCGGCCGGGTCCTTGGTGTTGTTGTCGAGGACGATGACCTCATAATCCGGGTAGTCGAGCTTCGCGAGTGCGTTCAGGGTCTGCATGACCATCTGCGGCGGCTCGTTGTAGCAAGGCACATGGATCGAGACTTTCGGATAGTGCGCGAGCGCCCCGCGCGGCATGGGCTTACGGCCCTTGCGCCACAGGCTGAGCGCCCATTCCGAGGTTTCGGTGATCAGCAGAAGGGCGGTGAACAGGCCGGCCGGGATGATGAACAGCGCGCCGCCAAAGGTGCCCCAGTCGACGTAGCGCAGCGAAGATGCTTCGACGATCAGAAGCGCGCCCGAAACCACAAGGCCGATGATGCCGCTGACCAAGAGATAGCCTTGGAAGCCAACGGCGGGGATGAGGAACAGCACAACCATGCCGATGACGAGGCTGCCCGCGGCGGCGATGCCGGCGTAGGTGGCCCAATCTTCGAAGGAGCTCAGCGTGCCCGTCATGTCGAACTTCGGCTTGCCTTCGGCGTCGAAGATGCCCCAGAACGCGCCGACCGCGCCTTCGTTGACCGCCTTGAAGGGCTGGTCGAAGGCTTCAAGGACGTAATAGTCGTAGTTCTTGGCGGTCGCGAGGGCGAGGAAGTGGCGATAGAAGTAGGCCGCCATGCCCGGTGAAGGCACAGCACCCTTCTTCACGCGGCCTTCGGAAGGCCAGCCGGCTTCGGTGATGACGACCTTCTTCTTCGGGAACAGCTTCTGCATCTGGGCGACGTAGCTTTCGACCCAATCGAGCGAATCTTCGGCCTTCATGCCTTCCCAGTAGGGCAGCAGGTTGATGCCGATGAAGTCGCTGTTCTTGGCGACTTCCGGATTGTTGATCCACAGCGCGGGCACGTCGGCGTAGCCGATCTGCACCTTCTTGTTGGTGATCGCCTTCTTGACGCGCAGCATGTAGGCGTTGATCTGGTCGGGGGTCAGGTTGCCCACCAGCAGGACTTCGTTGCCGACGAACACGCGGTCGACGGTGCCGGGGTTGTCGTTGACGGCCTTGATGCCTTTGGCGATCAGGGTTTCATTGAGGGGGAGGTCGTCGCTGAGCCAGATGCCCAATGAGACCTTCAAGCCAAAATCCTTGGCGATATAGGGAATGCGGTCGAGGTTGCTGTCGGTGTTGTAGGTGCGGATGCGCTTGGTGACGGAAGACAGACGCTCCATGTCTTGGCGGATCACGGCGTCGGGAATGCCTTCTTTGAGCTGCTCTTCGTTGTAAAGGCCGCTCGGGCTGTAGGTGAGGCCCTTCATCTCGCCGCGCCAATCCGGAGCATCAAGCGGGCGGTCGAGGGAAGCCCACAACACCGCCGAACCCAGGCAAACCGCCAGAAGGGCAATTACGATCCGCATTTTTTTGAGACTTTCCTTGTCCGCTTTATTCTTGTTGATCCGACCCACACGTCGCCGCAGCCCCCCATCCCGGGAATCGCGGTTTCAGGAGCGCAGTTTTTGAACGAGAAAAGTGGCGGGATAATGGACGCTTCGCAGCACAATGCGAGAACAGCGCGCTATGGAAGCTAGGATGACCACCCGACAGACCCACATTTGGACAGCAGCGAAACCGCTACCGGTCTGGGGACGAGTTTATATCAAAGGACGGACCGCCCTGGAAGGCGTTTTGTGCAGTGCACACTAAATATATTTCTATGGGTTTAGTAGGGTATCATAAGTATTCGTTAGTTAATTCAATTGGTTAATTTTCCGCAGGGTCGCAAGTTATGCGTTTTCTGCAATCGCCTGTGTCCTGCACAAATAACTTAGTTTTAGTGTGTCAATAGCGAGTCGGCCATGCTGAGCTACCAGCACGCATATCACGCGGGTAATCCCGCCGACGTTCATAAGCATGTGGCGCTGGCGCTGCTGCTCGCCCATCTCGCGCGCAAGGACAAGCCTTTCGCCGTGGTCGACCTCTATGCCGGGGAGGGCGATTACGACCTCAGCCAGTTCGCCCCGCAGAAGACCGGCGAATACAGGCACGGAATCGAACCGGTCCTTGCGGCCCCTCGCCCGCCGCCGGCGCTGGCGCCGTATCTGGCGGCAGTGCGCGAGCTCAACCCTGACGGCGAGATCAAACACTACCCAGGTTCACCGGCATGGGCCCGCGCGCACCTGCGCGCCGACGATCGCCTGATCCTCAACGAGCTGCATCCCACGGCCTATGCCAACCTTGGGCGCTGGGCGCGCAAGGACGAGCGCATCAGCGTGCATCAACGCGACAGCCTCGAAGCGCTGCCAGCCCTGGTGCCGCCCACCCCTCGCCGCGGGCTGGTGCTGATCGATCCGCCTTATGAGCTGAAGGGCGAATACACCGCCGTCGCCGAGAAGCTGGTGGAAGCGCACGGCAAATGGCGCGAGGGTATTTATGTGTTGTGGTACGCGATTCTGAACGAAGGCCGCCATCGCGGGCTGCTCGACATCCTGACGGCCGGCATCGAGGCACCGATCCTCGCCGATGAGATTTCGTTCACGCTGCCGAAGCGCGGTGATGGTGTCTCGGGTTTGCTGGGTTCGGGGTTGGTCGTCATCAATCCGCCGTTCCAGTTCGATGCTCTCATGAAGGAGGCCGGTGACTGGCTGGCGCGGGCTTTCAAAGACGGGCGCCATTCAAGCCGGTGGTTGAAGCAACTGGGTTAAGTCCCTCTTGGCTTGATCGAGCGCTTGGTCGGGGCCGCCTCCAGCGGATTCTCAGGCCAGATATGGCGCGGGTAGCGTCCGCGCATCTCGCCGCGCACTTGGGGATAGACATTCTGCCAGAAGCTTCTGAGGTCGCCCGTGACCGCCACCGGACGGCGGGCGGGCGAAAGGAGATGCAGCGTCACCGGCACGCGGCCGCCGGCGATGGCGGGTGTATCGAGCAGTCCAAAGACTTCCTGGAGTTTCACATGCAGCGCCGGCGTGCCTTCGCTGTCGTAGTCGAGGGCGACGCTGGATCCTGACGGCACCGTCAGATGCGTCGGCGCGAGTTCGTCGAGTTTTTGCGGCAGCGGCCAAGCCAGCAACCCGCGCAAGGCGGTCGTAAGGTCGACGCGTTCCAGGTGGCTGCGGCGCGATATGCCATCGAGATAGGGTCCCAGCCATTCCTCTAACGTATTCGTCAGCGCGTCGTCGGAGAGATCTGGCCAGTTCTGTTCCGGCAGCGCGTTGCGCAACACCGCGACGCGCTTGCGCAAATTGTGCGCGCCTTCGCCCCACGGCAATGCCGCGAGGCCCATGGCGCGGATGCCGGCGATCATGGCCGCCTGCACGGCTGGGGGATCGGCTTTGGCGATGGGCTTGTCATCGAGCACAAGTGCACCGAGGCGGCGCTGGCGGCGCATGAGGACGATCTGTTCGCGTGGCTCCCATGAGATTTCGTCGGCGTCGATGATGTCCTGCGCGAAGACATCCTCGAGCTCGCTCTTGAGCACGGGGGCGGCGAGATAGATGCGCGCATCGCGCGCGGCTCCATCGAGATCGGCCACCGCCAGAAACTCCTGCGCCGCCAAAGGGTCCGTCGGATCGACAAAAGCGCCGCCGCCGCCGGAAAGCCGGTACTTGCCGCTGCCGCGCCGCTGGGCGATGCGGTCGGGATAAGCGAGCGCGATCAGGATGCCGGCGTTCTGGATGCTGCTGGATTTTGCATTGCCTGCACGCGCGAGACCGCGGATCTGGCGCGCGGCGGCGCGCACCCGCGCCTTGGCGGCGTGATTGATGCGCGCTTCGTTTCGTTCGCCGCGCAAGGCTTCCAGACGCAGGCGAATGTCGGGATCGCGCGTACCGATCAGGATGTCGCGCTCGGCCAGGAGGGCTGCGGTGTCGCAGGCCAGATCGCCGTCGCCGATATCGATGCCGCGATGGACCAGGTGTGCGAGGCGCGGATGCAAGGGCAGCGCCGCCATGGCTTTGCCTTCGGCGGTGATGCGCCCGGCGGCATCGACGGCATCAAGGCGGCGGAGCAGATCGAGTGCTTGCCCATAGGCACCCGCCGGCGGCGGTGTCATCCAGGTGAGGCCCAGAGGGTCCTGCACGCCCCAGGCGGCGAGGTCCAAAGCGAGCGGCGCCAGATCGGCCTGCAGCATCTCGGGGTCGTCGAACAGTTTGAGCCCGCGGTCTTCGGGCGCGGTCCATAGCCGGTAGCAGACGCCAGGCTCAAGGCGGCCGGCACGGCCCCGGCGCTGTTCGGCGGAGGCGCGCGACACACGCACCGTCATCAACTCGGTCATACCGCGCCGGGGATCGAAGCGCGGCGCGCGTTTAAAACCGCAATCCACCACCACGCGCACGCCTTCGATGGTCAGGCTGGTCTCGGCGATGGTCGTGGCCAGCACGATCTTGCGCGTTCCCGGAGCAGGCGGGTCCACCGCGCGCTGCTGCTCTTCCGGGCCCAACGCACCATACAGCGGTGCGATGATGGTGTTGGCCGGCAAGTCACCGTCTTCCAGCGCCGCGGCGGTCCGTTTGATCTCGCCTTCGCCGGGAAGGAAGGCGAGCACACTGCCCTCTTCCTCGAACACCGCGCGGCGGAGGAGGCTGGCCATCTCGCGCGGCGTGTCAGTGCCGGGCGATGCGTCGACATAGCGCGTCTCGACGGGATAGGGCCGGTGAGCGCAGGCGATCACCGGCGCGCCGCCGAGCAGGGCCGCCACCGCCTGATCGTCGAGGGTCGCCGACATAACGAGGATCTTGAGATCGGGGCGCAGCGCCTGCTGGATATCCAGGGCCAGCGCCAATCCCAAGTCGGCATCGAGGCTGCGTTCGTGGAATTCGTCGAAGATCAGAAGGCCCACGCCTTTGAGCTCGCTGTCGCTTTGCAGGCGCCGGGTCAGGATGCCTTCGGTCACCACTTCGATGCGCGTCGCGGCGGAGACTTTGCTGTCGAGACGCACGCGGTAGCCGACCGTTTTGCCGACCTCCTCGCCCAAAGTCGCGGCCATGCGCGCGGCGGCCATGCGCGCGGCCAGGCGCCGCGGCTCGAGCATCAGGATGGTTTTGCCGGCAAGCCAGGGCTTGTCGAGCATCGCCAGAGGAATTCGCGTGGTTTTGCCCGCACCCGGTGCGGCTTGCACGACGGCGGAAGCATTCGCGGCCAAAGCCTGCGCGATATCCGGCAGGACAGCATCAATCGGCAGCGATGTCGTCACAGCTGATTAGATCGGCGCGACGGCGTAGCCGCTGTCGGTCAGGAAGCCTTCGATGGTGATCCAGCCCCGCTCCTGGGCAAAGACCAAGCCGGGCCTGAGATCGGCCGGTTTCCAGGGAAGATGCACAAAGCGGTCCATCACCGGCTGCGCCTGGATCGCTTGATGGGGCTTGAGGTGAAGATCGCGCACGGCAATACGCAGGATCTCCTTGGCGGCATCTTCGACGCTGGGGGTGTTGGCCATGCTGCTCCTCGCTTTGGGCGATCATAGCCGACCGCCAGGCTTACGTCTTGAGAGCTTTCAGGTGTCGGCAGGCAGAGTGACGGAGCTGTAGTCCTCGGGTGGTTTGACCGCCGGCGCTCGGTTGAAGGCGCGGTGGATGGCCTTGGTCAGCGCGTCCTTGCTCACCGGTTTGACGACGTAGCCGCTGACGTCGAGCTGGAGGGCGGCTTTGACCACGGCTTCCTGCCCCGACATGGTCACCATGATGAAGCGGATATCGCGCGCGATGTGCGAGTGGTGGCCCGCGCGGATCTGCTGGAGCAATTGCAGTCCGGTCATATCCGGCATGGAATAATCACAGAGGATGCAATCGAACTTCTTGCGCTCATCCGCCATGATATTCAGCGCGGCCAGCCCGCTGGTCGCCTTGATGACGCTGCCCACGCCAGCCATGTGCAGCATCGCCTCCACCAGCTCAAGGATGGCGCGGTCGTCGTCGATCGCCAAGAAGCGCAGCCGGTCGAAGGGCGTTACAATCAGGGGCTCGGACACGGTGTTCTC
>CANKHC010000105.1 GCA_947481595.1 Fidelibacterota bacterium
CAAGGCGGTGTTGGCGGCGACACCACCCGAGACCACCAACGTGGTGCCCGACGGATAGACGCTCCGGAACATCTGCGCCGCGCGCATCACACGATCGGCGATGGCCTCAACAACTGCGGCTTGGAAGGACGCGGCCAGATCGGCGGCGTCTCTTTCCGTGAGCGCTCCAGGCGGCAACGCTTCGGCCGCTAGACGCACCGCCGTCTTGAGTCCCGAGAAGGAGAAGTCACAGCCCTGCCGGCCCTTCATCGGGCGCGGAAAATCGAACCGCTTGGCGTCGGCGGTTTTTGCGGCGCGTTCGATGGCGGGTCCGCCGGGGTAACCAAGCCCCAGCATCTTGGCGACTTTGTCGAAGGCTTCGCCGGCAGCGTCGTCAATCGTCGTGCCGAGCCGCCTGTACTTTCCGACACCCTCAACGGCGAGCAGCTGACAGTGCCCGCCCGAGACCAGCAGCAGCAGATAAGGAAAATAAACCTTGTCGGTGAGCCGCGGCGTCAGCGCGTGGCCTTCGAGATGATTGACGGCGATGAGCGGAATCTTGTGGACCGCCGAAATGGATTTCGCCGTCATCAGACCGACCAACACCCCGCCGATAAGGCCGGGGCCGGCGGTGGCGGCAACCGCCGTCAAATCAGCGTAACCGAGGCCGGCGTCAGCCATGGCTTTGGCCACCAGGCGGTCGAGGTGCGCCAGATGCGCGCGCGCGGCGATCTCCGGGACGATGCCGCCGTAAGCCACATGTTCGGCGATCTGGCTGAGGACGGCATGGGACAGCACGTTCCCCTCGCCGTCGACAACGGCGGCGGCGGTCTCGTCACAACTGGTCTCTATGCCGAGGACAATCATGGCCTTTTCACCTTAAGAGCCAGCCTCTACAACACCTATAAGATAAGTGCCAGTTCCTCCGCGCTTGAAGAGCCCAGGAAGAGTCATGCGGATCCTGCTTCCACAATCGGCGGAAGACGCGGCCGTGAGCTGCGCAGCCCTCGCGGCCCGTGGCCACACGGTCCTGGCGATTCCGCTGGTGGTGGCGGAACGCGTGGCTAACCCCAAGATCAACCTGGCATCGGCGCAAGGATTCTTGGTGACAGCTTCGGAAGGGGCCAGGGCTCTCGCCGATAATGTCGGCGTGCGCACCTTCCCGGTGTTTTGCGAAAGCGAGCAGACCGCTGCCGAACTCAAGCGCCTCGGTTTCAAGCAGGTGGCCGCGGCAAAGGACGACGCCGCCGATCTCGCGCGCCTGATCGAGCGCAGCGCCAAACCGGCCGACGGCGCGCTGGTTTATGCCTGCAGCACCGCCGCGCCCATCAATCTGTCGGCAATGCTCGGCAACATGGGTTTCGCCGTGCGCGCGTTGACTTTGTATACGCTCAAACGCGTTGATGAAGTCCCCGTGGAGATGCGCGCGGCGCTCGCGAACCGAAGCATCGATGCGGCCCTGTTCACCACACCCGACGAGGCGCGCGCCTTCGTGCAGGTGATCCAGCGCGCGCAGCTCGAAGCGGTTGTCGGCGCGCTGCCAGTGGTCGCGGCAAGCCCCGTGGTCGCCGCCCCCTTGCGCGCCTTGAAGCTGGGTGGGGTCACCGTGCCGGCGACCGCCGACCCGGAAACGGTGCTCGCGGCCTTCGACGTCAAGCTGGTCGACAAGGTCGAGGACGAAAAACGCGCGCGTGAAGAAAAGCTAAAAGCCGAGGAAGCCGTCCGCCGCGCCGAAGAAGAACGCCGAGCGGCTGAGACGGCCGCCCGCGAACAGCGTGAGCGCGACGAAAAAGAGCAACGTGAACGTCAAAAGCGCGAACACCGTGAGCGCGAAGAGAATGAGCAGCGCCAGGCTCAGGAAGACGCCGCGCGTGCACGCGAAGCCGCCGACAAGGCTGCTGCCGAGAAAGCCGCGCACGACAAAGCGTCGCGCGAGGAACGAGACGCACGCGAGGCCCAGTCGCGCGCCCTGCGCGAGGCTCAGGCTGCTGAGGAACGCGCCGCCCGTTCGCGGCGTGAGCGCGAAGAGAAGGAACAGCGCGACGCGCGCGAGCGCGCGGACAAAATCGAACGCGAGAAACGCGAGCGTGCCGAAGCCGAGGCGCGGGCAGAGCGCGAACGCCAGGAAGCCGCGGCGCGGGAAACAAAGCGCCTTCAAGACGAAGCCGCACGCGAAGCGCGCAAGATCCAGGAAGAAGAGGCGCGCGAGGCGCGGAAAATTCAAGAAGAAGAGGCGCGCGAGGCGCGGAAAATTCAAGAAGAAGAGGCGCGCGAGGCGCGGAAAATTCAAGAAGAAGAGGCGCGCGAGGCGCGCCGGGTGGCGGACCTGAAGCGGGCCGAGAACTTGCGCGCGCAGCAGGCGGCGCGCGAGAAGGAAGCGGCGGAACAGGCAAGGCTCGCCCGCGAACAAACCGCGGCGGAACAGGCCGAACGCGAACGCCTGGCGGCGGAGCGCGTAGCAGCAGAACAAGCCGAATTGGCCCGCCAGGCAGCCTTGCGGTCGGAACGCGAACGCGCCGCCGCCGTGGAATTGGCGCGCGTCGAGGCCGAACGCATCGCGGCACAGACGGCTGCGCGGTTGGAGCGCGAACGCCGCGACGCCGAGCGTCTGGCCATTGAGCGTGCCGCGCGCGAGCGTGCCGCCGCCGAAAAGGCCGAACGCGAGCGCCTCGCGCGCGAACAGCGGGCGCGGGAGGAAAAAGAAGAGCGCGAACGCCAGGCCGCCGCGCGCGCGGAGCGGGCGCGTCTGGAAGAGATCCGTATCGCCGCCGCAAAAAGCGAAGCCGAACGTTTGGCGCTAGAGCGTACGGAGCGCGAGCGGCTGGAAGCCGAACGCCGCGCGGTCGAACGGGCCGAAGCCCTGCGCCTCGCCGCGGAACGCGCGGAGGCCGAACTTTTGGTGCGCGAGCAGCGCGCGCGTGAGGAGAACGCGCGCCATGAACAGACGGCGGCGGAACGGGCCGCCCTGGAGGCCCGCGAACGCGAAGCCCGTGCGGAAGAAGAGCGTCTTGCGCGCGAACGACGCGAGCGCGATGAATCAGAAAAGCGTGAACGGCTGACGGCGGAACGCGCCCAGACGGAGCGGCTCGCTGCCGAACGTGCGGCCCGCAAAGCCGAGGAGGAGCGCCTTAAGCGCGAGCAACGCGAGCGCGAGGACAAAGAGTCGCGCGAACGACTGGCAGCTGAACGCACCGAGGCTGAGCGGCTCGCCGCCGAACTTGCGGCCCATAAGGCCGAAGAGGAGCGCCTGACGGCTGAACGGCTGGAACGTGAACACCGCGAGAGCACCGAAAAGGAAGCGCGGGCACGCGCCGAGCGCGCGGCCCGGGCCGCAGAAGAGCGTGCGCGCGAGCAGGCCGAAGCGGCTCGCGTCCAAGCCGCGCTGGCAGCCCAGGAGAAGATCGACGCGGAAGCCCGCGCTGCTGCCCTCATGGAGCGTGAACGGCTGGAAGAGATGCGCATCGCCGCCGCGCGCGCCGAGAGCGACCGGCAGGACGCGCTCCGCGCCGCACAAAAATCCGCGCAAAAACGCCTCGCTCAGGAGCAGAAGGACGCCCGCATCGCCGCCGAACGCGCCGCCAAGGACGAAGCGCGCAGGCAGGCAGCGGAAAACAAAGCCCGGATTCAAGCTGAACGCGCGGCCACGGCCGCTGCGCAGCCGCCACAGCCCAGTTTGGGCGCGCGCCTCATGGGCCTATGGCGCAGGCCCGCGCGCACGCTCGCGGATAACACCACGGGACCCGCCGCGTGGAACAGGATGACGGCAGATCCGGTTGAATCCCCGCCGCCAGAGGTCCTTGAGCCTGCTCCGCTGCCCATACCCGAAGTGCCAGAAGCCCCGCCATCGGCTACACTGCCTGTGGCGGCGGATATTGTGATCCCGACGCCAAAGGAAGATCCCGTGCCTGAAGTTGTCAGAGACGACGCCAAAGACGAACCGCCTGCGGAACACGACACGCCGGCGGCGCTTCCCACAGAAGAAGCCAAAACGTCCACGCGCAGTGGCGGCCGGGCTGCGCGCTTACTTGCCGAAGACGCCGCCGATCAAAAGGCCAAAGATCAACGCTTCAAATATCTCGGGTTCAGCGAGACGCCCGAGCCGGAACCCGAACGCGCGCCGGAACGTCCCGCCGCCAGTACGATGCCGCCGCCGCAACCCCGCCGCCGCGGCACAAGCGCGGTCGTGCGGTTTGTGATCTTCGCAGTGATCGCGGCGGGCTTGGTGGCGGTTGCTTCCACCCTGCTGCCGTCCCTGACGCGCAACACCGCGCCTCCGGCGTCAACCACCGCCGGCGCGCCGCCAGCGGCAAAGCCGTCACCCTATGCCGTCGACGATCCCGCCGTGAGCGGGCGCATCGCGGCGGCGGAACAGAAAGGCACAGTGAGCGCCGACGATCTCGCGGCCGCACGGCGCGAGATCAACGAACGCCTGGCAGCGCTCGAGGGCCGCGGGCCCTCCGAGGCCAGCGAAGGATCGGTGACCTCGCTCGGCGACAGCGTTTCGAACCAGGCAAAACAGTTGGCCGCGGTGACGGCGCGCATCGCCACCCTCGAGGCCGCGATCGGCAACACCGCGCGCCTCGAAGACCTCTCCAAACGCCTGAATATGCTGGAGGGCCGCAGCGCCGAAGCCAACAGCGTCTTGGCTCTAGCCGACCGTGTCACCGCGCTGGAATCAAGTGCCCGGCGCACCATGGTCGAGCAGAGCACCAACATCGCGCTCCTGATGGCCGTTGCCCAGTGGCGTGAAGCTGTCGCGGCGGGACACGGCTTCGCGCTGGAGCTTCAGACGGTGAAGGCCTTGGCAGCGCGTGCAAACGGCCTCGCGGTGGATGAAAGCGGGTTCGCCGCCAAAGCCGCGCGCGGCATCGCCACGCGGGCGGAGCTGCAGCGGCGCTTTACGCCGGCGGCGGCCGAGGCAACACGCGCGAGTGCCATTCCCGAAGGCACGGGTGCCTGGTACCGCAGAATTCTCAACCGCATGATGGCCATCGTCACCGTACGCCGCCTCGACGGCGATGCCGCGGGAATGAGCACCTCTGCGGTGCTGGCGCGCGCCGAACGCCGCCTGGCCGATGGCGACCTCGCTGCTGCGGTGAATGAACTCGCTGGATTGGACGGCACCGCGGCGCAAGCCATGGCGCCGTGGCTGGAGGAAGCCGGTGCCCGCGTCGCCGCCGAGCGCGCCATCGCCGAAGCCACCACCAAAGCCGTTGCGGCTATCGCCGCCACCGGAAACACGCTGGACGAGGCAACCGCCTCTCCTGCACCCGCGCGTAGGCCATAACCGATGTTACGCTTGGCCCTCTATGTCTTCGTCGTCGCAGCACTCGTCGCAGGCGCGGTGTGGCTCGCCGCCGATCCCGGCGCCGTCAGCATGACCTGGCGCGGCTGGCAGATCGAAACGTCGGTGGGCGTGTTGATCGCCGCGGTCATCGCGATGGTGGCGGTGGTCTTGCTGTTCGCGCGTCTGCTCGCCTTCGTGACGGGAAAAGTACAAGCCTTCACAGCAGCGCGGCGCGAGCGGCGCATGCGCCGGGGTCTCGTGCGTTTAGGCGACGGCTTCGCTGCCGTGCAGGCGGGCCAGGGCCAGATCGCGCGCAAGCTCGCCAAAGAAGCGGGCTCACTGCTTTCCGATAACCCCGCCGTGCTGATGCTGCGCAAGGATGCGGCGGCGCTGGCGGGCGATACCCAGGAAATGCAGGCGGCGGCGGAGGCCATGCTGGCCCGCCCCGAAACCGAACTCGCCGGCATCAGGACGCTGGCCCAGAAGTCACAGGCCGAGGGCGACACGGCCGGCGCGCTCACGCAAGCCAAGCGCGCGCTCGCGCGCAAAGATGCGCCGGGCTGGGCGCTGCAGATCGCGGTGGATATGGAAGTCGCCGCCGAGCGTTGGGGCGATGCGCTGTCCCTGCTCGACGAGAAGCTGGCGCGTGAAGCTTACACAGTGTCGGATTTGAAGCGCTTGCGCTCGCGGCTGTTCACGCTGCAAGCCCAGACGGCGCTGAGCCAGGGTGATTCCAGCGCGGCAGTCAACGCCGCCAAGAAAGCCATGGATATCGACGACACCAACCCGGCGGCGGTGATCGTCTACGCCCGCGCCATGACCGCGCAGGGCAAAGGCAAGAAAGCCGCATCCGCCGTGGAGCGTGCGTGGGGTGTACGGCCGGGCAGCGATCTGTTGCTCGCGTACAAAGGTCTCGTTCCCGCGGAATCGGCGCTCGACTGGGCGCGGCGCATCGATGGACTCGCCAAGGTCTCCCCCGATCACCCCGAGACGCGGCTGGCGGTCGCAGCGGCGTCACTGGATGCGGAGCTGTGGGGCCAGACACGCAACCGACTGACGGGATTGACGGGTGTGGACGCCGCTCCCGACGTCCGCGCGCGCGCGGCGCAGTTGCTGGCGGAGGTCGAACGCTACGAGCGCGGCGACGCCGACAAAGCCGCCGAGTGGCTGCACGTGGCCATCGAAAGCCAGCGCGCACCGGCGCGCAATCCGAAGAAGCCGAAATCAGCCGCCGAGATTCTCGCTCAGACCTAAGATTCGTTGGCTTGAGGGAGCATCATCGGCACGTCGAGCACCTTGTCGCTCAGCACCGGGTAGCGGTCGCGCGGCTTGAACAGCTGATAGTGCCACCACTCATTGCGGTAAAAATCCCAGCCGGCGGCGGTCATGAGGCCGAGCAAGAGCGCCCTGTTGCGCTGCGCCTCGGGCGGGATGTCGTGCACACCATGGTGCGAGCGCGGCGTGAAAGCATCAAAGGCCGTGCCCATGTCGAGTTCCGCGCCGCTGGCGTCGATCAGCGTCAGGTCGACGGCCGCCCCCATGGAGTGCGGCGAGCCGCGCCGGGGATCGGCGAGGAATTCGGGATCGGGCGTGTGGTTCCACAGCACCCACTGCGCCTCGGACGGACGGAACGCGTCGAAGATCTTGAAACGCAGGCCCAGCGGGCGGGCCAGTTCAATGGCATGGGTCAGGCAGGCGGCGGCATCGGGGTGCAGGTAGCAGCCAGGGCGGCTATAGACCGGCTTGCCGGTGAAGTTGTGGGGCGTCGCGTAAGCGATGTCGATCTCGACATCGAAAGCGGGCTTGGCGATTTCGACTAAGGTCATGGCATATAGTGGCCAAGGTTTCGCGCGAACTCCATTGGGAATGTGATGCTGATCCTGGCTTTCGATACCTGCATGGCGGCAGTGGCGGTGGCGGTGTGGCGCGACGGCGCAACGCTGGCGTCCGCGCGCGAAGTCATGGAACAGGGCCAGGCCGAAGCCCTCATGCCGCTGGTGGAGAAGGTGATGGCTGAGGCGCATGTCGCATACGCCGCCCTCGACCGCATTGCCGTGACCGTGGGGCCGGGCTCCTTCACCGGCGTGCGCGTCGGCTTGGCAGCGGCGCGGGGGTTGGGGTTGGCTGCAGGAAAACCCGTGATCGGTGTGACGACCACCGAAGTGTTGGCGGCGCAGGCAAATAGACAAGGCCCCGTGCTGGTGGCCATCGACACCAAGCGCGGCGACTTTTATGCCCAGCACTTCGACGGCACGCGCGCACTGGGTGAGATCGCTGTGATCAGCGCCGCTGCTGTCGCCAGCGCGCCCAATACGCTGGTGGTGCAAGGCGGCGAGAATGCGAATCTCTTGCCCGATCCGGCGGTGCTGGCGCGCTTGGCGTCAGAGCGCGCGCCGGTGGCGGGCGGGCCGCTGCCGGTTTATGCGCGCGCACCCGATGCCGTGGTGCCGCAACATGGCGGACGATTGCGGCCATGATGGTTCAGGTCAGCGCGCTGCATGCCGATGCGTTGGCCGTGCTGCACGCCACCAGTTTTCCGCAGCCATGGGCTGAGGCGGAATTCGCTGCGTTGCTCGGGCAACCCGGGGTCGCCGCCTGGATGTGGGGCCATGATGGCTTCATCCTGGTACGCGCGGTGGGCGATGAAGCGGAGATTTTGACTTTGGCCGTTGCACCGACACAGCGGCGCAAAGGCGTCGCCGGGGCCTTGCTGCAGGAAGCCGCGCGCGTCCTCAAGCATGGCGGCGGGCAAAAGCTGTATCTGGAAGTAGCGTCGGACAATGCTGCGGCCCTGGCGCTCTATGCGAAGCAGGGCTTCGCCGCGACCGGCCGGCGCGCGGGCTACTACGCCCACGGCGCCGACGCGGTGACCATGACGCTGGTCTTAAGCTAGCAGCGCTTGACCACCAGGATATGCGGCAGGCGGGGATCGGTGATGGACGCGGCCGAGCCGTCCTCGGGTCCAAGCGAAATCACCTCATGGCCGTGGGCCTTGACCGAGCGCGGCACATTGTCGAGGGGCTGCACACCCTTGAGCCGCACGGTGGCCAGGGCACCCGGTGGCATCTTTTCCAGGAGCAACTTGGTTTTGACGAAGGTCAGCGGACAGACGTCGGCGGTGATATCGAGGAAATAGGCAGGCGCGTTCATGAGCCCAATTGTTGTGGATCGCGGCGAAGGTGACAAGGGCCCGCGAATCATTCGCGAATTCAGCAGCTTGTTTACAGCGGCCTTTCCAAGGCTTAACCGAGGCGACTATGATGGCGACATGAAAGTGGTTCTCCTGTAAGCAGTGTCGCCATGGGCCAAACAACTTCGCCGACGACTTCCCATATCGAACAGCTTTGTTCCGAAAAGGGAATGAAGATGACCGAGCAGCGCCGCATCATTGCGCGCGTGCTGTCAGACGCACATGACCATCCGGATGTCGAGGAAGTCCACCGCCGCTCCTCCGCCGAGGACTCGCGCATCTCGATCGCCACCGTCTACCGCACGATGCGGTTGTTCGAGGACGCCGGCATCGTCAAACGCCATGAGTTCGGCGATGGACGCTCGCGTTACGAGGAAACGCCCAGCACGCATCATGATCACCTCATCGACATGCGTTCGGGCAAGGTCACCGAATTCCGCAATGACGATATTGAAAGACTCCAGCACGAGATCGCCGAAGCGCACGGCTATAAACTCGTCGGCCACAGGCTGGAGTTGTTTGTTGTGCCAATCGATTCTGAAAAAGAAACAGAACGATAACACGACATATTGTGGCGTCGCCGGTACAGTCTTGCGACAGGTAGTGCAGAAGGCATAGCCTTTTCGCCACAAATGCGTAACAATAAGTACACAGGAGCCGGCACCGTGGGCAAACCCTTGACGGTCCGTGACCTCACAAGATCGACGTTGCAGTCGACGGTTTCGCTGAGCCGCAAAACCGGATCGGCCCTTCAGTCGACATTGAAAATGACGATGCAGCTGCTGGGGCGACGCAAGCGCCCCTCCCGCACCAGAGTTGGCGAAACAAAGTTGGCACGTGGTTTTGACATGACTCTTCTTTTTCCGCAGGCTGCAAATCAGAAACGGCTTTCCGATGCATCGGTGGCGACCGCGCCAACGACGGTCGCGGGCACGGTCTTCGCGCGCGATCCGCAGGAAGGTTTTGAACCGGTCGTGGCCGGCAACCAGATCATCCGGCTGGCGACCTCCGCCGACGAGCTCGACGCGGCGCAGGCGCTGCGCTACCGCGTGTTCTACAACGAGATGGGGGCCAAGCCCCTGCCGGCGATGGCGCCGATCTCGCGCGACTTCGATCATTTCGACACCGCCTGCGACCATCTGATCGTGGTCGATCAACAGCGCCCCTATGAGACACGCGTGGTCGGCACTTACCGCCTGATGCGCCGCGAGAATGCGCGCGTTGCCGGCGGGTTTTATTCCGCTTCGGAATTCGACATCGCCAAGCTCGCGAATTTCTCGGGCACGGTCATGGAGCTGGGACGTTCCTGCGTCGATGCGGCGTACCGCGATCGCGCGACCATGAACCTGTTGTGGCGCGGCCTGGCCGAGTACATGAACACCCACGACATCGATTTGATGTTCGGCTGCGCCAGCTTGCCCGGCACCGACCCCGAGCAACTCAAAGTGCAGCTGTCCTACCTGCATCATTATCACTTGGCGCCAGAAGCGATCCGCCCCCGCGCCCTGCCGGAGCGCTACACCGCCATGAACCTTCTGCCGAAGGAAGCCATCGATCCCAAGCGCGCACTGGCCAGTTTGCCGCCGCTGCTCAAGGGATACTTGCGCGTCGGCGGCTTCATCGGCGACGGCGCGGTGATCGACCACCAGTTCAACACCACCGACGTCTGCATCATCGTCAAGACCGACCTGATCGCCGGACGCTACACGCGCCACTACGACCTGGGTGGTAACGGCGAGCGTCCCGACCACCGGGGAGCGCCGCCATTCAAACAAGTGGTGTGACCACCTTCCCGGAGCCCGCCCTTCCCGCGACATCCATGGGCAGCGCGGTCGCCTGCCTTCGTATGACCGGCTTCCTGGTGGCTTCGCTGATTGCCACGCTGATCTCGGCAAGCCTCAATGGTTTGCACATCAACTCAGCCCCCTTCCGCCGCTGGTACTATCGCCTCTTGTGCCGGATCGTCGGTTTGCGCGTCATCGCGCGCGGGGTCCGCGCGACCGAGCGCCCGCATCTCGTGGTGAGCAATCACATCTCCTACTTCGACATCGTCGCCATCGGCTCGCAAGTCGCCGGTGATTTCATCGCCAAAGCCGACATCGCCAAGTGGCCGGTGTTCGGGATCATGGCCAAGGCCGGGCGCAGCGTGTTCATCGACCGCAGCCGGAGTGCCACCTCAGAAGCGCGCGATCAGATTCAGGAACGCCTGGACGACGGCGACACCTTGATCATGTTCCCCGAATCGACGTCGGGCGACGGCAACATCATGAAGCCCTTCAAGAGTGCGCTGTTCACCGTCGCGGAACGCCAGGTCACCGACAAAGCCGTACGCAGCCAGATGATCGCGGTGCAGCCGGTGTCGATTGCCTATACCCGGCTGAACGGTTTGCCTTTGGGCGTGGGCTGGCGGCCCTTCGTCGCCTGGTACGGCGACATGGAGATGACCTCGCACCTGTGGTTCCTCTCCAAGCTGGGTGAGTTGACCGTGGAAATCACCTTCCACCCGCCGGTGTCGCGGGCGGATTTTCCCAACCGCAAAGCCCTGGCTGCCCACTGCGACCTGGTGGTGCGCCGGGAAATGGCCAATTTGCTGGCCGGGCGCTCGCTGGTGAGCCTTACCGCCGCATAACTCTTTAGGTTTGCGCGCCGTCCGCGCGCGGGCGCGTTTTGCCTTAGGTCCCCCCAATAGAGTATGAGGAACCCACCCCGCGCCTGGGGCGTTACCCTTTTATGGGCGGACTACGAAGAAAGCTTTATAATTCAATACCATGGCCGAATCTGCCCTCCCGCCGCGCAAGACCAAGAAGCTGTTCATCAAGACCTACGGCTGTCAGATGAACGTCTACGA
>CANKHC010000106.1 GCA_947481595.1 Fidelibacterota bacterium
GACACCATGCTCAAGTCACCCCAAAATCGCCCAAACACTACCCGCGCAAGGGTAGCTGATCCCCGCCAGCCGCGCACGTTTTAAGGCGTGCGGCCCGAGCCCGGAGTGTGCGTGATTCGGGGGTTTGGCGCAAGGGGAAATATCCTCTATTATCAAAGGGTTATGATGAAATTAGAGTTGCAAAGTTATCCCCAAGGTACGCTCTCCGTGCAGGCTGTGTTATGAGCAGCTGAATGTGGAGCGACATCGTCGACCTCAGGGCGTTTTACGGCGGGGCTCTCGGCAAGCTTGCGCACCGACTCCTGGCCCAGAGGCTGCGCCAAATCTGGCCGCGCCTCGTGGGGATGCGCGTCCTGGGCGTGGGCTACACCGCCCCGTTCCTCGAGCTCTACAAAGATGAAGCCGAGCGCGTAATGGCAGCGATGCCTGCCGGGCAAGGCTGCATGCATTGGCCCGCCGGAGCGCCTGGTCTGGCGGTGCTCAGCGACGAACAGGCCTTACCCTTCCCCGACCGTTCCATCGACCGCCTGCTTCTGGTGCATTGCCTGGAGGGTGCGGCGCATGTGCGCCCGTTCATGCGCGAATGCTGGCGGGTATTGGCCGACGGCGGACGGCTGACCGTGGTGGTCGCCAATCGACGTGGCCTGTGGGCGCGGGCCGAGCATGCGCCCTTTGCGCAGGGCCAGCCCTATTCCATGGGTCAGCTCAGCCGCCTCTTGCGCGACAATCTGTTTGTGCCGCTGCAGTCGGCCACCGCGCTCTTCGTGCCGCCGGTGGGCTCCTGGGTGTTCCGGGCCTGGGCCAATACCTGGGAAAACCTCGGCACGCGGTTTTTCCCTACCTTTGCCGGTGTCGTGATGGTCGAAGCGGAAAAGCAGATCTACGCCGCACCGTTCGATGCGCTGCCGGCGCATGCTACCGTCAAAGCGGTCGCCCGCCCTGCCGGCAACGGAATCGCATCACGCGCGGGTGAGGACGAACAGCGCCTGTTCACTGAGCAAGTTGGCCCGACGGCTGGTGGCCGCGAAGCCTAGCTTCTGGCCCAGGGTGTCCAGGGCATAGCCTCGTTCGATGCGCACATTCATCAGGCCGCAAAGGTCGATGAAATCGGCCACCGTGCAGAGATGGATGTTGGGCGTGTCGAACCAGGAGTCCGACAGCGTCGAGGTCATCGGCATACGTCCGCCGAACATCACCGACACGCGCACGCGCCAATGGCCGAAGTTGGGGAATGAGACGATGGCGCGCCGGCCGATGCGCAGGAGTTCTTCCATCACCAAACGCGGATTGTGCGTCGCCTGCAGGGTCTGGCTGAGGATGACGTAGTCGAAGGCGCTCGAGGGATAGTCGACAAGATCGGTTTCCAAGTTGCCTTGGATCACCGGCAATCCCTGGCTCACGGCGGCGCGTACCCGCGCCATTTCCAGTTCCAGGCCGCGTCCATCCACCTGCTTGAAACGCGTCAGGTAGGCCAGCAGCGTACCGTCGCCGCAGCCGACGTCGAGCACGCGCGCACCCACCGGCACGAGGTCGGCGACCTGTTGCAAATCGACGCGTAATTTCGGCGGCGAGGTGGACGTCACGGCGTTCACGGCGTTCTGCTCCGCGCGGGTAAGCCGCGGATCTCCGCCGCACCATCGATGAAACCCTGCAAAGTCTGGTGAAAGTCAGGCTCATCCAGCAAGAAGGCGTCATGGCCCTTGTCTGACTCGATCTCGACGAAGCTGACGTTCGCCGCCACGGCATTGAGCGCGCGCACGATGGCGCGGCTTTCCTCGGTGGGGAACAGCCAGTCGGAGGTGAAGGAGATCAGGCAGAAGCGTACCGGCGTGCCCTTGAAAGCATTTGCCAGCACGCCGCCGTTCTCGGCCGCCAGGTCAAAGTAGTCCATGGCGCGCGTGATGTAGAGGTACGAGTTGGCGTCGAAGCGGTCGACGAAGGTCGACCCCTGATGGCGCAAGTAGCTTTCCACCTGGAAATCGGCGTCGAAGCCGTAGGTCAGCGCCTCGCGGTCTTGCAGGTTGCGGCCGAACTTGTTGTGCAGCGAATTCTCGGACAGATACGTGATGTGCGCGGCCATGCGCGCGACCGCGAGCCCGCGCTTGGGGTTGCGCTGCTCCTCGAGATAATTGCCGTGCGCCCACTCCGGATCGGCCATGATCGCCTGGCGCCCGACTTCGTGGAACGCGATGTTTTGCGCCGAGTGGCGATAGGAGCCGGCAACCGGAATGGCAGAAAAGACGCGGTGCGGATAGCGTGCCGCCCATTCCATCACCTGCATCGCGCCCATGGACCCGCCGGTGACGCAGAACAGCTTCTCGATGCCGAGATAGTCGAGCAGCTTCGCCTGGGCCGCGACCATGTCGCGGATGGTGATCACGGGAAAGTCCAGTCCCCAAGGTTTGCCGGTGACAGGATTTATTTCCTTTGGGCCGGTCGAGCCCATACAGCCGCCCAGCACGTTCGCGCACACGACAAAGAAGCGCTCGGTGTCGAAGACCTTTCCCGGCCCCACCAGATAGTCCCACCAGCCAGCTTTGCCCGTGGTGGGGTGAGTGCCGCAGACGTATTGGTCCATGGTCAAGGCATGGCAAAGCAGAACGCAGTTGGACCGCTCGGCATTCAGGGTGCCGTAAGTCTGATAGGCCAGTGTCACGGGGGCGAGCGTGACCCCCGACTGCAGGACCAAGGGAGCCTGGAGGGTCAGTTTCAGGTCGGGCGCCACGCCAGGGCGGGCTTCGAGGGCGGTTTGGGCTGCCATAGGTCCAAAACACCCAAGGGCGGCAGATATGTCAATGTTTTCTTTGATTTTGGCGCCTTACCCGCCTATGACTCGGCCCCGTTTGGGGGGCGAAATGGCCCCCCTGCCACACGTGAACATGGATGCGCGCCATGGCGCTGCCGCAGCCCCGTCCTGGGCTTATGAGCATACCGCTGTATGAAGCCGGTAAGTCCCAGATCAAGGGCATGAGCCGGGTCATGAAGCTATCCTCCAACGAGGCTGCCCTGGGGCCGAGCCCGGCGGTCGGCAAGGCTTATGCCGACATCGCCGCGGGCCTCTACAAATACCCGCCCGGCGATTCCGCCGAGCTGCGCCAAGCCATCGCCGAAGTGCACGGCATCGAAGCGGAGCGCGTCATCTGCGGCTGCGGTTCGGACGAGATGTTCTGCCTGGTCGCGCGCGCCTATGCCGGACCGGGCGATGAGGTCATCCACACCAAACACGCCTTCGCGATCTTCGCGATCTACGCCAAAAGCGTGGGTGCCACGCCCGTGGCGGTGCCCGAGAAGAATTTGACCGCCGACGTGGACGCGATCTTGGCGGCTGTGACGCCCGCGACCAAGATCGTCTTCCTCGCCAACCCCAACAATCCGACCGGGACCTATCTCGCGCGCGGCGCAGTTCAGCGCCTGCGCGAGGGGCTGCGCGAGGACATCGTGCTGGTGCTCGACGGTGCCTATGCCGAGTTCGCCGACCTGGACGACTACGAGAGCGGCTTGGACCTGGCGCGCACCACGCCCAACACCGTGGCGACGCGCACGTTCTCCAAGATTTACGGGCTCGCTGCCCTGCGCCTGGGCTGGGCCTACGGCCCCAAGGCCATCATCGAAGCGATGGAGCGCCTCCGCGCGCCGTTCAATGTTTCCAAGCCCGCGCAAGTGGTCGGAACGGCGGCGGTGCGTGACCAGGCGCACGTCAAGCGCGCGCGCGAGCACAACACCAAATGGCGCAAAGTCGCGCTCCAGCGCCTGCGCGGCTTGGGTCTCAGCGTGGCCGATAGCGCCGGCAACTTCGTGCTGCCCGAATTCCCCAAGACGCCAGGCAAGACCGCCGCCGATGCCGATGCCTATCTGCAGTCGCAAGGCATCATCGCGCGGCGCGTTGACGGCTATCACTTGCCCACACACCTGCGCATCACCATTGGCAATGACGAGGAAATGACCGCGGTGCTCGACGCGCTGGCGCGTTTCATGGAAGGTGCGCCATGAGTAAAACTACGATGAAGAAGAAAAAACCCAAGGCCAAAAAACCCGGCGTGCTCTTTGCGCGCGTGGCCTTCATCGGCATCGGCCATATTGGATCGTCGATGGCGCTCGCGATGCGCCGCGGCGGTGTCACCGGTTCGATCATCGCCTGCGACAAAAGTGCCGCCCACCGCAAAACCGCGCTCAAGCTCGGCATCGTCAACGAAGCCACCGCCGACGCCGCCAAGGCCGTCAAAGGCGCCGACCTGGTCGTCATCGCGACGCCGATCAGCACCAATGGCGCCATTGCCAAAGCCATCGCGCCGCATCTGAAGCCCGGCGCCATCATCACGGATGTCGGCTCGGTGAAGCAGGAAGTGATCAAAGCCGTCGCGCCCCACATTCCCAAAGGCGTGACTTTCGTCCCGGGCCATCCCTTGGCCGGCACGGAACACTCAGGGCCTCAAGCCGGATTTGCCGAATTGTTCGACGGCCGCTGGGCTGTGCTGACGCCCTTGCCGCGCACGCCCGCCAAGGCCGTGGCGAAAGTCGAGACCATGTGGAAGCGCATGGGGGCAAAGGTCGATACGATGAACCCCGCGCACCATGACCGCGTGCTCGCGATCACCTCGCATCTGCCGCATCTCTGTGCCTTTACCGTCGTCGGCACGGCCACGGACCTGGCCGAAGACCTCAAGCAGGAAGTCATCCAGTTCTCCGCCTCCGGGTTCCGCGATTTCACACGCGTCGCCGCGTCCGATCCCGTGATGTGGCGCGATATCTTCCTCAGCAACCGCGAAGCCGTGCTTGAGATCCTGCAGCGCTTCACCGAAGACCTCGCCGGCATGCAAAAGCACATCCGCCGCGGTGACGGTGCGGCGCTCGAAAAAATGTTCGCCCGCACGCGCGCCATCCGCCGCGGCATCATCGAAGCCAAACAAGCTTAAGAAAATCGGGCCTGACATGAACACACCCCTACACCTTGTCCTCGCCAATAAGGCCTATTCGTCGTGGTCGATGCGTCCGTGGCTCGCCATGAAAGCCATGGGGATCCCTTTCAAGGAAACCGTCGTCGGCCTCGATCAGCCCGACACAGCCGCCAAGATCATGCAGTTCTCGCCCTCGGGCAAAGTGCCGGTCCTGCTGCACGGCGATAACGTGATCTGGGAATCTCTGGCGATCCTCGACTACCTGCAGGACACCTTCTTCGACCGCCATTGGTGGCCCACCGACCCACAGGCCCGCGCTTTCGCGCGTTCGGTCTCTGCCGAAATGCACGCCGGCTTCCGCGACATGCGCATCGCCATGCCGATGAACGTGCGCAAGACCTTCCCAAGCTTCGCGCGCAGCGCCGAGGTCGACAAAGACATCGCGCGCATCTCGGACATCTGGCGTGAGTCCCGCAAGCGCTTCGGCAAAGGCGGGCCTTTCCTCTTCGGCGCTTTCTCCAACGCCGATGCCATGTACGCGCCGGTGGTCACGCGCTTCAAGACCTACGGCGTTCCGCTCGACAAGCCGTGCCAGGCCTACGCCGACGCCATCCTCGCCCACCCCGCGGTGCGCGAGTGGTACATCTCGGCGGCGGGTGAGCCTTGGGTGATCGCTAAATACGAAATGAAGTGAGCGCGCAGCTCTTAGTGCGCGCGCGGCGGCTTGACGGTCTTTTTCTTCTTCATGTTGAGGAAGACCATCTCGATGACCACCCAGAACACGACCAACCCGATGACGAACATGAAAACGTCCATCGACGATTGGACGCGGATCCCGCTGATCGCCAGCAGGATAAAGGCGCCAATCGCAAAAGCGATGGCGCGGAAGCCCATGAGCAATGAACTTTTCACGAAGCACCCTTCCACCTGAGGGTGAATTTCACTCAGTGTGCCTGCACCGCTGCGGGCGCGCAAGGAAAACTGGGCGCTAAAGAGAAAGCCCCGCAGGCAATTCTGCCGCGGGGCTTTCGAAGTCAGGATGGCCGGGGGTACAGCGATCCGACTGTTGAGTGACTAACAACATTCGAATGCGGCAGTTGCGTGGCACGGTCACCAAATTCGCTGCGCTGTCATGGATGTGAATCGTCAGGCGGAATTTACGCCGAGCAGCAAACGCTTCACGCGTGATTTAACACTGCGCAGCCACCATTGCGGGGAAAGAACCGCCAGCGCGAACAGCAGCACCGGACCCACGAAGACGAATCCCATGCCGAGGATGGTGGCGATGATCTCCGATTTGAAATCGGGCGCCGCCGCGCGCTGATCGAGCAGCCAATGCACGCCGCCGAGGGTCAAGACCATCGCCAGCACGCCGCCCATCAGGAAGAGCAGCGCCCAGACAAGTGCGACTTCGCGGCGCTCACCGTGAGGAATGGTGCCTTTCAACATTTTCTACCTCTTTTCGACATCGTAAGTGTAAGCGCGCCATGTGGCTGGCTTAGGGCAGGGGCGAGACAAAACCGGGGCGGCGTGTAACGGCCTGCGGCAACCAACGGCGGAAGGCCGCAATACAAAAAGGCGTGCGTGCAACGCGCGCCGGGATTTCGCTCCTTGGCTGTAATCCGCTAAACTCGCGGTATGCTTGAAGTCGCATCAGCTGCCTTCGCCAACTTCCTGATCACCATAGATCCTGTGGGGGTTGTGCCTTTTTTCATCGCCCTGACGGCGGGCCTTACGCCTGCGCGCCGGCGTGCGGTCGCGCTGAAAAGCGTCAGCATCGCCGCCGGCATCCTTCTTCTCTTTACCCTCGTCGGCCAGCCGGTCCTCCACTATCTCGGCGTGACGTTGCCCGCGTTTCGGATCGCGGGGGGAATTCTACTGATGCTGCTCGCCATCGACATGGTGGTCGCGCGCGAAAGCGGCATCCGCGCGCTGACACCGCGTGAGGAGGAAGACGTCACCCACCGCAGCCCCCATCCCGACATGGCGGTGTTTCCGCTGGCCATTCCCCTGATCGCCGGGCCAGGCGCCATCGCCTCGACCATCCTCTTGCAGTCGCAGCACGTCGGCGACTTCGCCGCGCAGGCGTTATCGGCCGGCGTGATGCTGGGCGTACTGCTGCTCACCGTACTCGCCTTCTTCATGTGCGAAACCATCATGCGGCTCTTGGGCCTGACCGGTGTCGCCGTGCTCAGCCGTGTGCTGGGGATCGTGCTGGCCGCGCTGGCCGCCAACAACATCATCGAGGGCTTGCGCGCGAGCTTTCCGGTGCTGGGGTAGGCGGGCGTGGCGGGGTGGAGCAAGGGTCGCGGCGCGGTGGCGGCAGCGGCGGTTGCCGGCAGCCTGTATCTCGTCGAACGCGTGAGCCTGATCCCGGCCTACCGCGCGATCACCGGCTTTGCGCCCTTCGACCTGCAGACACCCTTGTCGCAGGTCATGATCGGCATTGAACTGGGCGCCTTCGAGGAACGCGCGGCCATCGGCGCTTACGCCGCTTTTGCCGCCGTCGACTTCATGCTCGGCGTCGCCCTGGCGGCGATGTTCACCTTCCTGTGGATGTGGCTGTTCGAGAAGGCACCGACGAAGGCCTTCACCTTCCTCAAGCGCGGTGGAATCCTGATGTTGCCGAGCTATGTCGTCATCCTCGACATGGCGGCCAAGGTCGGCTTTTACCGCCTGCTGCAGGGACTCGGCGGCGAGGCGCTTGCGGAAACCATCGAGTTCTGTGCGACCGTCCATCGCCTGCACCTTGCCGTCGCCGACATTCGCGACATCATGGCCGCTGTTTTCGTCGGCGTGGCGGCAGCCGTGGCGGCGAAACGTTTGCGTAAGTCCGCCGCCGGCAGCTTGCAGCCCTAAATTCTTCGCCATTTCCCGTTCTGGCCCGTGCGCGGGCTGTTGTAGTCTGGGGCGGTAACGGGGGACCTCATGGCGAGCGCGCAGTTCTGGAACATCGCCCACGCCGTGCTGTTCGCGGCATGGCTGGCCGGAGACCTCACGGTCTTCGCGCTGACCGCGCGCGTGAAGAACGCGGGCCTCGACGTGCCCGCGCGCATGAAGCTCGTCCTGGCGGCGGTGCGGGTGCACGTCGTTCCCAAGCTCTGCTTCGCCCTCATGCTGATCACCGGGATCGAGCTCGTTGGCGCGGTCGGGGTCTATCCCCTGACGCCGGGCCTGCGCGCTGCCGCCTACATCATGAGCGTGAGCTGGGCGGCGGTGATCGTCGCCGGCGCTGCGGCCCCGGGCACGGCCTTGGCGGCCAACTTGCGCATCATCGAGCTGGTGTTCGAGGCCTTCACCGGGCTGGCCTTCGTCGCCTACGGCCTCAACTCCCTGGCCACGGGTGCGCCCATCGACGACACCTGGTTCGCGGCCAAGCTGTTCCTGTTCGGCTTGGTGTTTTGGACCGCGATCGCGGCCGACGTCGGCTTCCGCCCGTTCTATGCGCCTTTCAGCGAGACCGTCACCGACGGGGCGACGCCAGAGCGCGAGGAGGCGATCGCTGCCGCGATCAACCACAGCCTCGCCGCCAAAGGCGCTTTGCTGGTGCTGATGATCGCGATTGCCTTTCTGGGCCGCTTCAAGCCGTTCTGATGCTCTAAAGCGTTGCCCAGCCTGGTCTTTTGCCGCTAAACAGGGCGATCAATCCGGCTGAAAGATGACCGCTCCCGTGGACAACGTGCCGCTGGCCTCTCCCGCAATGACCGCGCCCGCGTCGGCGCCGCGCCCGCTCGCGCGTGTGGCGCTGGTCGCCAAGATCGCGGTCTCGGCGGCGCTGTTGGTGTATTTGAGCCGCAAGGTTGCCTGGGACGAGGTCGCGCACCGGCTCGAAACGGCAGCACCCACATTGCTGATCGCGACCATCGTGCTGATGGTCGGCACGATCTTCCTGGCCGCCCTGCGCTGGAAGCTTCTGGTGCGGGACGACAGCCTCACGATGCGCGCCGCCGTGCAACTCTCCTTCGCCGGCATGTTCTTCGGCCAGGTGTTGCCCGCGACCGTGGGCGGCGACGTGGTGCGCGGCGTGCTTGCGGGGCGCGCCGGAATGGAATGGCGCGAGGTGGTCGCCAGCATCGTGCTCGACCGCATCACCGCCTTGCTGGCTTCGGTGATCCTGATCCTCGCCGGCCTGCCGGCGCTCGCCAACGCTGCCGTTGGCGTGTCGGTGGCGGGCACGGCGCTTGTGTCTTTGGGCCTGGCGCTGGTGGTCCTGGTGGGCCTTTACACCGACCGCCTACCGCTGCCGGCCGCTCTCACACGCCAGGACAAGGTCGCAGCCGTGCTGCGGCTCATTGCGCGCCTGCGTACAGGGCTTCTGTCCAAGGCCGGCGGCGCGGCGCTGGCCCTGTCGTTGGCCATCCACCTCACCACCGTGGTCATTGTGGTGATGATCGGCGCCGCCTTCGGGATCGAAGTCACGCCGCTGGCGGCCTTCCTGGTCGTGCCCTTCGCGGTCTTCGCCGCCGCCGTGCCGGTGTCGGTCAACGGTTGGGGTGTGCGCGAGAGCTTGATGGTTTCGGGCCTCGGCCTTTTCGGCGTTGCCGCGGGTGACGCATTGCTGATCTCGGTCGTCTTGGGTTTGAGTGTGGTGATCGCCGTTCTCCCCGGAAGCCTCACATGGTTGGCGCTGCGATGACGACCATGCTCACCCCCCGCCAGGAGCGGATCCGCGCCCTCTTCGACAAGCTCGCCCCCGAGCGCGGCAAGTGGCTCGCCCGCAACCGCTACTTCTACGAAGCCGATCATGCCTACATGCGGTTTTTGATTCCCGCGGGCGCGCGCATTCTAGAGATCGGCTGTGGTGATGCACAGTTGCTCGCGGCGTTGAAGCCCTCGCGCGCGGTGGGCGTCGACATGAGCGCCGAAATGATCCGCGTGGCGCGCGAAAAGCACCCCGGATTTGAGCTGCATGTCGGCAATGCCGAAGACGCGGCCACGCTCGCCAAAATCGAAGGCCCTTTCGACTACATCGTCGTCTCCGACACCGTCGGATTGATTGAAGACTGTCAGGCGCTGTTCGACCTCTTGCGCCGCTGCGCCGGGCCCGAGTGCCGGCTGATCGTCGCCTACTACTCGCACCTGTGGGACCCGGTGCTACACGTCGCCGAAGCCCTCGGCCTGAAGATGCCGCAGGTACCGCAGAACAACCTGCCGACGGCCGACATCGCCAATCTCCTGCAGCTCGCCAATTTCGAGATCGTGCGCCGCGAGTGGCGCCAGCTGATCCCGCGCCGGATGTTCGGCTTGGGCAGCTTCATCAACCGCTTCATCGCACCGTTGCCTGGCATCCGCCGCTTGGCGCTGCGTAACTATGTGGTGGCGCGCCCCGTCGTTGAGAAACTCAAGCCCGCGGCACTTCCCAGCGTGAGCGTGATCGTTCCCTGCCGCAACGAGCGCGGCAACATTGAACCAGCCGTGACCCGCCTGCCGGCCTTCGCGCCCGATATCGAGATCGTCTTTGTCGAAGGCCACAGCAAGGACGGCACCTTCGAGGAATGCCTGCGCGTGCAGGCTGCCTATCCGCAGCACGACATCAAAGTGATGCGCCAGGACGGCAAGGGTAAGGGCGATGCGGTGCGCAAGGGTTTCGCGGCGGCGCGCGGCGACATTCTCATGATCCTCGACGCCGACTTGACGGTGCCGCCAGAAACACTCGGAAAGTTCTACGACGCCCTGGCGTCGGGGCGCGGCGAGTTCATCAACGGTACGCGGCTGGTGTACCCGATGGAGCGCGAAGCCATGCGCTTTCTCAACAACATCGCCAACCACGCCTTCGCCATCATGTTCTCCTATCTGCTCAACCAGCGTTTCACCGACACCCTGTGCGGCACCAAGGTGCTGTGGGCGCGGGATTACAAGCGCATCGAGACCAATCGCATTTACTTCGGCGAGTTTGATCCCTTCGGCGACTACGACCTGATCTTTGGCGCGGTGAAGCTCAATCTGAAGATCGTCGAAATCCCGATCCGCTACGACGCGCGGCGCTACGGCGAAACCCAGATTTCGCGCTTCACCCATGGCTGGCTGCTGGCGCGCATGGTGTTGTTCGCCTGGCGCAAGCTTAAAGCGTTCTGATGGGTATCGACGCCCGCCTCGTCGAGCACGGGCGCCAGTGGCGCGAGAAACCGGCCCTGCGCACGATCTATCTCGACCTCTACCGGCGCATGGCGGCGGAGCTGAAACCGGGTGCCACGCTCGAGATCGGCGGCGGGGCAGGGATCTTCAAGGACTTCGCCCCCGACGTC
>CANKHC010000107.1 GCA_947481595.1 Fidelibacterota bacterium
GGGTTTCTTTCTTGGCGGCTTCATCGCTGCCTTGGAACACCGGCTTGGCGAATTCCAGGTACCAGTCGCAGACGTTGTTCCAAGTGAACTGGTACATGGCTGTGGCGGCGTCATTGAAGCGGTAGGCTTCGATGGCGGTGGCGACGGCGGCGGCGGCTTCGACGGTCTTGGCGACGATCCACTTGTTGAGCGTGGTCTTCACCGCGCGCGGATCGAAAGCGGGATCGATCTTGCACTCGTTCATCTGCGAGAAGCGGGCAGCATTCCAGATTTTGGTGACGAAGTTGCGGTAGCCGGCGATGCGGGTCTCGGCGAGCTTGATGTCGCGGCCCTGCGCCGCCATGGCGGTGAGCGTGAAGCGTACGGCGTCGGTGCCGTAGACATTGCAGAGGTCCAAGGGGTCCATGACGTTGCCCTTGGACTTGGACATTTTCTGGCCCTTTTCGTCGCGGACCAGGGCGTGGATGTAGACGTCGCGGAAAGGCACATCACCCATGAAGTGATGACCCATCATCATCATGCGCGCGACCCAGAAGAAGATGATGTCAAAACCCGTGACCAGCACGTCGCCGGGATAATAGCGCGCGAGTTCCGGCGTCTTCTCCGGCCAGCCGAGTGTGGAGAACGGCCACAGCGCCGAGGAGAACCAGGTGTCGAGCACGTCTTCGTCGCGGCGCAGAACGATGTTTTCGTCGTCGAGGAAGGCGATGCCGCTGTTGGCCTGCGCGGGCTTTTCGCGCTCGGCCTTGTACTCATTGCGCCACTTCTGGTCGAATTTGCCTTTGTAGTGCTGCTTCGCTTCGGTGAGCGCTTCGTCTTCGTTGTAGGCGACGAAGTGTTTGCCGTCGGGGCCGTACCAGGCCGGGATCTGATGGCCCCACCACAGCTGGCGCGAGATGCACCACGGCTGGATGTTGCGCATCCATTCGAAGAAGGTGTTCTCCCAATTCTTGGGCACAAAGCGCGTGCGGCCCTCTTCCACCGCCTTGATGCAAGGCTGGGCGAGGACTTCCGCGTTGCAGTACCACTGGTCCGTGAGCCACGGCTCGATAATCACACCAGAGCGGTCGCCGTAAGGCACCTGCATGGCGTTGGGCTCGATCTTCTCGAGCAGGCCGGCGGCTTCCATGTCGGCGACAACCATGTCGCGCACTTTGGCGCGGTCGAGGCCACGGAATTTCTCCGGCGCGTTCTCGTTGAGCTTGGCGTCGCGGTCGAAGACATTGATCATCGGCAGACTGTGGCGCTTGCCCACCGCGAAATCGTTGAAGTCGTGGGCCGGCGTGATCTTGACCGCGCCGGTGCCCTTCTCCGGGTCGGCGTACTCGTCGGCGACGATGGGGATCTTGCGGCCCGCCAGCGGCAGGATGATGTTCTTGCCGACCAGCGCCTTGTAGCGCTCGTCATCGGGGTGAACGGCAACCCCGGTGTCACCCAGCATGGTTTCTGGACGCGTGGTGCCAACAGTGACGAATGTACCGTCTTGGCCTTCGACGGGGTACTTGAAGTACCACATCTTGCCTTTGGTCTCGCGGTTCTCGACCTCGAGGTCGGAGATCGCGGTGTGCAGCTTCGGAT
Organism: Fidelibacterota bacterium; assembly: GCA_947481595.1. Classification (GTDB taxonomy): domain Bacteria; phylum Pseudomonadota; class Alphaproteobacteria; order Rhodospirillales; family Rhodospirillaceae; genus SHVO01. The sequence goes on from CANKHC010000107.1 coordinate 1,579, forward strand.
CCCAGTTCACCAAGCGCTTGTCGCGGTAGATCAAACCCTGGCGATAGAGCTCGACGAAAACTTTGGTGACGGCCTTCGAGAGGCCCTCGTCCATGGTGAAGCGCTCACGCGACCAGTCGGCAGAGGCGCCGAGGCGGCGCAGCTGATGAATGATCGTACCGCCCGACTGTTCCTTCCAGCTCCACACCCGGCGCACGAAGGCTTCGCGGCCCATGTCGTGGCGTGTCGGTCCTTTGGACTCCGCGAGCTGGCGTTCCACCACCATCTGTGTGGCGATGCCGGCGTGATCGGTGCCCGGCTGCCACAAGGCATCGCGGCCGGTCATGCGGTGATAGCGGATCAGCGTGTCTTGCAGCGTGAAGGTCAGGGCGTGGCCGATATGCAGACTGCCCGTCACATTGGGCGGCGGCATCATGATGGTGTAGGGCGGCGACTTTGAAGCCGGCTGTGCGGTGAACGCGCCCGCCTTATCCCAGCGCTCGTACAGCGCCTCTTCGACGTCGGCCGGTGTGTAGGTTTTATCGAGGGTTTCGGTCATCGGGGCGCTCAAAAGAGGGAGGGGCAAGGGTTTACCCCCACGAGGCTTATTGCGCAACCCGAGCCAAACACTTGGCCCCAAAAGCAAAAAGGCCCGCTGATAAGGCGGGCCCTTGACTCGGAAATCTAGTGTCCGACTTACATCCGGTCGGAACGCGTAACGATACGCTCGATTTCCTGCTTCACGATCCGCTCCACCATGTAGGGCAGATTCGTGTCGAGCCAATGCTTCAATATGGGGTTCAAAATGTCGCGCACAAGCTGTTCGAGCGTGACACCGTGGTTGCCCAGGTGCACGGCGCGCTCGCGCGCGACCGCATGGGCAAGCTGGGCGATAGAGGCGCCGGAGGCCGAAGCCACCGGATCAGACACCAGGTGCTGGTAATTCGGGTCGTAAGGGGCCGGTGCATAAGACGGTTCAGGCTCGAACGTCGGCTGATGCATCTGCTCTTCGACCATCATCGAACCGGTCAGCTCTAGCGGCATATCAGGCTCTGGGTTGAAGGTGGGTTCTTCTTCCGGCTCGGGATCGAAGATCGACGCCACCGGCTCTTCCGGTTCCGCCATCATCATCGGTTCGGGCTCGGGTTCCGGCTCGGCCATCACCGGCGGAGGTGGCGGCGGCGGAGGGGGTGGAGGCGGCGGTGGCGGAGGCGGCGGCGGAGGCGCAGCCTTCACCGGTTCCGGCTTTGCAGCCTCGCCGTCGTCTTCGGACAAAATCTTACGAATAGAGGCGAGAATGTCCTCCATCGAAGGTTCTTGTTGGCCCTCTGCGGTCACGACTTTGCGTACTCCCCATCGGCTTTTTGCCGGGATTTCAGCCTAACCTAAATCAAACTGTTAAAGAATTCTATAACAAGGACAACAATTTGGCAGTCGGGCCGAATTGCCCTGGAAATCCGGAGAAGATTCCCGGGCAGCCGCTAACTTAAGGCGAGCGGTTGGGCGCTGCGTTCGACGGTTGCGGGCGGACATGGTCCACCCCTGCCCCAAAGGCCTTGAACTCGACGTCTTCGAAGTGCGCGACAGGGTCGTAAATCGGCCCAACCACACCCACGCTCTGGCCGGTGAGCTGGCCGATGCCCGCCAGAAGCTGGTGGGCGGCGAGCGCCTGGTCGTGCTGGGCACGCACCAAACTCACGCGGCTGTTGAGCAGCACTTGTTCGGCGTTCAGCACGTCGAGCACGGTGCGCGAGCCGACTTCGGATTCACGCGTCGTGCCTTCAAGGGCGATCTCGTTGGCGCTGATCGCCGCCTGGAAGGACTGGATGCTGGCCGTGGTCGCGGTGAAATTTTCCCAGGCCTGGGTCGCGACGTTGCGCGCGTCGAGGCGCGCCTGGTCGGCGATGAAGTTCTGCTGGTCGGCGGTGTGCTTGGACTGGCGCAGGCGCGAATACTCGGCACCCTGCTGATAGATCGGCACGGTCACCTGGGCTTGCGCCACGATGATCTCGCTCTTCGAGCTATCGGCCACCGTGTTCCAGCCGCGTGTGTACTGGCCGATCAAGTTGACCGAGGGCAGCAACTCGCCCTGCGTCACCGTCACAGCGTCTACGGCCGCTTTGGCCTGAAAGTCGGCGGCGATGAAATTCGGGTTGTTGGCCATGGCGGCGGCGACAACGGCGTCATAAGCCGTCGGCATGTTGGCCGGGAGCGCCGGGAACACAAGGTTTTCAGGCACTTTGCCGACGACGTTCGTGTAAGCCGAACGCGCCTGCTGCAGGTTGCCTTCGGCCTGCACCAGCGAGGCACGGGCCCCGGCGAGGCTGGCTTCGGACTGCGCGACGTCGGTGCGCGTCAGTTCGCCCACCTGGAAACGGTCTTGGGTGGCTTCGAGCTGGCGGCTCAAGACTTGGACGTTGTTCGCGGTCAGATCGACGACCGCCTGATACTGCAGAACGTCGAGGTATGCCGTGGTGACCTGGAGCAGAACCTGAGCTTCGGCCTGCTGCAGGCGCGCACGTTGCGCGAAGACCTGGTTGCGGGCCTGAGACGTGCCGGCCCAGGTGCGGAAGCCGCGGAAGACCGGCTGGGTGAACTGAGCGTTGGCCTGCTTCTGGAAGCGCTGGGTCACGCCGCCGGTCACGACCTGCCCGACGCCGCCGCCGGAGAAGACCTGGTTTTCGGAGCGGTTGTTGGTGAGGGTGCCGTTGACGGTCAGCGTCGGACGCCAGCCCGACAGCGCTTGCGGTACTTCTTCGTCAATGGCGCGCAACTGCGCCCGGGCGGCAAGCAAATTCGGATTGGACTGATAGGCCAGCGACATCGCCTCCAAGAGGCTGTCGGCCGAGGCCGGCTGGGCGAAACATGCGGCGGTCAGAGCCGCCCCCGCCAAGAGAGCCGTTTTTACCGACCGTTTCACGCTGATCATCGCACCCACCATCATCACGCTGTTTGTCGATCCCCACAGGTCCCCGGCGCGCGCATAGCTCTATCCGAAGGCCAAAGACCGCGCTACCGCTTTCCCCTAGAGTTCTGTCTTAGCTGTGTTTTCTTACAAATGATTTACGGAAGACATCAGCTTGGTCACAGCGCCCCCGATAATATTTCCGATATAGTATATTTCGCAAATTAAATTAAATGTCACGCCTTTTCCAGGCATAAACGCGCATGGCTGCGCTGCGCGTAGCACATTCAAGGACCGCGTTTAGAACGGGAAATTCAGAATACGAATTTGGCCGGCTGCTCGAAGCCCGGCAGGAGCGGCGTCATGGCGTCGAATTCCTGGCGGCTGCCGTAAGAATCCCCTGCCCGGGTCACCAGCGTGGCGTGGCCGACGGGGCCGTCCTTGACCACACAAACCAGCCGCCCGCCGTCCGCGAGCTGCGGCTTGAGGTTGGCGGGCAAAACGCTGACAGCGCCGTCGATCAGGATGACATCGTAAGGCGAGCCTGCGGGCCAGCCTGATTTGAGGTCGCCGCGCACGACTTTGGCCTTGCCGGGGGCGGCCTGCGCCAAAGCCTGGGCGGCATGCTCGGCCAAGCCCGGATCGCTTTCGAGGGCGATCACGGAGCTCACCAACTGCGCCAAAACGGCGGCGGAATAACCCGTCCCTGCCCCAATCACGAGCGCCTTGTCGGTGGTTTGCAGGTCAGCGAGCTGCAGGAGTCTGGCGAGCACCACCGGCTCGATCAGGTAGCGGCCGCGTCCGAGTTGCAGGTCCTCGTCGATATAGGCGAAGGGGCGGTTGGCAAGCGGCACGAACAGTTCCCGCGCCACGGCACCCATGGCGTCCACGACCACCGGGTCGGTGACCTCGCTGGTGCGGATCTGGCTGGCCACCATTTTCTTGCGGGCGGCGGCGAAATCCATGAACTCAATCCCCCAAAGTAAAGTTTAGACCCCAAGAGTGCCGGCCGAAAAGCTGGCGATATGAAGCCGTTGCTTGGGCCGCTTATACGCGTTCGCCAGGCGATTCACAACGCTGCCAAAGTTCCCCAAAGGCTCGAAAAACCATTGCCTTGACCGCCTTCGGACGCCCTTCTATATAACCGTGCCTCGCGCCCGGGGGCAACGCGCTCTATGCCGCGTTTTCCCAGGGTGGGAGGTCGATGCCAAAGGTCCAGCTCAGGCTGGACCGGCGGGCCGAGTGGCAGAGTGGCCATGCAGCGGATTGCAAATCCGCGTACGTCGGTTCGATTCCGGCCTCGGCCTCCACATGCGCTGATCCGGCGTAGCTCAATGGTAGAGCACGCGGCTGTTAACCGCGGGGTTACAGGTTCGAGTCCTGTCGCCGGAGCCACGCAGCTTTTCTTAGCGAGCGACGCGAGCTTAGAAAAGCGCGTGTCCCCGGACTTGTTCCGGGGACCCAGAGCAACAACTTCAAGCGTGCGAGACTACCCTGGATCCCCGGAACAAGTCCGGGGATGACGACTGTGGGTGAGCACTCAGCGCGGCCACATGAAATAAGGATTCGGCGGAACGTCCTCGCCGAAGGCGCCGGCGCAGAACACGTCGACGAGCTGATCAAACGCCCGGTGGCCTTCGCTGCGTTCAGCAGCGCGGAATTCTTGCGAGACATCCGCGAAGATCGCCTCACCCGCGAGCCAGCGTTCTTCGGCGTCTTGCGGCATCGCCGCGGTCAGCGCGTGGCCCAACTCGTAGCCCTGCCCGTCCAAGCCACAGCGTTTCAGGGCCGCCTTCAGGCCGGCAAAGATCACCGCGCGCATTAGCTGGCTCATCTCCGACTGCGGCACGTTGTTCACGGTGGTGTTGTAAAGCGAGATGCAGGCGTCCAACGACCGCGAGCCGTAAGCCCGGCATGTCAACGGACGCGGTTCATACATCCCGCAAGAGCCATCGGTGAGCAGCGGGCACGCCGTGCGCGTAGCGTAGCGCTCTTCGATGGACAGCCCGCGCGTCACCGCTTCCTGTTTCTGGAAGCTGGATTGGAGGCCGTCATTCTCATCCTCCCAGCGCGGACGCACCGCGCGTGCGAGCAGGAAAATCTCGGGCGCAGTGACAGTGACGCGGGTGTGGCAGCAGTAGCCGCAGCCTTTCTTGCAGGCGAGCTCAGCGGGGCGGCCATGTTTGCGCGCGGTGTCGTCGTAGACTTTCATGAGCAGCGCGCCGGCGTCGCTCATGCGCCTGAGGTTGGATTTATTCTCCAGCACGGCGACAAGATCGCGCACCAGGCCAAACACCGTGACGATGCGGCTAGGGTCGAAGCCGCCGCGTTCGTAGTCAGAAATGATGGCGTTGAGCGCCGCGCGGCGCTGCTCCCGCGACATCGGCCTATTGGCGGCCGGGCGTGAGGATCATCTGTTCGCGCGCGACCACAGTGCCGGCCCACGTCGTGCGCGCGGTGCGCTCGAGCTGTGCCATGAAATCGTCGTTGTGGTCGGGATCGTGGTGGAAAATCACGAGCTGGCCGACGTTCGCCAATTTGGCAAGACGCACACCCTCTTCCCAAGTCGAGTGGCCCCAGCCGATCTTGGCGGGGAACTCGGCGTCGGTGTAGGTGCAGTCATAGATGACGATGTCGGCACCTTCGATAAACTTCAGGACCCGCTGGTCGGGCTTGCCGATGACGTGTTCGGTATCGGTGACGTAACAGATCGACTGGCCGCCGTGCTCGATACGGTATCCGGTGGCACCGTTCGGATGATTGAGCGGCGAGGTCCGCACCATCACGCCGCCGCCCTGGTCCCAGCTTTCGCCGGCCTTGAAGTCGACGAAGCGGAGCTTGGCCTGCAGCGCTTCAAGCGGCACCGGGAACAGCGGATTGGCCATCTGAGTCGACAGCACGCCTTCGATGCCGCCGGCGTTGGAGAGATGGCCGGCATAGATGCCGAACTCATAGCTCGGCGCAAACATCGGCGCGAAAAACGGAAAGCCGTTGATATGGTCCCAGTGGGAGTGGGTGAGCAGCAACGTGCCCTTCTTCAGGCCGTCGCGCAGGAACTCCTGGCCCAAGCCGCGGATCCCCGTCCCGGCGTCCAGGATGATGCGCTGGTCGCCGGCGAAGATTTCCAGGCAGCTGGTATTGCCGCCGTACACCACATGCTCAGGTGACGGACAGGCGATGCTGCCGCGGACGCCCCAAAATTTGACGGCTAAGCCCATCCAAATATACGACTAGGGTTGATAGCTTGGATTAACGGGACCCGCGTTGGGCCGCCGCTGGGAAAACCGCTCCCCACTTCACTCATACACACGAAACTTTGTAACACCCTTGGTTCGACCAAGAAAACACAGAATATGTAACCGCAATTGGTAAATGGATTTAATTTCAGCATGTTATATGCGCTGCGGTAGGGAAACTCAAAGATGAGCCAGAAAACCATGGTCGCCGTGACGCGGCGCCTGCCCCCGGCTTGCGAGGCTCGCCTGGCCGCCAGCTACGAGGTGCGCCTGGGAGATGACGCCAGGGTCTATACGCCAGAGGTCCTGGCAGCCCACGCCGCCGGCGCCGCGGCGGTGATCGTCACGCCGAGCGAGGCGGTCAATGCGGCGGCCATCGCCGCCCTACCCGCCAGCATCAAGGTCATCTCGACAAATTCAGTCGGCTTCGAGCACATCGACCTGGCGGCGGCGAGGGCGCGGGGTTTCAGAGTCGGCAACACCCCTGATGTGCTGACCGAGGCGACGGCCGACGTGGCCCTGCTGCTGATGCTGGCCGCGACCCGGCGCGCCAGCGAAGGCGACCGCATGGTGCGCGAGGACAAATGGACGGGACTGCGCCCGACGCTCTTCCTCGGCATTCAGGTGACGGGACGCAAGCTCGGAATCGTCGGCATGGGCCGCATCGGTGCGGCGTTTGCAAAACGCGCGCAAGCTTGCGGCATGACGGTGCTCTATCACAACCGCAAACGTGTCGCTGACGAAGCGGGTGCCACATATGTCGCGCGACTTGAGGATCTTCTCGCGCAAAGCGACGTGCTGTCGCTGCATTGTCCGCTATCGCCTGAAACCAAAGGCCTTCTGAATGTGGCGCGAATCGCGCAGCTGCCTGACGGCGCGGTGGTCATCAACACCGCCCGCGGCGGCTTGATCGAGGACGACGCGCTGATCGCGGCGCTACAGTCCGGAAAATTGTATGCGGCCGGATTGGATGTGTACGCCGGCGAGCCCAACATCGATGCGCGCTACCGCACGCTCAAAAATGTTTTCCTGCTGCCGCATGTCGGCAGCGGCACCATCGAGACGCGCACCGCCATGGGCATGCTCGCCATCGACAACTTGGAAGCCGTGTTGGAAGGACGCGAGCCGCCGCACGCCTTAGTCTAGCTGGAGGCGGCTTCTTCGGGGGTGTTGCTGCGCGGCGCGGACTTACCCGAACCGACGTAAGCCGTGGCGCAATGCTCGCCGCAATAGGGTTTGCCGGCGATCACGCCCTTGCCGCAGAAGCGGAAATCTTCGTGCTTCGGATCGCCGATCGGCCAACGGCAGGTCTGCGCCGAAAGGTCGGTGAGCGTGAAAATGCGGATTTCAGGTTTCTTGGCGACGGGAACCTTCACGTCCTGGCGCTTGATCGGCGACGGGCGGCCTTTGAGGCCCAGGCGATGGGCCTTGCCCACCACCGCGTTCTTGGAAACACCCAGCCGCTTGCCGATTTCGCCGGTCGTCAGGCCCTCGGACCACAGCTTCTTGAGACGCCCGATCTTCTCGTCGTTCCAGCCGCCCACATCGTCCCCACCGCCGCCAACCATCAGCAACACTCCCTTACACCCGAAGGCGGAAGCGGCGAACATACTGGGAGGTGACGCCTGAGTCCATCGTTGAGCCGCCAGAACACCGCATAAACAACAATGAAGTCATACATCTAATATCTTGCCCTCGGGGCGGAACTGGGCTTTGGGGTCCTCGACTTCAAGCACCCAGAGATCTGAATCATAAGTGGCCTGGCGGGCGAGATAGAGATCGGCGTCGCGTTCGCTAACAGGTGCGGGGCCGGTCGCGCGCAACCAGGCCGGAGCACCGTCGCTGCCTGTAACACCCGAGAGCACTTCGCAGCCGGCTTTGAAGCGATTGATCTTCAAGAACACAGCCCCGGCATCGCCGTCGCCCTTGCGCGCCACCGTGGCCATCAGGCCGCTGGCGGCACAGGTGCGCAGGAAGGCTTGGATCCGTAACTCCGACCTTAGCCGTTCCACAATCGGTTAAGCCTTTGATAGCACTTTGTGTTAGTGTGGTACCCGGGTTTAATTGAGGGGTCCAGGGGGAAGGCTGCGCGGCGCGCGCGCCTGCCGGGGCTCAAAAGTGGGGCGTGTTCAGCCATGATGGGAATTATCGGCCTCGTAATCGTGTTCGTGATGGTCTTCGGCGGCTACATGCTGCACGGCGGCCACCTCGACGTGATCATCACCGCCCTGCCCACCGAAATGATGGTGATCTTCGGCGGCGCCATGGGTGCCATGATCATCGGCAACAGCGTCGAGACCATGAAGGGGTTGGGCCCCAACATGAAGAAGGTCTTCGCCGGCCCGAAGTAGAAGGAACAAGACTTCAAGGACATGCTGTGTCTCTTGTTCACCATCACCAAAATGATCAAGTCCAAGGGCATTCTGGTGATCGAAAGCCACATCGAAAAGCCCGAAGAAAGCACGATTTTCCAGAAGTATCCGCGCATCATGCACGATCACTTCGCGATCGCTTTCATCTGCGACACGCTGCGCATGCTCTCCATGAACCTCGACGATCCGCACCAGGTCTTCGACACCATGGAATCCCAGCTCGAAAAACATCACCACGAGGCCTTGGGCCCGCAGCACGCGCTGCAGACCATGGCGGACGGTCTGCCCGCCATCGGCATCGTCGCCGCCGTGCTGGGCGTCATTCACACCATGGGTTCGGTCACCGAACCGCCGGAAGTCCTGGGCGGCATGATCGGCTCGGCCCTTGTCGGCACATTCCTCGGCGTGTTCCTGGCCTACCTGCTGGTGGGCCCCTTCCAGACCCGCATCAAGCAGGTCTGCGACGAGGAGCATCAGTTCTACCTGATCATCCGCGACGTGCTGGTGGCCCACCTCAACGGCAACGCCCCGCAGGTCTCGGTCGAGATCGGCCGCGGCAATGTGCCCTCCAACGTCCAGCCGACCTTCTTCGAACTGGAAGAAGCCCTGAACGCCACGACCGAGTAGCCTGGATTCGTGATCTAAACTCCTCATCTGACGCGCTTATTGACGTAAGTTGGCCGGTTTCTACCTAACCGGGCATTAACTATTTCCTTGCATGGTGGGCACTTAGCCTGCCTTAGGTCTGTCCCGAGGAATAGTTGTGATTCGA
>CANKHC010000108.1 GCA_947481595.1 Fidelibacterota bacterium
CGTGTTTCTGTCTCATCTTCGCCTCCTCAAGGGGCTACGATGAGCCAGAAACTCTCCGTTATTCAACTACCTCAATCTGTCCAACAAGGTCTGACGGGGTACAGGTGTTTAGAGTATTGGTCCACTGCTGGCGGTGCTTGCCATTTTTCCATGCGTGCGAATTGTCGCGGATAAAAGCCGCAGAGGCCTCTGTGAAGGTGATCGCATGAGCACCGGCTAGACGGGCGGCGGCGCGATCCTTCTCTCGCGCTTCGATAGGGTCCTGGCTGTCTTGTCGAAGACGCTTGAACCGGTCGCGCTCCTGGCGAGCCACCTCAAGGCTGGTCGCGGGATAGGCTCCCAGGCCCATCTCTCGGGCCTTGCCACAGTGCATATAGCGGTAAATCCACGACCGCGCGCTCGGCCCCCGCACCTGAAGGTATAGGCCATCCCCATCGGAATGGAGCCCAGGGCCCAATTTTCGTGCCTTTGCATCCGTCAGCTTGTTGACAAGTTTCGCCATTGGAAAGTCTCCGCCGAAGCCCACAAATCAGCCCACAAAATTTTCGCGGTCACCGGCAACCGGCCGCGACAAACTGCGAAGATCGTAAACGTGAGTTACTGCTGTTTTCTATGAGTCGCCCGATGAGGGCGAATGACAGCGAAGAAGCTTATGGCGGAAGGGGTGGGATTCGAACCCACGAGGCCCTTTCGGGCCTGCCGGTTTTCAAGACCGGTGCCTTCAACCGCTCGGCCACCCTTCCGGAAGGGCCGAGCTTATAGCAAATAAATCGCCTGCCGATGAACGGCTTTTACGGGGCATGCCCCGCGCCCTCTCCAGGCGCGGGGGTGCGAGCAAGCGTACTCTATATATTAAGCCTGCGGCCGCTGACCGAGTGCGGCGGCCCGCATGGTCTGGGTCATCGGCAGCGGCAAGCTGTTTTCATCGATCCCGGCGAGGATCTCCTTCTTGCGCGCCGCCATCTGCTCGCCCAGGGCCTCGAGGTCCACCCCTTTGCTTTTCGCCTGGGCGAAAAGGCCGTCGCGCTGTTCCTCTTCCTTGACGTGGTGCTTGATCTCCTCGGAGAGCACTTTGACCTTGGCGTCGTAGTAATCGTCCTCCGGCGTGCCGTGCTCGAGTTCGGCGATCAGCACCTTGGCGCCGTCGTGTTCAACGTCGGCTTCATCCATCATGTCCTCTTCCACGCCGACTTCGCGGCAGGCCGGGTAGAAAATCTCTTCTTCCAGCATGGTGTGAACGATGAGCTCCAGGCAGATTTTCTTGGCGATCTCGGCCTTCTTGCCGCGGGCTTTTTCGTACTTCTCAAACAAGTCTTCGACTTTACGGTGATCTGCCTTGAGCATCTCGACCGCGTTCATTTTTGCTTTTGCCATAGAGTCATCCCTCCGGGTGAATTGAACGCCTCATTCAACGCCACACCTGCCCTGCCCGTTCCCCGGCCGAGAGCGACATCTCGCGAATTTCGTGCTGTGGCGCATGAATGTGCGCGTGTTTCCGCGGTGTAAACGGCGTGTTTTGTGCAAAAGAGGCCGCAAATCGGCCCACTAGCGGGGTGCGGTGGTTGTAATATTCGGCAGAGCGCCTATATTGAGCCCACGGCACTAAGGGTTGATCCTCGTTCGCCCGCAAATACGGCACGCCTGGTCCCGCCCATATCAACGTTGATGCCCGCCCGGCATTCGCCTGGCGGCAATGCGTGTTTGGAGAAGATCGAATGGCAACCGGGACGGTGAAGTGGTTCAACACGACCAAGGGCTTTGGATTCATCCAGCCGGAAGACGGCAGCAAGGACGTTTTCGTGCACATTTCAGCCGTTGAACGTGCCGGCATCGCGCGCCTCAATGAAGGCCAGAAAGTCAGCTTTGACGTCGTCAGCGAGCGCGGCAAGACCTCGGCTGGCAACCTGAAGGCGATCTAATATTTTTGCGGGGACGGTCCTCCGTTCCCCGCATTTTCTTTTCGCGGCAGTACGCTCGGACTTGGTGTTTACGTAGGCCCATTTCCCCGCATGGTTCGGAGATGGGCGTGGCCAAAGAACAGCTAATTGAATTCGAAGGGACGATCACGGAGGTACTGCCAGAGGGCCGTTTCCGCGTGCGTCTTGTGAACGAGCACGAGATCATCGTCTACACCGCCGGACGCATGAAGAAGAGCCGCATCCGGGCTTTGGTGGGAGACCGCGTAACAGTTGAAGTGTCGCCCTATGACTTGGGCAAAGGGCGCTTGACCTATCGCCACAAGGACGCCGCGGCCGAGGCCTATCGCCCCAACGCGAACGCGCAGCGCCGGATCCCGCGCAGACGGTAAAGGACAAGAAGATCATGAGCGAGATGAAAAACCCACTTGCGCGCTACAACAAGCAACCCGCCGCCAGCCGCACCATCGTTCGGCATGCCTTTGCGGTTGGACAAGTCGTCAAAGTTCTGCCGAGTGCGTTCGGGCGCAAATCCAAGGACGTCGAGAAGTCGCTCTATGCCGATGACTTCCAAGTGACCCGGCTTTTGCCGGAAGAGGCCTCATCGTTCCAGTACCGGATCAAAAACGTTGCCACCGGGCAGGAACGCGTTGCCGCCGAAAGCGAGCTGTCGGCGGTGGGGCCTGAGCAAGGCGCTTCGCGCGCTAGCTAACCCGCGCTGATTGACTCGAGGGCGGGGTGGAGGGGGCGGACATAACGAAAGTGGTGCGCTCCCCGATGGATTACGAAGAAACCAAGACAAGTCGATTTCGCGAACGTGCCGAACAGCTGCGGACCATCGCCAGCGGCACGAAGGACAACAGCGCGAAGAATGCTTTGCTGGGTATCGCCGACGACGATGAGCGTCTGGCGCGTTCGGTGACGTCGCGGGCGGCCCAGCACCTGTCCAAGCGGTAAAAAGGAATGAACCATGGCGAAGCAAACACCAGAGGAAGCGCGGCGCGAACGGATGACGAAGGATGACAGGCGCGACGCGGCGTACCTGACCGAACGTAAGCGCATCGCCGCCGCCAACGAGGAAAAGACGAATCGTCTGCGCGGCTTGCGCTTGCAAAAAGAAGCCCTTGAGCGCGAAGCCGCCGACAAGCTGGCGGCGGAACGTGCCGCCAATCCCGTCCCCGTCCGGGTTCCGAAAAAGAGGGTCAAAGCTGCTTCCGCAGCGTGAGCCTTTCGTTGCGCACATGACGGACCGGGCGTCAGCACTGTAGCTCGAGTGTCCTGGCGCGGTTTGCTGCTTCGGCGGCGTGACCGTGTCGGACCCAAGCGCACGCGTGACGCCCACTCACCGGGACAGGTTCGCCTGCCCCGGTGAGCAATTTTGAGCCACCGACGGGCCTTACGCGGCGTGGGGAGTCGGCCTCAAGATACGCGACGGAGCCTGACGCAGGTAAACCACGCCGTGGTCATCGCGCAGCTCTAGGTCGCGATAGTCGACGCCATTCAATCTCTCGAGAGCCGCACAGATCGCCGCCGCCGAATCATCGGCGGTAAACTCGGCGGCGGACGGTGCATCGGCGACGTAGCTATACTTATAAGTACGCATGACACGCCGACGTCAATTGACCTTTGTGGGTCCAGCGGTGGGCTCGCTCACCGCCATGGAAGCCTGATCGCGCGGTGGCGTCGGCGCACAAGCTTCGGTCCAGATCAGGCGGCTGAGGTCGCCTTCAGTCATTTCGATATTGACCGTGTTCTTGGCGCGGTCGAGTTTGCCTTTCCAGTAGGAGCCCGCCGTCGCCCGGTCGGTCACATCCCAGGTGACTTCGTTATCGGTATAGATTTTTTCCGGCAGCGGGCTCATTTGCTTGCGCGCATCGAACCACTGATAGATGCGCTTGATCCCGTCGTTCAGGACGAGAACCCGCTCGGAGGGCGCCGTACTGCTCGGTGCTTTGGCATCCTTAGGAAAGGTCGCCACGGTGCCTTTGCAGGCAAGCCAGGCATCGTCAGCGAAGGCGTTGGAGGCAACCGTGCTGGCGGCGAGCGCGGCGGCAAGGATGAGAGGACTGAAGTGTTTCATGGCATGTCCCTTGTGGCTAAAGGTGTGACAATCGCGCCAAGGGGAAAGCTGATTTTGCGCCAGCAAGCTGAATTGCTCTGCGGTCGCGAAACGTTTTCATAGCGTCCTCCTTGGAGCTGCGTTTCGAGTCTGCGGTGGCGACTTAAGGGCAAAATTCCCGGGGACAAGTGAAACACCCCCGGCTTCCAGATTAAAAATTTTGTAAGTTTAGAGGGACGTTCGATGCGCCGCCCGCTGATGCTGGGCTGAATGAAATTCCGCTTAGCCTTCGCCGTCATTCCCATGTAACGTTTCGTAACATTGGGGAGCGGGGGGACGTATCCGCCATGACGGAGACTCTGCGGTACCGCCGGCGCGGGCGGCGGCGAATGGTTTGCGCGGTGGCGGCGGGGCTGACGCTGCCCGGAACAGCGTTCGCGCAGCGCGCGGGCGAGGATGCTATCAGCGCCGCCGACGATGCCTTCGGCACGCGTGTCGGCAATGAAAGCCTGGGCCTTTACAGCGCCGGCAATGCGCGCGGCTTTTCGCCGGTGACCGCCGGTAACGTGCGCATCGAAGGACTTTATTTCGATCAGCAGCCGGGCTTGAACGACCGCCTAGTGCGCGGCTCGGCCGTGCGTGTCGGTATCAGTGCGCAGTCTTATGCCTTCCCTGCCCCAACCGGAATTGCGGATTATCGTCTGCGCCTGCCGGGTGACGAGCAGGTCGTGAGCACGGTGGCGCGCTTCGGCCCCTATGCGACGCTGAGCGCCGAAGTCGATGCGCAGGTGCCCATCATTGAAGGGAAGCTATCGATAGGGGTCGGGGCGGGATACATCCGCCAAGAAGACGATTTCACCGTGAAGAGTACCGAATACAGCGGAGGCCTTCTTGCGCGCCTGCGCCCCGCGGAGAGCGCCGACATCACCGCGTTCTATGGCCGCACCGAAGACTGCAAAGGCCGCCAGCAGGCGCGGACGTTCACTGGCGGCGACATCGAGCCGCGCCATGCGCCGAAGCGCACCTCCTTCAGCCAGCCGTGGCAGACCGGCGACTGCTCGGAGTCAAACACGGGGGCCATCGGAAGCTTGGCCCTGCCCGGAGACTGGTCGTTGCGCGCGGGCGTGTTCCGTTCGGCGCAGATCGTCAACAAGACCTCGGGCGAAATCTATTCTCAGGTCGACGCCAATGGTATCGGCCGGCATACCGTCTTCTTGCAGCCGCCCCTAAGCTCGCGCTCCTATTCCGGCGAAGTGCGCCTGGCAAAGACCTTCGCCGAAGGTTCGCGCCGCCACACCCTCGACGCCACCCTGCGTGGACGCAGTGTGCGGCGCGACTTTGGCGGTTCATCGACAGTCGATCTCGGCTTGAGCCAGATCTATTCGACCGTGCCCTTCCCGCAGCCCGCCTTCAACCTGGGCCCCACCGGTGATGACCGCAGCAAACAAGGCACAGTGGGTATTGCGTATGACGGATTGTGGGCCGGTGTCGGTGGTCTCGGGGTCGATGTGCAGAAGACCTTCTACCACCGCCAGCAGATCCAGCCGGCGCCGGCTCTGACGGTCGCCAAGACCAATGCCACGCCGCTGCTTTACAGCGTGCGCGCCAATGCGCTGCTCTCGCGCACACTGGCGCTCTACGCCAGCTACACGCGCGGTTTCGAGGAAACCGGGCCCGCTGCCAACACCGCGGCCAATCGCGGCGAGGCCCAACCGGTGAGCATGACCAAACAGGCCGATGCCGGCGTCCGTTATCTCGTGACACCGCAGGTCACGATCATCGCGGGCGTGTTCCAGGTCGAGAAGCCCTATTTCAATGTCAACGCGGCGAACATCTATGGCCCGCTCGGGGTCGTGCGCCATCGCGGGGTCGAGTTCTCGGTGACCGGGCAAATCATGGAAGGCTTGCGCGCCGTTGGCGGCATGGTCCTGATTGAGCCACACGTCTCGGGTCCGACGGTGGATGCCGGCTTGATCGGCGCCGTGGCCACGGGCGTGAAGCCGCGTGTGGCCCAACTGTCGCTGCAGTATCAGCCCAAGGCCTGGCGCGGTTTCGGCGTCGACGGCCAGGTGAACCATTCCGGGCCGCAGTACGCCCACCAGGACAACCACTTCAAGATTCAGGGCAACACCCAGCTAAATCTAGGTGCACGCTATAACTTCACGGCCGGCGGTATCCCCGCCTCGGTGCGGTTCCAGGCGCTGAATGTGACCGACGTGTACGCCTATAATCTGTCCTATACCGGGGCCTTCTTCGTGGCCTCGCCGCGCCGCTTTGTCGTGACGCTGGCGGCGGATTTCTAGTAAACTGGCGCCTTCTTGGGGTTTTTCAGGGAGGACTAAAGATGAAAAAGATTCTGACAGCTGCCGCTTGCGCGGCGGTACTCTTCAGCGCCGGCGCCAACGCCGCGGAAATCAAACGCACCTCTGCCAATCCGAAATCGCCGATCCTCACCTCGGTGACGATCCCGGCGGGCAGCGAGATCGTGATGCTGAGCGGCGTCTCGGCGCCGCCGATCGATCCCAGCAAGCCGGCCAACAGCTTCGAGGCCTACGGCGATACCAAGACCCAGACCATCGCCGCCTTGAACGTGGCGAAGAAAAATCTCGAAGCCTTGGGCTATTCCATGTCCGACGTGGTGCGCGTGATGGCCTACGTCGGCGCCGACCCGAAGCTCGGCAAGATGGATTTCGCCGGCATGAACGAGGGCTACATGCAGTTCTTCAACGGCAACAGCCGGACCGCGCGCACGACCGTGCAGATCGCGGCCTTCGGCGTGCCGTATTTCTTGGTGGAGTTTGAGATCACGGCGGCTAAAGCGCCGAAGTAACCGCGCCTGCTTATCCTGGGAGGGAAACACCATGAGATTGGCCATAAGCGTCGCCGCTCTTAGCGCGGCAATACTCGGCGCTGCTGCGGCAGTGACCTTTGCAGCCGATAACACGCAGCTGCAGGTTCTCTCGGGCCGGGCCGACATGGTGAGCGGCAGCGAGGTGCTCATCTCTCTCAAGGGTGCACCGCAAACGCGGGTGATGCTGAACGGCGCCGACGTGACGGCGGCGTTCCATCCGGGTGAAGGCGGGATGATAGGGCTAGTCACGGGCCTCAAGCCGGGGAAGAACGAACTGAGCGCCGGCGGGAGCAAGCTGGAGCTGGTCGGTTATCCGATCACCGGGCCGATTTTCTCCGGACCGCACCAGACACCCTTTGCCTGCCGTACGGAGGCTTTCACCTTGGCGGTGACCGGCGGAAACCTGGGCGCGCCGCTCGACGCCAATTGTTCGGCGAAGACACGTGTCGACTATGTCTACAAAGGCGGCGACGGCAAGATGAAGCCCCTCACCGATCCTTCCAAACCGCCGGCCGACGTGGCCCAGGCCAAGACCAGCACCGGCAATACGGTGAACTTCATCGTCCGCGTCGAGACCGGTACCATCAACCGCGCGATCTATCAGACCGCCATTCTGCACGACCCGTCACGCGATGCCGCGCCGGATGCCTGGCACAAGCCTGCGGGCTGGAACGGGCGCCTGATTTATAATTACGGCGGCGGCTGCAGCTCGGGCTATAGCCAAGCCAAATCGACCGCGCCGGTGCTGCGCGAGGACTGGCTGGGGCTTGGCTTCGCGGTGGCCTCGGCCTCTCTCAACACTTTCGGCAACAACTGCAACGACGTGCTCTCGGCCGAGACGACGATGATGGTGCGCGAGCATTTCATCGATCACTACGGCCCGCTTGTGCATACCATCGGGCAAGGCTGCTCGGGGGGCGCCATGCAGGTGCACCTGATCGCGCAAAATTATCCCGGTATCTTCGACGGCATCATTCCCACCTGCACACATCCCGATGCGATTTCCTACTACACGACGGTGGTTTCCGATTCCGGCCTGCTGCGGAATTACTTCGAGACCACGAAACAAGCATGGACGACCGAAGAGAAGGACGCCGTCGCCGGTTTCGCCAACTGGGATCCGGTGGGACTGTCCTGGGGCAAACGGCCGCAGATCGCCTCGCCGGGCTGGATCGTTCCCGACGCGCCGCAGGGCGACAACATGTCGGGCTGCAGCGACCGGGCCCTTCCGAGCGAAGGCCTTTATGATCCGGTGAAGAATCCCAAGGGTGCGCGCTGCTCGATCTATGACAATTCGATCAACGTGTTTGGGCGCGATCCCAAGACTGGCTTTGCGCGCAGCCCGCTCGATAACGTCGGCGTGGAGTACGGGCTGAGCGCCTTCAATCAGGGCAAGATCAGCGCCGAGCACTTCGTCAGCCTGAATGAATCCGTCGGCGGCTTTGACGTCGACGGACACTTTGTTGCCGCGCGCACGACGGGCGACCGCGAAGCGCTGCGGATCGCCTATGAGACCGGACGGGTGCTGACCGGCGGCAGCGGCCTGACGGCGATCCCGATCCTCGACGTGCATACGTACGTCGATTCCTATGACCACCATGCGCGTGTCGATGCCTTCATGACGCGGGCGCGGCTGGTGGCGGCGAACGGCGATGCCGACAATCAGGTGCTCATCGAACTGCCGGGCAAGAATCTCAATGCGCTGCCGACGGACCTGTTGATGGAGATGGACCGCTGGCTCGACAACATCGCCAAGGATCCCTCACCCCTGAGCCATGCCAAGGTGGTGCGCAACAAACCGGCGGGCCTGGTGGACGGCTGTTTCACGGTTGATCACGAGCGGATCAATGAGAAGGCGACCTTCGACGGACCGGGGGAATGCAACAAGCTTTATCCGTCGCACGGCACGGTGCGCATGGCCGCGGGTCTGCCGGTGGCCAGCGACATCATGAAGTGTCAGCTGAAGCCCTTCGACGCCAAGAGCTATAAGCAGGCCTTGAGCGCCGATCAGGCAGCGCGGCTAAAGAAGGTGTTCGCACAGGGCGTGTGCGACTACAGCAAGCCGGGTGTGGCGCAGAAGATCGTCAAGACCGAGTGGCTGCGGTTTTGATCCGCTAGAGCACGCCGGCCTTCTTCATCACCGGCTCGGCTTTCTCGCGGACCTCGCGGGCGACGGCTTCCGGGTCGCCCATGGTCAGGCGCGGCAGGAAGAGTTCGACCGACAGCGGGCCGTTGTAGCCTACGCGCGCCAGCTTGGTGAGTATGGCGTTGAGCGGTGAAATGCCGTCGCCGGGGATGTTGCGGCTGAACATATCGAGCATCTCGCGCGGCATGTCCGGCACGTCCTGGAAATGGACGTGGAAGATGTCGTTGGGGCGCAGCAGGTCCATGTCTTCGAGACGGCTGTTGCCAGACCAGAAGTGATAGAAGTCGAACAGCACGCCGAAGTTGGGGTGGGCCGCATCGCGTACAAGGCGCAGCGCCGTGGGCAGGGTCGCCATGTAGGGTGAGATGCGCAGGAACTCGACGCTGACTTTCATGTCGCCCATGCCTTTGGCGAGCTCGCCGATCTCGTGCATGTTGGCCGAGATGGCTTTGAAGTCGTCGATGGTGACTTTTTGGCTGGTCCCGCTGGTGGTGTAGCACCGCTTGATGCCGAGGGTCGTGAACATCTCGATGCGGCGCTTGAGCTTATCGAGGGCGGCGGCGCGTTCCGGGTTCGGTTCAAGCAAGCCGCCGACACCGACCGCACCGTGGACCGCGGTCAGTCCGTTGTCGTCGAGAACCTTGCGCGCGGTAGCCAGGCTTTCGGTCTTGAGGAACTCGTCGACGAAGGCGCCGTTGAGTTCGACATATTTGATGCCGGCCTTGGCCCAGCCTTCCATGGCGCGGCGGTAGCCGACATTGTTGGAGGTGTTGGTGTGCATGCACAGCTGCATCTTGCCGCGCGCCGCAGCGGCTAGTGCCGGTGCCCGTACCGCAGCGGCCGCCACCAGCGGAAGTGCGAAAATCGCCCGTCTTGACAGCATTTATCCCTCCCCCAAACCACTTCTCAAAGGATATGAGTCCGGCCCGCTTTCGGCAAACTGATTGTGCTAGACTGCCCAGGTAAAACGCGGAATTCGGCAAGGAGTACGGCCTTTGAAACACTTTTTGACCCTTTGCGCGGCGTTGCTGTGCGGTTTTGCTGCGCAGGCACAAACGTTGTCCGGCTTGAAAGTCGGCGACGACACGGCTGCCGCGATCAAAGCCCTGGGCGAGCCGACCAAGAAAAATCAGACCATCACCTCGAACCAACTGATTTGGGCGCTGCCGAACGGCAACGAACTGACGGCCAGCGCCGACGGCGCTGGCAAGATCGTCTTTCTCGAGAACGCCTGGGGTCAGAAGCCGGGCAGCGAGGCGACGGGCCTCTATGATTTCACCTTCGGCAAGACCACGCTTGCCGAAGTGCGCACCAAACTGGGCAGCGGCGGCATGAGTTTCGCCAAGCGCCCGCCAATGCTCTCGCTGCCGGAGGGCATTGTGCTGGTGAACTCGTTTGAAGTGGGACCGCTCGTCTACACGTTCTATGGGGTCGTGCACTCCGAGGACATGGCCAAAGGCCGCGCCGAGGCTGCCAGCGGCGGCTTCGCCCTGTACGCCAAGCTGGACTCGGTGTCGATCAGCAGCCCGGCCTTTGCCCAAGCCCAGTGGGGCGAGCCGATGTACCCGACCGGCTATAAAAAGAGCGAAGCGAAGTAGGCTGCACAACCTGGCAAAAAAAACGCCGCCGTCCTTTGGGGGCGGCGGCGGGAAAGGTTAGGAGTTCTCAGAGCAGCAAATCTGCCGTTCCAACGCTGCTTATAGTACCGCGACGCGACAGCGCGCCGCGTGAAGAGGCCGTCATCTTGGGTGGCGGTGCGGTGCGATACTTTTGCAGAGGGAGCGCAACTATTCCGGGGCACC
>CANKHC010000109.1 GCA_947481595.1 Fidelibacterota bacterium
CGTTCCTGCCAGTGTGCAAGAAGACCGGTGTGGTGCTGCAGGTGCCTATCGTCGCCCGCGACCTCGCGAAGGGGACCGTCACTTACAAGGATGACGACGGCACGGATATCACCGTGCCGGTGACCGGCGGACACTGCAAATTGCAATGGAAGGCCGACTGGGCCATGCGCTGGTATGCGCTGGGCGTCGACTATGAAATGTCGGGCAAGGATTTGATCGATTCCGTCAAGCTTTCGGGGCGGATATGCCGCGCCCTCGGCGGGATTCCGCCGACGAATCTGACCTATGAACTGTTCCTCGACGAAGAGGGTCAGAAGATCTCCAAGTCCAAGGGCAACGGCTTGTCGATGGAAGACTGGCTGAAATATGCCCCGCCGGAGAGCCTGTCCTTATATATGTATCAAAAGCCGAAGACGGCGAAGCGGCTGTTCTTCGACGTCATCCCCAAGGCGGTGGATGAATACCTCGATTTCCTCACGAAGTTTCCCGCGGAGGAAGACAAAGCCAAACTCGATAATCCGGCTTGGCATATCCACGCCGGCAAACCGCCGCAGGATACGTTGAGCCTGAACTTTGCCATGCTATTGAACCTCGCCAGCGCGGCGCAGGCCCAAGCGCCCGGCGTGCTGTGGCACTACATCTCGCGCTTCGTGCCGGGGGCCACGCCCGCAAGCGCGCCGCTGCTTGATCGCCTCGTCAAGCACGCGGTGGTCTACTACCAGGACTTTGTGGTTCCGGCGAAGAAGTTCCGCAAGGCGACCGCCGATGAACTGCCGGCCTTTGTCGAACTGCGCGATGGCCTCAAAAATTTCAGCAGTGAAGCAACGCCGGAAAATCTCCAGACGTTGGTTTATGAAGTCGGCAAGCACTACCCGGCGGTGTTCGCCTCGCTGCGCGACTGGTTCCAAGGTCTCTATCAAGTGCTGCTCGGCCAGGAGCAGGGCCCGCGCATGGGTTCCTTCATCGCGCTCTACGGTGTCGCGGAGACCGTCGCACTGCTCGACCGCGCCATCGCCGGCGAGGATCTTTCACGCTAAGCCGCAAACGGCGGCAGTCCCACACTGCCGCCGCTGCCAGAGCTTCTGCCGCAGCGGCTATTCGCCCGCTTCGGCGACCTGCGCTGAAGACTCAGGGATGCCAAGCACGACATAGGTGACCGGTGTGCCCGGGCCGGACAGAGTTGGCGCGCTCGGATTGAGTTCGCGCGCTTTGTGATAGTCCACTCGCGCGGCGAACTTGTCGCCCATGGCCAGCATGAAATTGCCGCGGTTCAAATAAACAGTCCAAGAGGTGGGATCGAGGGCCACGCTCTTGCGGCAGGCCGCGCCGGCATCGTCGAACGCGCTCATGTTGGTAAAGTGCATACACAGGTGACTGAAAATCGCCGCACGTTGCGGTGTGGTGAGATCCGGCAGTGCCAGCAGGCGGTCGCCCAAGGCGGCGCCGCCTTTCCAATCGCGTGTTTGAGCGGCGACGGTGCTTTGACCCATCAGATCAATAAAGGTGTCTTTAGCGAAGGCGGGGACGGCGGAGGAGAGGAGGGCGAGGGATGCGAGTAACGTTGAGGTACCAAACTTCATGGCTACAGTTCCTTATGTGAAATGGACAAGTAGCCTCCCGAGCGCGCGCAGCTTAACGCCGAAGTCCCGGCAGGAGCTGCCGTTTCATTGCACTGCAGCAATATCTTTATTGCGCTGCAACAAAGTGAGCGTAGATTGTAGGGGTGGAACTGTGTGCTGGCATCTTAATGTCCCTGCACATTTCGCCCCTCAATTTGGGGCTAAAGCCACGTAACCGGTTGCAGCACAATATTTAAACTCGTCACGCCGGCCGCAGGCGCCTTTACCGTCCGGGGCGACTGACCCTAAACTCTCCCTTCACCCAAGCAGAACACCGGTCGTTTTGGGTTGCCATAGCGGGAGGGCTTCCATGCGCGTCAGAAAAACAGCCGCCACCATTTCGCTTTCATTGCTGGTCGGCACAGCCTTAGCGGGACCAGCTGCGGCCTTCGACTTTAGTTGGAACGACATCAAAGCGACGTTCGACAGTACCTACACTGTCGGCGGCGCGATCCGCACGTCAGGCCGCGATCCGCGCCTGGTCGGTGTGGCCAACGGCGGCTCGGCTTTTTCGATCAACAATGACGACGGCAACCTGAATTTCGATAAGGGCGACTTCACGTCGCTCGCCATCCGCGGCATCAACGAGCTGAGCCTCGAGAAAGGCAACGTCAGCTTCTTCGGCCGCCTCAATTATTTCTACGACTACGTCAACAACGACAAGACGCTAGCGCGCACACAGTTGTCGAGCGAGGCCAAGGACCGTGCCGGCCTGCGGCTCAACGTGCTCGACCTTTATGTCTCCGGCAAGTTCGACGCCGGCACGGTTCCAATGTCGGTGCGCTTCGGCAACCAGGTCCTGAACTGGGGCGAGAGCACCTTCATTCAGAACGGCATCAACGTCATCAACCCGGCCGACGTCACCAAACTGCGTTCGGCGGGCTCTGAACTGCGCGAAGGTCTGTTGCCCGTGCCGATGCTGCAGATGAGCGCCAGTCTATCGGACCACTTCTCGGTGGAAGCCTTCTATCAGTTGGATTGGAAGCGTACGGAGATCGAAGCCCAGGGCACGTTCTTCTCCACCACCGACATCGGCAGCCCGGGCGCGCGCTTTGTCTATCTGGGCTTCGGCCTGCCGACGGGGCCGCGCGACAATCCCGTGACCAACGCGGGCTTCCCGGTGGGCAGCCTGGTCGAACGCTCACCCGACCATAACGGCAAGGACTCAGGCCAGTACGGCTTCGCTGCGCGCTACCTGCTCGCCGCGCTCAATGACACCGAGCTCGGCGCCTATTTCGTGCGCTACAACAGCCGTACGCCGCTGGTCAGTGCTCACACCGGCACGCTCGCAGGCCTCGCCGGCGGCAACTATGGTGCCACGGCCAACTATTACCGCGAGTATCCGAACGGCATCAAAATGGCCGGCGGCAGTCTGTCCACGGCTTTGGGCGAAACCGGCATCGCGCTGCAGGGCGAGTACGCCTATCACTGGGATCAGCCGCTGCAGGTGGAAGACGTCGAGCTTCTGTTTGCCGCACTCTCCCCGCTCGATCCCTTCTTGGGCTTCCCGGCGGCGATCCAACCGGTGTTCCGCCGCAATCAATTGGGCGCGCAAGGCTTCAACCAGGACATCCCGGGATACAAGCGCAAGAGCTACTCGACGGCGCAGTTCACCCTCACGGATGCGTTCCCGACCGTGGGTCCCGTGGATCAGTTGATCGTCCTCGCGGAATTCGGCGGCTTGTGGGTCCACAACATGGAAGACAAGTCCGTGCTGCGTTACGAAGGCCCCAACACCGTCACCAACGCCAATCCGTTCTACACCACCATCGGCCGCCAGCCGGCCACCGAGCCGATCGCCGGTTTTGCCGATGCCTTCTCGTGGGGGTATCGCCTAGCGATGCGCGGCGAGATCAACAACGCCATCGGCTCGATTCAGCTGCTTCCGTCCATCGCGTTCAACCATGACGTCAACGGCACGTCGCCGACGCCGATCAGTAACTATGTCGAGCACAAGAAGTCGCTCAGCCTCGGCATGGGCGCCAACTACCTCAACAAATGGCTGGTCAATCTCGGCTACACCACCAACTGGGGCGGCGGCAAATACAACGTCCTGCGCGACCGCGACTTTGTGCAGTTGACCGTCAGCTATTCCTACTAGGGAGGACGCCATGAACATGTCCCGCATGCTCGCCAGCACCGCCGTCGTCTTGGTTCTCGCCGCGGCGTCGGCACCGCATCTCGCCAACGCCAAAGTGACGGCACAGGAAGCTGCCGCGCTGAACAATACGCTGACCCCGGTTGGCGCTGTGAAAGCCGCCAATGCCGACGGCAGCATCCCGGCCTGGGACGGCGGCTTGACTACCGCACCGGCGGGCTATGTGAAGGGCAAGGCGCATCCCGATCCCTTCGCTGCCGAGAAGCCGCTGTATGAAATCACCGCCGCCAACATGGCGCAGTATGCCGCACTGCTGTCGCCCGGCCAGCAGGCGATGCTCAAGCGCTATCCGACCTGGAAGCTGAAGGTTTATCCCTCGCACCGCACCGCGGCCTATCCCAAGGACGTCACCGATGCGGTGATCGCCGATGCCGCGACTGCCGAGCTCACGCCGGACGGCAACGGCGTCACCAACGCCACGCGCTCAAGCCCGTTCCCGATCCCGAAGAGCGGCCTCGAGACCATCTGGAACCACCTGCTGCGCTATCGCGGCGAGACCACCGAGCGCAACGTCAAGCAAGTGACTCCTACCCCAGATGGTTCCTTCAGCCCCGTGCAGTTCTCAGAGCGGGTGCTGTGGGCCTACAACCAGAAGGGCGGCACGATCGCCAGCATCAACAACCGCCTCGCCTACTTCCTGCAGGAAGTCACGGCGCCCGCGCGTCTCGCCGGCACCATCCTCTTGGTGCACGAGACCCTCAACCAGCAAGCCGAGCCGCGCAACGCCTGGACCTACAACCCCGGCCAACGCCGCGTGCGCCGCGCGCCGAACGTTGCCTATGACAATCCCGGCACGGCCGGCGACGGCCAGCGGACCAGCGACCAGCTCGACATGTTCAATGGTGCGCCGGACCGCTACACCTGGACGCTCAAGGGCCGCCAGGAAATGATCGTGCCTTACAACACCTACAAGCTCGAAGGCGGCATGCCGGTGGGCGATGTGGTGAAAGCGGGCCACCTCAATCCGGAAGCGCTGCGCTACGAAAAGCACCGCGTCTGGGTGACCGAGGCCGTGCTGAAAAGCGGGACCAGCAACGTCTACGCCAAGCGCACCTTCTACTTCGACGAAGACAGCTGGCAGGCGTTGGTGGTCGACAACTATGACAGCCGTGGCGAGATTTGGCGCCTCTCAGAGGCCTATCCCATCCAGTACTACGAACAACCCTTGTTCTGGGACAACGTGCACGCACACTACGACCTGCAGAACGGCCGCTACCTGGCTTTCGGTGTGAAGGACGGCAACGACTACGTCCGGTTCGACGTGCCGCTGTCGATCGGCGACTTCTCGCCCGATGCGCTGCGGCGCGAGGGCACGAGGTAGCGGCCCCTTGCGCCTCCTGCCGCTCGCGGTCTGCGCGGCGCTGGCGGTTGTGCCGGCGCGCGCGGCCGAGGACGGCAAGGTCTATCCCCTGGCGGCCAAATCCTTGGTGCTCGACGTCGCGCGCGCGGGCACCGCGCTCCTCGCGGTCGGTGATCGCGGGTTTGTTCTCAAATCGGCCGATGACGGTGCCACCTGGGCGCAGCAAAAATCGCCGGTGACGGTCATGCTCACCGGCCTGCGCATGCAAGATGCACAGACGGGCTGGGCGGTTGGCCACGACGCCACGATCTTGAAGACCGAAGACGGCGGCGCCACCTGGGCTGTGAAACACCAGGATGCCGAGCTTGACACACCGCTGTTCGACATCTGGTTCGATGACGACCGGCGCGGCACTGCGGTGGGTGCCTACGGCTTGATCGAAAAGACCACCGACGGCGGCGCGACCTGGGTCGAGGCGCGGGTCAGCGACGACGAGCCGCACCTTTATTCCGTCGTCCGCACCCTGGACGGCGCCTTGCTGGCCGTGGGTGAGACCGGCGGTATCTTCAAAAGCACCGACGGCGGCGAAATCTGGGAACTCCTGCCGTCACCTTATGACGGCACATGGTTCGGTGTGCTGGCGACATCTGACGGGACCCTTTTTATCTACGGTCTGCGCGGCAACCTTTATCGCAGCGCCGATGCGGCGCGGACCTGGACGAAGATCGACACCGGCACCGAGGTTTCGCTGACCGGCGCGGCGCAGCGTGCCGACGGCGGCATCGTCGTGACGGGTCTGTCCGGCGTCGTCTTGACGAGCAAAGACGGCACGGCCTTCGTGCTCAGCACGCTGACGGATCGAGAAGCGTTGGCCGGCGCGGTTGAGACCACGTCCGGCAAGCTTCTAGTCTTCGGCGAAAAGGGTGCTCATGCCGCCGCGGAGATCAAGCAGTGAACCGCTTCGTTGATCGCCTGGCTGACTTGATCTACGGCCACCGCGCGGTGGCACTCGCCTTCTTTGCGATCATCACCTTGGTGCTGGGCTATGAAGCCTCGCAGCTGAAAGTCGACGCCGGCTTCGAGAAGCAGCTGCCCCTCAAACATCCCTACATCCAGACCTTCCTCCAGCACCAGGGCGAGTTCGGCGGCGCCAACCGCCTGCTGATCGCCGTGAAAGCGGAAAAGGGCGACATCTTTACGCCCGAATTCTTCAAGGTGATGAAGGACGTCAGCGATGCCGTCTTCCTGCTGCCCGGCGTCAACCGCTCGACGGTGATGTCGATTTTCACACCGAATGTGCGCTTCGTGGAGATCGTTGAGGGCGGCTTTGCTGGCGGCAACGTCGTGCCGGCGGATTTTCAGCCCACGCCCGAGAAACTGGCGCAGGTGCGCGAGAACGTCCTGAAGTCGGGGCAGGTGGGCCGCCTCGTGGCCAATGATTTCACAGCCGCGCTCGTAAGTGCGCAGTTGGTCGAGTTCGACCCGGCGACGGGCGCAAAGCTCGACTACTTCCGGGTGGCCGATGAACTTGAGACCGCCATCCGGGACAAATTCCAGACGCCCGAATTCAGCATTCATATCGTCGGCTTCGCCAAGGTGATCGGCGACGTGGCCGACGGCGCGCTCGGCGTCGTGGGCTTTTTCATCGTCGCGTTCCTGATCTCGGCGGTGCTGGTCTACTACTTCACCCACTCCGTGCGCATGATGGCCTTGCCGCTGATCTGCTCGTTGATCGCGGTGGTCTGGAACTTAGGCCTGCTGACGGTCTTCGGCTTCGGTCTCGATCCCATGTCGATCCTGGTGCCGTTCCTGGTCTTTGCCATCGGCGTTTCGCACGGCGTGCAGAAGATCAACGTCATCGGCGAAGGCATTATGGAAGGCATGGACGGCTTCTCGGCGGCCAAAAACGCCTTCCGCAAACTGGTGCTGACCGGCGCGGTGGCGGCCCTCGCCGACGTCTTCGGCTTCCTGACAATCCTCTTGATCGATATCCGCATCATCCAGGAGGTGGCCATCACCGCCAGCATCGGCGTCGGCTGCGTGATCCTCACCAACATTTTCCTGATCCCGCTGCTCGCCTCCTACATGCACCCCGGCGAGGGCTACAAACAGCGCCTGGAGGCGGCCACCAAGCGGCGCGAGCCCTTGTGGCGCTTCCTCGCCTCCTTCACACAGCCGCGTCGAGCCATTGCCGCGATCGCCGTCAGTGTCGCCCTCGGCGCCTTCGCCTTTGTGCAATCCCAGAACGTGCGCATCGGCGACGTGCTGGTGGGCGTGCCCGAACTGCGTCCGGACTCGCGCTACAACCAGGACGACGCGCTGATCACCCAGCGCTTCTCCATCGGCACCGACATTATCCAGACCATTGTCGAGACCATTCCCAACGGCTGTATCAACTATGCCGTCATGGACACCATCGACCGCTTCCAATGGGAAATCGCCAACCTGCCGGCGGTACGCTCGACGTTGTCGATGCCGCAAGCCGCCAAGCTGACCAACGCGGGCTACAACGAAGGCAACTTGAAATGGCGCGTGCTGCCGCGCAATCCGCAGACTTTGGTACAGGCGACCCAGGGCGTGGAAACAACCACCGGCCTGCTCAACCGCGACTGCAGCGTCATGCCGGTGGTGATCTTCATGGCCGACCACAAGGCGGAAAGCATCGCCGGGGTGGTGAATGCAGTAAAATCCTTCGCCGCGGCAAACGACTCCGACCAGCACCGCTTCAAGCTGGCAACCGGCAACGTCGGCGTGATGGCGGCGACCAACGAAGTCGTCGCCGACAACGAATTCAAGATACTGCTGTGGGTTTACGCCGCAATCATTGTGCTGTGCTTAGCGCTCTTCCGTTCCTGGCGGCCGACAGTGGCCATCATCTTGCCGCTGATCCTGGTGTCGATGCTATGTTACATGCTCATGGCGTTCTTCGACATCGGCCTCAAGGTCTCGACGCTGCCCGTCGCCGCGTTGGGCGTGGGTATCGGCGTCGACTACGGCATCTATATCTTCGCCCGGCTCAAGACGCTCATGGCGCAGGGCATGAACCTCAACGAGGCGTTCTTCCATACCCTGCAAGTCTCGGGAAACGCCGTCGTCATGACCGGCCTGACCCTGACCATCGGCGTGGGCACCTGGATCTTCTCGGCCCTGCAGTTCCAGGCCGACATGGGCCTGCTGCTGGCCTTTATGTTCATGGCCAACATGTTGGGTGCCATCATCCTGCTGCCGGCCCTCGCGCGTTTCGTCATGCCCGACCGCGCCCCTGATCGTGTGGGGCCCTAACATCTCAACGAAACGTTAAAGACCTTGGCCTATGGCTGAGGGCATGACCGGCCGCCTCGCCAATATCCAGCAGATTTACGTACGCCAGTGCCGCTTCCTAGAACGGCGCTACCCGGCGCTGGCCGAGCTGCGTCTGCCCGTGACGGGCGAGAATGCCAGTGCGGTGTTCGACATCTACTGCTGGCAGGTCAAGCGCCTCGACCCGGTCGCGGCTGGCCAGGACCGCGTGCGCTTCTATCGCGACACGCTCTCGAAGACGGCCGATCCGGCGCTGCGACGCGCCATGTTGGAAGACTTGGTAGACCTGCAGATCGCCCGCGGTATGCCTCACAAGACCTTGCCGTTGTTGGAACCCGGAGATCCGCTGCGCGCGTGCATTGCCGCCTGTAACGACGAAGCTTCGCGCAACTACGGTTTCGACTTGCGCACCTTTGATATGACCGGCGTCGACCGTGGCAGCGCCTTGCGCTTCTACTTCTCGGAGAACACCGAGATACTGAAGGGCAAGCGCGTGCTACACATCGCCCCAGAGGCCAAATGCCGCCCGTGGATGCTCGAGGCGGCGCGCCAGGTCGGCTTTTCTTACGCCACCGCCGACGGCTTTGCCGAGAACGTGGACCACTATGTCGACCTCTGCGCACTGCCTTTCACCGAAGGGCAGTTCGATGTCATCATCGTTCACCGTGTTCTGGAACACGTCATCGACGACGCCGGCGCGCTCAAGGAAATGGCCCGCGTGCTGCCGCAGGGCGGTGTTCTGAACATCTCTGTCCCTGAACAGATGTACATGGCCGAAACCGCCGACTGGCGCGTGCCGGACCCCGATGTGCACCACCACTTCCGCATCTACGGCCGGGACTTTCCCGACATGCTGGCAGCGGCGGGTTTTGAGCCCGGACGCTGCGATTGGCTGCTCCAGCAATCGGCGACACGCCTGAAGCTCTTTGGCGCCTACCCGTTGCTGTTTTACAACGCTGTCAAGCGCTAGGGCGAACAATTCTCCCCCTTGCAAAGGCCTCCCCACCCGCTAGCTTCTGCCGCCGCCGGGGAAGGTGCCATGTCCGCCATTGTTACGATTTCCAATCTCACCAAGACCTATAAGTCCGGGCTGCATGCCCTCAAGGGCGTCAACCTTGAGATCAAGCGCGGCGAGATCTTCGCGCTCCTGGGCCCCAACGGCGCCGGCAAGACCACTCTGATCAGCATTGTCTGCGGCATAGTTACACCGAGCGGCGGCACCGTCATCGCCGACGGCCACGACATCCAGCGCGACTACCGCCAGGCGCGCATGAAGATCGGCTTGGTGCCCCAAGAACTCCACACCGACGCCTTCGAGACTGTCCTCGCGACCGTGACTTTCAGCCGTGGATTGTTCGGCCGGGCCCCCAACCCGGACCTCGTCGAACGCGTGCTGAAGGATCTCTCACTCTGGGACAAACGCAAATCCAACATCCGCACCTTGTCGGGGGGGATGAAGCGGCGCGTGATGATCGCCAAGGCACTCGCGCACGAGCCGCAAATTCTGTTCCTCGACGAACCCACCGCCGGCGTCGACGTCGAGCTGCGCCGCGACATGTGGGAGATGGTGCGCAAACTGCGCGAAAGCGGCGTGACTATCATCTTGACCACCCACTACCTCGAAGAAGCCGAGGAGATGGCGGACCGCATCGGCGTCATCAACAAGGGCGAGCTGATCGTGGTCGAGGACAAGGCCGTGCTGATGAAAAAGCTCGGCAAAAAGGAACTCACGCTGGTCCTGCAAGAGCCCATGAAGGAGATCCCCGTGGGCTTGGCCGAGTGGAAACTCGAACTCAAAGCCGATGGCCACGAACTGCACTACGCCTTCGACGGCACGGCCAACCCCGGCGCGATTGCGGCGATCCTGCGCCGCATGAGCGAGCTCGGCATCGTTTTCAAGGATTTGAACACCAGCCAAAGTTCGCTCGAAGACATCTTCGTCGACCTCGTGAACCGGAATTGAAGGCCATGACATTCAATATGTACGGCGTGGCCGCGATCTACCGCTTCGAGATGGCGCGCTTCATGCGCACCATCTGGCAAAGCCTGGTCACGCCGGTGATCACCACATCGCTGTACTTCGTGGTGTTCGGGTCGGCCATCGGCAGCCGAATGTCCGATGTCGGCGGGGTGCCCTATGCCGCCTTCATCGTCCCGGGCCTGATGATGATGACCCTGTTCACCGAAGGCCTGTTCAACGGCTCCTTCGGCATCTACTTCCCCAAATTCGTCGGCACGATCTACGAACTGTTGTCGGCCCCTGTGTCCACGATTGAGGTGATCATCGCCTACGTCGGCGCGGCAGCCACCAAATCGGTCGTGCTCGGCCTGGTGATCCTGGCCACC
>CANKHC010000110.1 GCA_947481595.1 Fidelibacterota bacterium
AAACGCAATGCCGAGATCGACAAGGCCATTGCCGACTGGACGGCTGCGCACGCCACCGACGAAATCCTCACAGTGCTCGAAGCCGCCGAAGTGCCGGCCGGGCGGCTTTACTCCATCGCCGATATCGCCACTGATCCACATTTCCAAGCGCGCGAGATGATCGGCGAGATGGAACTTCCCGATGGCACCAAGGTGGCCGCCCCCGGCATCGTGCCCAAGCTTTCGGAAACTCCCGGCGAAGTCCGCTGGGTCGGGCCCACGCTCGGAGAACACAGCGCCGAAGTACTCAAAGGTGTGGGCTACAGTGAAAGCGAGATCGCGGCCCTCAAAGCCAGCGGAGCCGTCAAATGAAGGAACAACCCGACATCGTCATTCAGGAAGTTTCACCGCGTGACGGACTCCAGATTGAACCGACCTGGGTCCCGACCGAGGAAAAGATCCGCCTGATCGACGCCTTCTCTACCATGGGGTTCTCGCGCATCGAGGTCAGCTCCTTCGTGTCGCCCAAAGCGATCCCGGCCTTGCGCGACGCTGCCGAAGTGTTCACCCGAATCCGGCGCACGCCGGGGATCATCTATGTGGCGTTGGTGCCCAACATGAAGGGCGCGGAGAACGCGCTGGCCGCCGACGCCGATGAACTCAACATGGTGATGTCGGCCAGCGATACCCACAACCTCGCCAACGTCCGCATGCAGGGCGCTGAGTCGCTGCGCGTCTTTGCAGACGTCGCCAAGCTGGGCAAAAGCAGCGGCGTGCTGCTCAACGGTTCGGTGGCGACAGCTTTCGGTTGCCCCTTCGAAGGCCGCCAGGCGCCCGAGCGCGTGCTTGAGATCGTGCGCCGTTATCTCGATCTCGGTGTCGACGGCATCACTTTGGCCGACACCACCGGCATGGCCAATCCGGCGCAGGTCGCTGCACTCGTCGAACGGGTGCTCGCGCTGATTCCGCCCGCGGCGCTGACACTGCATTTTCACAACACGCGCGGCCTCGGCCTCGCCAATGTCCTGGCCGCTTACAATAAGGGTGCGTGGCGCTTCGATTCGGCCCTTGGTGGCCTCGGCGGCTGTCCCTTTGCGCCGGGCGCCTCGGGGAATATCTGCACCGAAGACCTCGCCAATATGGCCCATGACATGGACTTAAAGACCGGGCTAGACTTGCCCGCCCTTATCGCCGAAGCGCGTAAATTGCCGGCGTTGTTGGGGCACGATATGCCGGGACAAGTGATGAAGGCGGGGAGGACACTGGACCTTCATCCCACACCGGCGGCGGTCAAGGCGTTGCTCGCCTGATCGGATTTTGGGGAGGGATACCTTGGTAGACAGCACGATCACGGCGCCCGTGCCGCGCGCGATTTCCGCGGAAAGCCTGCCGATTGTGCGCAAGGCGCTCTTCCGCCTCATGCCACTGATCGTCGTCTGCTATTTCTTTGCCTTCTTCGACCGCATCAACATCGGCTTCGTCAAAGCAGCTCTTCAGGTCGACCTGGGCATCAGCAACACTGCCTACGGCATCGGGGCGAGTTTGTTCACCGTCGGCTACGTGCTCTTCGAAGTTCCTTCCAACATGATCATGTACCGTGTCGGCACGCGCCAGTGGATCGCGCGCATCATGATCACCTGGGGCATCGCGACGATGCTGATGATATTTGTCACCACCGAGTGGCAGTTCTACGCCCTGCGCTTTGTCATCGGCGGGCTCGAGGCCGGGTTCTCGCCGGGCATCATCTACTACATGTCGACCTGGTTCCCCACGTCCTACCGCGGCCGCGCGACGTCCTACCTGTTCCTCGCGCAAGCCTTCTCGGGGGCCTTCGGTGGACCGATCACCGGCATGCTGCTGACCTACAGCGACGGCCTCGCGGGCCGTCCCGGCTGGCACTGGGTGTTCCTGTTCGGCGGCATGCCCTGCATCCTCTTGGGCTTCGTCGTCTTGAAGTTCCTCGACAACCGCGTCGAGGACGCCAAATGGCTGAGCGCCGACGAGAAGCGCGAATACCTGAAGATCCTCGACCGCACGCCGCAGGGCGGCAAAGGCGCCTCTCTGATGGGCGCCATCAGGACTCCCGGTTTCCTGACGCTGGGTCTGGTCTATTTCATGATTCAGATGGGCGCCTACGGCCTCAATTTCTGGGCACCGGATCTGATCCGCACCGCGGGCCAAGGCAGCGACCTCCTGATCGGCTTCCTCACCGCCATACCTTATACCTGCGCGGCCATCTCCATGGTGCTGATCGGCCGTCACGCCGATGCCACGGGCCACCGCAGGCCTTATCTCATCGGCTGTCTGTTCGCGGCGGCGATCGGCTTCGCGATGGTCGGATTCTTCGCGCAGAATATTTTCATCCTGGTCTTGGCCCTCGCGATCATCGGCGCCGGCGTCACCGGCGGGATTCCCACGTTCTGGGCGCTGCCGCCAAAGCTCGTCACGGGCGCAGGGGCGGCCGGCGGCATCGCGATGATCAACTCCTTGGGTCAACTTGGCGGGATCGTCAGCCCGACCATGGTCGGCATGGTCAAGGACATCACCGGCAGCACGACGCCGGCCATGTATGTGATCGGTGGCTTACTGCTAGCGGGAGGGTTGATCATGATATTCTTCTCGACGCCCTTGATACGCGCCAACGACCGCGAATTCGACCGCAACCGCTAACCGCATTTTCGTCTCATGAGCGACAGACTTTCCCGCGCGGACCGGCGTACGCTGCACCGCATGGATCAGCAGATCATCGGCCTGCCCTTGTACATGGGCAATGACCCGCGCCCTGCCGCCGCCCATGTGCGCCACCTCGTCCACCTCCTGCGCAGCGAACAGAGTGCCTCTCCGTGCAGCGACGCCGTCGCCCACATCACCGCGGTCTTCGACCGCACCGTGCCGGAGCAGGCCACGAAGATGATCGCCTGCCGCAAAGGCTGCTCCTACTGCTGCACGCAGCCGGTCGTCGTCACCGCGCCGGAAGCTTTCTGGGTGGCAGCCCAGCTCCGCAAGCGGCCGAAGGTGGTGGCAGCGATCAAAGAGGCGGCAAAGTCGTTCGGCCCGTTGCCGCTCCAGGAACGCCTCAACGCGCGTCAGTTCTGCCCGATGCTCGAAGATGCGCTGTGCACGATCTATGAAGGCCGGCCCATCGGGTGCCGCGGTTTCGTCTCGGTGGACCTCCAAGCCTGTCTCAAGATGTTCGACCGCGGCGAGGTCACCGACATCCCCATGCCCAACGACACGGTGCAGGTGCTGTATGCCGCACGCATCATCTTGGCGGTGGCCCTTCGCCTCACCAAACTTTCGGCAAAAGTCTACGAGATGAACACTCTCCTCGCGGCGATCTTTGCCGAAGAGAACGCGGAGGCGCGTTGGCTTGCGGGAGAAGATTTGTTCGCAAGCCTGGAGGCCGGCCCACCGCCGCCGCCGCAGTACGATCAAGCCATCGAGAGCATGGCCAAATACGTGACTCCCACGATCTAGGTTAGTGCCGCACGAGCTCCGCGACTTCACCGATCAGAACGCCGAGCTTGATGG
Organism: Fidelibacterota bacterium; assembly: GCA_947481595.1. Lineage (GTDB taxonomy): Bacteria > Pseudomonadota > Alphaproteobacteria > Rhodospirillales > Rhodospirillaceae > SHVO01. Next base: position 3,511 of record CANKHC010000110.1, read on the forward strand.
GCTTTTTTAGGAAGCGGTTGCAGCCGAGCAGGAAGGCGTCGTCGCCGTCGAGCGACTCATGGGACTCTGCCGAAATCGCCAGCACGGGAATCTCCGCCGTCGCCGCATCTGCGCGCAGGCGCCGGATCACGTCCCAACCAGATAGGTCGGGCATGACCAGGTCGAGCACGATAGCGTCGGGCTTTTTCTTGGCCGCGAGGGCCAGACCTTCACCACCGCCGTCAGCTTCGAGGACGTCGTGTCCGGCCTTCTTCAGCGCCGCGCTGTAAACATGGCGCATCGCCGCACCGTCTTCGATAACCAGAACCGTCGCCATCATGCTACTCCGCGCTGACATACCATCGGAGTTACAACTACGCAGCGGACCTATCGGTTCCCTTAGGATGGCGCCCGGTGGACCGGATCGACCCACAGCACGGTCTCGGGCTTCTCGATCGGCTCGATATTGAGGTTGATGGCCACCGCCTCATTGTCGCTGCGCACCAGAACACACTCCAAGGTTTCATCGGTGCTGGCGTTGATCTCCTGGTGCGGCACATAAGGCGGGACAAAAATGAAATCGCCCGGCCCGGCCTCGGCGGTGAACTCCAGCTTCTCGCCCCAGCGCATGCGCGCGCGTCCTTTGACCACATAGATCACGCTCTCGAGATGGCCGTGATGATGCGCGCCGGTCTTGGCATTGGGATGAATGTGCACGGTGCCGGCCCAGATCTTCTGCGCCCCCACGCGCGCCAAGTTGATGGCCGCGGCCCGGTTCATGCCCGGAGTCTGCGCGGTGTTGGTGTCGAGCTGATCGCCGGGGATCACCTTCACCCCGTGCTCTTTCCAATCCACCGCTTCGCCGTGGGCGCCATGCGGATGATCGTGTGAATGGTCGTGGCCCATGCAAACCTCTTGAAACGCGCGCAAAAATCGCCGCGCGACGAAATATCCTGACAATCACATCGCGCTCAATGTAACTGCGGCTTTGTTTGCCGCGAGGCTCCATCGAGGGCCGGGAAAATGCTATGTTAGCGGCACTTGCGCTGCCTCTCCAGAGGGCTTGGACGGCAGCCGCGCAAAACCGAAGTGGAGGACACATGGCTTACACCCTGAAGGTCAATGGAACCACGCACACCGTCGACGTCGACGCCGCGACACCGCTTTTGTGGGTCTTGCGCGACACGCTCGATCTGAAAGGCTCCAAGTTCGGCTGCGGCACCGGGCTGTGCGGTGCATGCACCGTGCACATCAACGGCGTCGCGATGCGCTCCTGCGTGACACCCATCGCCGGCGTCGGCACATCGGATGTCACCACCATCGAAGCCATTGGCGAGACGGACACGGGTAAGAAAGTCCAGGAAGCCTGGCTCGCGGTTGACGTCGCCCAGTGCGGCTACTGCCAGCCCGGCCAGATCATGTCGGCCACCGCCTTGCTCAACAGCAAGCCCAAGCCCACCGACGCCGACATCGACACTCACATGAGCGGCAACATTTGCCGCTGCGCCACCTACAACCGCATCCGCACGGCCATCAAGATGGCCAGCGGCGAAGTCGCGTAAGGAAGGCACACATGAACATTCAATCACCCAAAGCGTCCCGCCGCGATGTCCTCAAGGCCAGCGCTGCCTTGGGCGGCGGCCTGATGATCAGCTTCAAACTCGCCCCTCTCGCCGGCGCGCAAGCCAGTGTGTCGGAAGCTGAAGTCACCGCCTTCATCCGCATCGCACCCGATAACATCGTCACCATCGCGGCCAAGAACCCCGAAATCGGCCAAGGCATCAAGACCTCACTGCCGATGATCATCGCCGACGAACTCGACGTCGATTGGAACAACGTCCGCGTCGAGACCGCCGCCTACGATCCCACGCGCTTCGGTCCGCAGTCTTCGGGCGGCTCCACATCGATCCCGCGCAATTGGGACAATTTGCGCCGCGTCGGTGCGGCCGCGCGCCAGATGCTGGTCGGAGCCGCCGCCAAGCAGCTCAAGGTTCCCGAAAGCGAACTGACCACCGCGAACGGCGTCATCACGCACACTGCCTCGAACCGCACGCTGACCTACGGCCAGATCGCCGCCAAAGCTGCGACCGTGAAGGTGCCGGACCTGAAGACCGTCGCGCTCAAGGATCCGAAGGACTTCAAGATCATCGGCACCTCCAAGAAGGATGTTGATGGCCCCGCCATCGTGCATGGCAAACCGCTCTACGGCGTCGATGTCAGCGTGCCGGGCATGTTGCACGCCGCCTTCGAAAAAGCGCCGGTGTTCGGCGGCACGGTCAAGAGTGCTAACCTGGAGGACGTCAAATCCATGCCGGGCGTGCGCGCGGCCTTCATCGTGCCCGGCACCATCAACGATAAAGAAGTGGGCTTGAATGCTGGACTTTCCGGCGGTGTCGCCATTGTCGCCGATAGCTGGTGGCAGGCCAACCTTGCTCGCCGCCGCCTGCGCGTCGAGTGGAACAACCGCGCCGCGGTCTCGCAGAGCAGCGAAGGCTTCGCCGCGCGTGCCGCGGCTCTCGCGCCGCAAAAACCCGAGATGTCGATCCGCAAGGACGGCGATGCGCCGAAGGCGTTCAGCACAGCTGCCAAGGTGATCGAAGCGTCCTACAGCTATCCGTTCCTGTCGCACGCCACCATGGAACCGCAGAACGCTACTGCGCACTTCAAGGACGGTAAGGTCGAAGTCTGGATGCCGACACAGGCGCCGGGCAACGCGCGCACGCAAGTCGCCCGCGCCTTGGGAATCCCTGAGGCGGATATCACCGTGCAAATGGTGCGTGCCGGCGGCGGTTTCGGACGCCGCGGCAGCGTCGAGCCCTCCGTCGAAGCAGCCTGGATGTCGCGTGAAGTCGGCGCACCGGTCAAACTCGTCTGGACGCGCGAAGACGATATGCGTCACGACTGTTACCGCCCCGCCGGATTCCACAACTTCAAAGCGGGCCTCGATGCACAAGGACGTTTGGTGGCGCTCTCTGACCACTTCGTCAGCTTCGGTGAGAACGGCACCTTCGCCGCCAACGCCGCCATGGGCCCCATGGAATTCCCGGCGGAATTCATCACCAACTTCGATCTCGGCGCCAGCTTGATTTCTCTCGGCACACCGACGGGCCCCTTACGCGCGCCGCGCAGCAACGGCTTCGCCTTCGTCTTCCAGTCGTTCCTGGATGAGATCGCGCACGCCGCCGGCCGCGACCCGCTCGAGTTCCACCTCGATCTGCTTTCGACGCGCCGCGTCGCCGCACAGGCTCCCGTCGCTGCGGCAGCCGGTGTTCCGACGCCGGCCACCTTCGTGCCGGAGCGCATGTCGGCGACGCTGAAACTCGTCGCGGAGAAATCCGGTTGGGGCAAACGCACGTTGCCGCCGGGCAGCGGCCTGGGTCTCGCCTACTACTTCTCGCACCAGGGCTACGTGGCCCATGTCGCCGAAGTCAGCGTGCCTGGCAATGATCCGCGTCAGACCAAGATCGTCAAAGTCTGGACCGCGGGCGACGTCGGCGGTCACATCGTCAATCTCTCCGGCGCCGAGAACCAGGTGCAGGGCGCGGTGCTCGATGGCGTCAGTCAGATCCTCGGCCAGGAGATCACCATCGCGAACGGCTCGACGGTCGAAGGCAACTTCGACACCTACCCGCTTCTGCGCATGAAGCAGGCGGCCCCGGTCGAGGTGCACTTCCTCAAGTCGAACAACAACCCGACGGGCTTGGGTGAACCGGCGCTGCCGCCGACCCTGCCGGCCATCGCCAACGCCATCTTCGCCGCCACCGGAAAACGCATCCGCGACCTGCCGCTCAACAAGAACGGCCGCCAGGGCGCGGCAGTCTAACCGACCGACCCTTGATCAAACGGGCACGGGCCTTAAAGGCTTGTGTCCGTTTTCTTTTTAGGGCTTTTCACACCCCATACCCTTATCGCCCATAGGGATTTATCCCTACACCTACTCAACTTTTAGTAAGAGTATGTGTTAATGTAACGGCCATGATTCGCCGTACCCGCTCGTCCTGACATGCTCCCCGACAAACCTAGCTGGGAACAGATCGCCCTCAACCGCGTCACCTTCGGCGCGCGCGACCGCGACATTGAAGAGGTCAAGCGCATCGGTTGGCGCGCTTGGGTCGAGGACCAACTCGCCCCGCCGGTCGGCGACGACCCCGCCCTCGATGCCTATCTGCGCTCACGCAAGCTGCGCATCCAATACGACGCTTATAAGTCCGAAACGCTGAACTGGCCGGCGGTCGATGAAATGCGCCCGCTCAAATATCCGTGGATGCCGGCCGTGCAGCTCTGGCGCACACAATGGGAAGAGTTGTTCCGCAGCGCTTACCCTGAATCGACCCGTCCCATCGACGAGTTGATGTCGACGGTGTTCATTCGCAACGCTCACAGCCGTTATCAGCTGCGCGAATACATGACCGACTTCTGGCTCAATCACTTCAGCGTCTCGACGCTCAAGGGCCTCGACGTCATGTATTCCTTGATCCCGTACGACCGCGACGTCATCCGCCCTTACGTCTTCGGAATGTTCCGCCAGCTGATCCACGGCACGGCGATCTCGGCGGCGATGCTCTCGTACCTCGACAATGCCGACAGCAACGCCATCCACCCCAACGAGAACTACGCCCGCGAGGTGATGGAGCTGCACACCATGGGCCGCGGCGTCTACTACGGTAAAAACACCGAGGGCAAAGACTACAGCCAGCTCGGATTTACCGACGACGACGTCATCCAAGCCGCGCGCGCACTCTCCGGGTGGACGATCAACAAAGGCTACCAAACGATCGGCAACTACAATCCGATCAGCACCGGCGAGTTCATGTTCAATCCGGTCCAGCACAACGAAAACGCTGGACGCTTCCTGGGCTTCGACCTCTCGACATTGAAAGGCGTCGCGCAGGGCAACAAGGTACTCGATCTGGTGAGTGCCCACCCCGCCACGGCGACCTTCCTCACCACCAAGCTTTGCAAGCATATCTTCGGCGAGAATCCGCCGGCGGCGGTGCTGGCGCGTGCGCGCGCCGCCTGGGTGGCGAACGACTACAAGCCCGACCAGATCAAAAATGTCCTACGCGCGATCCTGCTGGACGGCCCCGAGATCGGCGAAGGTCCGCAAACCAAAGTGCGCCGCCCCTATGAACGCCTGATCGCGCTCGCGCGCGTCACCGATTCCCAGGTACAGCCCAGTCCCTACTACAGCTATTTTCTGAACGCGGTTTCCGACACGCCTTTCGGCTGGCCAACACCTGACGGCAGACCCGACGACAACGAGTTCTGGCTCAACACCTCCACCAATATCGGCGTCTGGAACCAGCTGCAGTACATGACTTACAGCTCGTACATGGAAGTGGACTACCTGGCGCAGACGCCGCTCGACGTGCAGAAGTCGGCGATCCAGACCGCGGAATTCTGGGTGGGCCGCGTGATCGGATACCGGCTGAGCAACGAAGCCATGGCGGCGGTGACCACGGCGGTGGGGCGCCTGTTCGAAGGCTACGGCGGCGGGCCGTTCTTCCGCGAAGGCTTCGGCATTAAATTCATCTCGGTGCTCGCGACCGCACCCGAGTTTGTCTACCACTGAGGGATCGATGACCGTTTCACGGCGTTCGATGTTGAAGATGGCGGCTGGGGCATCGATGATGCCCTGGGCGCCAGGTCTCAATGTTGCCTTCGCCGCCGACACCGAAGGCCAGCGCAACATCCTGGTCTATATCTTCCTGCGTTTCGGCATGGACGGGTTGATGTTGCTGGGTCCCGCCGATTCCGGCGACTACCAAGCCAAGCGCGGCGCCATCGGCCTGCAAACGACGGGGATCAACCGCGGGCGCAACATCGGGGCGCTGGACGGCGTGCCCATGTTCTTGCATCCCGACGCCGAGCAATTGCGTTTGATGTTCAACGCTAAACAGGTGGCGTTCATTCACGCCGCCGGCAATCCCACCGCATTGCGCAGCCATTTCGAAGTCCAGGAAATGGTCGATAAAGGCGCCGTCGACGGCGAGATCTTGTCGAACACCGGCTGGCTGACGCGCCACCTCAATTCGCGCACCGGACCGGCGTCGGAATTCCTGGCCACCGCCGACTCACTGATCGGCACCACGCCTCTGCGCGGCACGGCCGGCATCGTGCCGACCACCGAGCTCGAAGCGTTGCAGTATTACCTCGACAACGAGCGCTCCGACCTCATGCGCGTCCTCAACAAGGGCAACACACCTTCCGAGCTGTCGGTGCGCAAAACCCTGCAGATGGCTGATGTCGTCAAGAGCAAACTCGCAGCACTGCCGCGCACGGAGAATCCCAACTACACCTACGGCAGCGTCTCGCAAGCGCTTCAGCCGCTGGCGCGGGCGCTGAAGCTCAACATCGGCCTCGAAGTCGCGACCGTTGACGTCGGCGGTTGGGATCATCACGACAACATCCGCAACAATTTCAGTAATTCGATTGAGGAACTCTCCAACGCGATCTTCGCCTTCACCGACGACTTAGGGCCGGAGCTGATGAAGCGCGTGACCATCGTCGCCCAGACCGAGTTTGGCCGCCGCGTCGAGCAGAACGCCAACATGGGCACCGATCATGGTGCGGCTTCGGTGATGATCGCCGCGGGGGCCGGCATCACCGGCGGCAAGATCTACGGCCAGTGGCCCGGCCTCAAGGACAAGGACCTCGATGGCGGCGACCTTGTCGTCACCACCGACAGCCGTCAGGTGATCGCCGAAGTCCTCACCAAGCGCATGGGGCAGGAGAAGACGGCCAACGTCTTCCCGCAGCTCGCTTACAAGCCGCTTGGTCTGGTGACCGTCTAATTATCTGAATTGCAGTCCGGCGAAGGAGATGCGCGTGCTGCCCTGTTGATCGTCAGGCAGGGCGAAGGGGGCGCCGGGACGTTTGCCGATGAAGTGTTCGGAAACCTTCGTGCGGCCCATCCACAGCTCGTAGCCGGGAAGTCCTAGGTTCAGGAACAAGCGGTGCGCTTGCACGCCCGCGCTTTCCTCGTCGGACGCGTCGATCGCACAGGCGTGGCGCACCACACCGCGCTGATCATAACAAACCATGACGTACAAACCCACGCGCCGTCCCCAACCGCGTTAATGCGCGCCACAGTAAAAACGATCGCGTTAAAACACTAGGGGAAACTCAACACCGCCAACAGGATATCGGGCAAAGGGGTGTC
>CANKHC010000111.1 GCA_947481595.1 Fidelibacterota bacterium
CCACTACAATACGGTCAGACCACACTCCTCGCTCGGTTACCGCCCACCGGCACCGCAAACTTTGGCGCCGCTGATGTCCCATCTAGATGGGACATCAGCTATGCAGTAGTCTCAGTTCCGCTGGTACAAAAAAACCATCAGGCCAGTCGGGGGGCTGGTCGGTTTTCTTCCCATTCTTGGATTTTGGATGGTGCCGATGGGCCTGGCCGTCCTGGCCATCGACATCCCCATCATCCGTCGCTTCACGCGCCGCGCCACCGTCGTCCTGAAGCGGTGGTGGCGCCGTATCCGCGGCCACAAGACCGCCGCGCGCCGCAAGAAGCGGCGCTAGCACCTTCGCTTTCCCAATTGCTTTTTACCCAGCGGCTGGCATGCTCGCGCGGGTTTGGGTCGTTATGGGGAAAAGCCGGTTGCGCCGGCTTCAGTAGATGGCCGAGTTCAACGAGGTTTACGCCCGCGCCGGCTACTACGATATCGCCTTCAGCCGCGACATCAGCCGTGAGGTCGATTTCATCTTCGCTGAATACGCGCGCCTGAACGGCCGTCCCTTGCGGTCGCTGCTCGAGATCGCCTGCGGGCCCGGCTACCACGCCCGCGCCTTCGCCAAACAGAACGTCGAGACCTTCGGCCTCGACCTCAGGCCCGAGATGATCGACTTCGCACGCGACAAAGCCAAGGACGATGGCGTCGACGTGCATTGGATTGCCGCCGACATGCGCGGCTTCAAGCTGCCGCACGCCGTCGATGCGATCATCACCATGTACGACAGCCTCGATTGTCTCTCCGACAACGACGACATCGTCGATCATTTCAAAACCGTTGCCGCCAACCTGACGCCGCAGGGCATATATCTGTTCGAACTCACGCATCCGCGCGACTGTTCGATGCATGGCTATGGCAATCACGTCTATTCGGGCGAGAAGAACGGCACGAAGGTCGAGATCAAGTGGGCGGTCAACAATCCCCGCCACGACGCTTTCACACAGGTCGCTGAAGTCGAAACGACTCTCCGTGTCATCGAACACGGCAAGGAGACCCTCTACCGCGACCGCGCCCGTGAACGCTATCTGTCACCGCAGGAACTCGTGGCCCTGACCAAGCTTGCCGGGGGCTTGCGTGTCGTCGACTGCTACGGCGACTTTATACCCGGCCTACGCATGGACAACTCGCCCGCTTCGCGGCGTATGATCTTCGTGCTGCAAAAATTGTCATAACCACACGCCGCAATCCCATGGACGCACCGAGCGATACCCGCAGCACCTCCAATCATCTCTCGCCAAAACTGACCGTGCGTCTGTGCAACGACAAAATCGGCCAAGGCGTGTTTGCGGTCGAGCCTGTCGCCGCCGGCGAGGTCGTCGCGGTCTGGGGCGGGCGCATTGTCCCGGAGGAAGAAGCCACGGCTTTGCCGGCGTCGCTACGCCGCTATGTCGTTCAGGTCGAGGACGGGCAGTATCTCGCACCGCTCGAGCGCATCGATCCCGCCGAGCTCATCAATCACTGCTGCATCCCCACTTGCGGCTTACGCGGGCAGATCACGTTGGTGGCCTTGCGCGCCATCGCGCCGGGCGAAGAGATCACCTTCGACTACGCCACCACCGATTCCAGTCCGTTTCTCGAATTCGACTGCGCCTGCATGAAAAAGCCCTGCCGCACCCGCGTCCGCGCCGATGATTGGCAGCGCAGCGACGTTCAGGCCGCCAATCGCGGGCATTTTTCGCCCTATTTGCAGCGGCGCATCGACCAACAGACACAAGCGGCTGAGCCAGCTCCCCTCGCCCGCCGCGGTTGAAAATCCCTCGTTCGCGGCATTCGCGTGCATCCGTGCTAGGCTGAGGCCATGCCTTCAAGGTTCCGCGCGGGGGATACCGCCTACACTAAGGACGGACGGAGCTACGTCGTCGACGCGATTGACGGCGGCACTGTCTATTGCACCGCCGACAACGGCGCCGAAGCCGACTTCGCAGACAGCAGCCTGCTGACATCTGCCGAATGGGGATCGCGCAGCGATGGACGCCGTGACGCCTCCTACGCCCGCCTCAAACAGGCCCGCGCCTACACGACAGCCGCCGGTGACCCCGTTGATCGCGCGGCCGCCGAACAACTCCTGGCCAAGGCCGACCGATTGAACTCCAGCCTGCTCGACTTCGTGGCCTTCGTGGTCGCGCGAAATATCCTGACCGAGAACGGCGACCGCGATCTCATCGCCGAGCTGTCGATCATCAAGGCACGGCGCCTCTTCGACGAGGCCAAACCCGAAAACCGCGCGCGCCTTCTAGCGGGCGTGCTCAGCACGTCGCTCGCCACGCTCGTCAGCGCGGCTGGCCTGGGCGACAACCTGATGCGCGCCATGGTCGAAAAGGGGCTCGCACCCCATGCCGCCGACTTTGAAGATTTCCTCGACCGGCCGCGGCGGTGACGATGCGCATTCTGTTCGTCCGTATTCTCGGCGCTTGTGTCGTGATGCTGACGGTCGCGGCCTGCGACAGCACGCCGACGCCGCAAGGCCTGTCTTCGGATCTTGTCACCTACCTGGACCGCGCTTATGCGCCGGGCCTGTTCGAGGTCGTGCATACCGAGCGTCTTGATCACCGGGTGGTCCCGGATTTCCGCCGCGAACGGCGCGTGGTGGTCTACCGCGCCGATCTCAAGCTGAAGCGCGCATACGATTTCGGCACCTGGGACCAAGCCAACGCCGCCAGCCTGATCCTCCTGCTCGGCGCTGCGCCAAAAGCGGTGGCGGGCGTCAACAGAGACGGCAATCGCTCCGGTGATGTGCTGCGTGTCACCGGCCGGCTGGTCTATGAACAGCGCGAAGGGGCCTGGGCGATCACGACCGGCGCAACTGATGTCGCGTTTCCGGCGGCTGCGCCCGACAGGCTGGCCCTGCTGAAAAGCTGGTGGGACTACACGGCGCTCACGGTGGATGCCCTGTTCGATGACTCGGTCCCGCGTTCGAACATCGTTGAGTCCGCCAAAACCGCGCGGTCCTTTGCGGTACGCGAAGCGGGCGGGATCGCGCTTGCCGGCGGGGCGGAAGACAGCGATGCCTGGAACGTGCTGCGCTCCGTCGCCGGCACCGATCCGACGATCCTCAATGTCGCCACCACCGGGGCACCCGAGAATCTGGCTTTGCTCCGGCGCGGCGTCGTCTCGGCTGCGCTGTTGCGTGCCGACGAAGCGCAGTTGGCGGCACAAGGCGCAGGACCCTTCGAGCGCGACGGCACCTTCCCCGAACTGCGCGTGCTGGCGAGCTTGTACCCGGAAAAAATCCACGTCGTCGTCGACTCAAAAAGCATGATCGCTTCAGTTGCCGAACTGTTCGGCAAGCGCGTTGCCTTCGCCGGCAGCAGCCCGGCCGCTCTCAATGAGGCCAGCGATATCCTGCGCGCCCACCGCGTCGAACTCGCCGCGCTGAAGGGCCCGCTTCAGCAGACACCGCTCAATGAGGCCTTCGCCGCCCTCGCGCGCGGCGATCAGGACGCCGTCATCTTTACCGCCGCCACCCCTTCCGCGGCGCTCAAGGCCTTCGTCGGGGCGCACGGCCTACGCCTGTTGCCGCTCGATGCCGACGCCGTGGCGCTGCTGACCACCGGCACGTCCAACTACATCACCGCCACGATCCCGGCTCAGACCTACCCCGGCCAGGACCGAAAAATGACCACGGTCGCCTTGGCGGCCCTGCTGGTTTCACGGGCAGACCTGGCCCCGCGCGAAATTCAGGCGGTCCTTCAGCGCACCTTTGCCCCGCGCGATGTCCTGAAACAGGGCAGCCCCTTAAGCGCCCTGGTGCGGCTGGAGACCAGCCGTCAGGGCCTAACCCTGCCCCTGCATCCGGCGGCAGAAGCCTTCTACGCCCCGGCGTCCGCGGCCAAATAGCTCCCGCGGCAGGGCCTACGTACTTACCGCGCCATATCGCATAGCAAACGACCACATATGCCCAAATAATAGGCTATATTTTTCATAGCTCATTTTTTGATCAATCGGCGTACGCGCGCAGCATCAACTCTCATGTTGCAGCGCAAGGTATTCCGCCATTTTTGAGCGATTTGGCAGGAATACCACACCCTCCCCATGAATGTTGCGGCGCACAAACCTGGCACGGTGATTGCTATACCTCCCGCGGGCCATGTGCCCGGAAGGATTTTGGCCGTTTTGGCAGGCCGATTTGCCAAGGCGGTTTTCGTCCCAACCAGAACTCAGAGGAGTATACACGTGAAGAAAGCAATGAAGATTGGGCTGCTGGCTGCAGCATTCGGCGTCTCTGCACCGGCATTCGCTGCTGATAGCGAGCTTCCGGGCACCTTTACCGGCAACGTGGCCATCGCGACGGACTACATGTTCCGCGGCATCAGCCAGTCCTTCAATAACGCCGTCGTTCAGGGCGGCCTCGACTGGGACACCGGCGCGGGCTTCCACTTCGGCACCTGGGGCTCGGCAGTGAATTTCGGTGACGGCAATGCCGCCACCATGGAACTCGATCTGTACGGCGGCTACGGCGGCACGATCGACAATTTCAGCTATGACGTCGGCGGCATCTACTACTGGTATCCGGGATCGCCCAAAGCGCTCGGCTATAACCTGTGGGAAGTCTATGGCAAGATGGGCTACAACTTCGGCGTCGCCACTGCCGGCATCAGCGTCAACTACACGCCGGACAATTTCGGCAACCTCGGTGACGCGCTCTATTACGCCACCACCTTGGCCATCCCGCTCGGCGACATGTTCGCCATCAGCGCCGGCGCCGGCTACCTCGACCAATCCCGCGGCGCCAAGAGCCTGACCGACTGGAACGTCGGCGGCACCTTCAAGATCCCGGGCTGGTTTGACACAGACGTCCGCTACTACGACAGCGACATCAAGTTCGCCGGCCGCTTCGCCGACGACCGTATTGTCGTGAAGTTCTCGCGCGCTTTCTAAGCCTAGCAATCACCTATTTCGGTACGGCCACCTATTCAGAACTGGGGAGATAACCCAATGAAGACTTTGAGGACATTGCTAACGATCCTGTGGGCGGCGGCGGCGCTTTCGCTGGCGCATCCCACGTTCGCTCAAGATGCCGCTCCGGCGGCCGCACCGGAAGCCACTGCGGCAGCCCCAGCGGAGGCGGCACCCGCCGCTGAACCTGAGGCTGCACCCGCGGCTGAAGAAGCAGCCCCTGCTTCGCCGATCAACTCCGGCGACACGGCGTGGATGCTCACCTCCACCGCGCTCGTTCTTATGATGACGATCCCGGGCTTGGCGCTCTTCTACGGCGGCATGGTCCGCAAGAAGAACGTCCTGGCCACGGTCATGCAGAGCTTCGCCATCACTTGTATGGTGACCGTGCTCTGGATGGTCGCCGGCTACAGCCTTGCCTTCACCGACGGCGGCGGCCTCAATGCCTATGTCGGCGGATTCAGTAAAGTGTTTCTCGCCGGCATGACTGTGGAATCGACCCACCCACTCGCGGGGACAATTCCTGAGTCCGTGTTCATGACCTTCCAGATGACCTTCGCGATCATCACTCCGGCCCTGATTGCCGGTGCCTTCGCCGATCGCATGAAGTTCTCGGCGATGATGCTGTTCATCGGCATCTGGAGCCTCGTGGTCTATTCCCCGATCGCGCATGCGGTCTGGGGCGGCGGCTTCTTGGGCTCGGCTGGCGTGCTTGATTTCGCCGGTGGCACCGTCGTGCACATCAACGCCGGCGTCGCTGGCTTGGTCTGCGCCCTGGTTCTCGGCAAGCGCCTCGGTTACGGCACCGAACCGCTTCCGCCGCATAACCTGGTTCTGTCGGTGATCGGCGCCGCGCTGCTGTGGGTCGGTTGGTTCGGCTTCAACGCCGGCTCCGCCGTCGCTGCCAGCGGTACGGCCGGTATGGCCATGGCCGTGACGCAGATCGCCACTGCCGCTGCTGGTCTGTCCTGGATGTTCACCGAATGGGCACTCAAGGGCAAACCCAGCGTCCTCGGCATCATCTCGGGTGCGGTTGCTGGCCTCGTCGCCATCACCCCGGCCTCGGGCTTTGTCGATCCGATGGGCTCTTTGATCATCGGCCTCGTCGCTGGTATCGCCTGCTACATCGGCGCCACCAGCCTGAAGCATGCCTTGGGTTACGACGACAGCCTTGACGCCTTCGGCGTGCACGGCGTCGGCGGTATCGTCGGTGCGGTTCTCACGGGTGTGTTCGCCCGCGAAGCCATCAGCCCGATCGAAGCCCATGGACTGATCGAAGGCAACGGCGGCCAGGTGATCACCCAGCTCTATGGTATCGGTGCGACAATCGTCTACTGTGCCGTGGCAACCTTCATCATCCTCAAGGTGGTTGACCTGATCGTCGGGCTGCGCGTCGACACGGATGTCGAACGCGAAGGTCTGGACATCAACCTCCATGGCGAAGTCGTGAACTAACAGGGCGCGCGGTTGGGGTCCTTGGGAAACATCTAAAGAAGTATTCTCAAGGTCCCCATCCCGCTTCCTTCACGTTCACACACCCTCTCACAGGAGACCGCGCAATGAAAAAAATTGAAGCCATTATCCGGCCCTTCAAGCTCGACGATGTGAAGAAGGCGCTGAACGATATCGGTGTGCAAGGCCTCACGGTTCTGGAAGTCAAAGGTTTCGGCCGCCAAAAGGGCCATACCGAACTCTACCGTGGCGCCGAGTACGTTGTTGATCTGGTTCCGAAGGTGAAGATCGACGTCGTCGTCGACGATCAACACCTCGAGCCGGCGATTGAAGCCATCCGTAAAGCGGCCCAGAGCGGCAAGATCGGCGACGGCAAGATCTTCGTCTCGCCGATCTCCGATGTCGTTCGAATCCGCACAGGCGAACGCGGCGCGAGCGCAATCTAGGGGCACGCCGCTTCAGCGGGTGTCTGTGGGGACGGACACCCGCGCTCCCTTCTAAAAACCCGGCGCTGTCGCAAGCGCCGGGTTTTTTCTTTTGCAGGGAACCACACCACCATTACGGAGGTTGTCCCTCCAGAAATCCCAGAAACGCGCCTTTTGCTGCACCCGCGCTTCGGCAGTGCAGCAGGAGATATTTATTTCAGCTATGGGAAAGTTGTCGGTCGCCCCCTTGCGCTCCCGTATCCCCCATGTGAAGAACGGTGCTCACTGTCGGGCCGCCCAGGGGCGGACGCCCGCGGCCAGGGCCGCTCTGACGGGAACCTCCAACGCACATCACTGACCTGTGGGGCACCGCGCGCGCGATGAACAATCCATTATCTGTTGAAAAAGCACTTGCTGGCGTTCGCAATGGCAAGGTCAAAGCCCTCGTCACCGAGATGGCTGCGCTCTGCACACCGGATAGGATCCATCTCTGCGACGGCTCCGAGGCGGAATACCGCGCTCTCTGCGACCTGATGGTGCAGGGCGGTACGTTTATCAAGCTCAACGAAGCCAAGCGCCCCGCCTCCTATCTGTGCCGCTCAAACCCCGGCGACGTTGCGCGCGTCGAGCACCGCACCTTCATTTGCAGCACGAACAAAGAAGACACCGGCCCCACCAACAACTGGGCCGATCCCACGGAGATGAAAAAGACCCTGCGCGGCCTGTTCGCGGGCTGCATGAAGGGCCGCACGATGTACGTGATCCCCTTCAGCATGGGGCCCTTGGGCTCGGACATCGCCCACATCGGCTTGCAGATCACCGACTCTCCCTATGCCGTCGTGAACATGAAAATCATGACGCGCATGGGCAAGAAGGTGCTCGACGTCCTCGGCGACGAAGACTTCGTGCCCTGCATCCACTCGGTCGGCGCACCGCTTGCCCCCGGCGAGAAGGATGTGGCGTGGCCCTGCAACGAGCAGAAATACATCGTCCAGTTCCCCGAAGAACACGCCATCTGGTCCTTCGGCTCCGGCTACGGCGGCAACGCGCTTCTGGGAAAGAAATGCTTCGCCCTGCGCATCGCTTCGGTGATGGCCAAGGAAGAAGGCTGGCTGGCCGAACACATGCTGGTCGTCGGTTTGGAATCTCCCCCCAAGGACGGAAAGCAGGGCGAGAAGACCTATGTCGCCGCCGCTTTCCCCAGCGCCTGCGGCAAGACCAACCTCGCCATGATCATTCCCCCGAAGGGTTTCGAGGGCTGGAAGGCCTGGACCATCGGTGACGACATCGCCTGGGTGAAGCCTGGAGCGGACGGTCAGCTGCGCGCCATCAATCCGGAAGCCGGGTATTTCGGCGTCGCCCCCGGCACGTCCGAGAAGACCAATCCCAACGCCATGCGCCTGACCGAACGCAATTGTATCTTCACCAACGTGGCGCTGACCGATGATGGAGACGTCTGGTGGGAAGGCATGACCGACACCCCGCCGGCTCACGTCATCGATTGGCAAGGCAAGGATTGGACGCCGGCGTCCAAGACTCCCGCCGCCCACCCCAACGCGCGCTTCACAGCGCCGGCCACAGGCTGTCCGACGCTCGATCCGGCCTGGGACGATCCCAAGGGCGTGCCCATCTCCGCCTTCATCTTCGGCGGGCGCATGAGCCATACCTTCCCGCTGGTCTTCCAGTCCTTCGATTGGGAACACGGCGTTTACCTCGCCGCCACCATGGGCTCGGAAGCCACAGCCGCCGCCGAGAACCAGGCTGCCGTGCGCCGCGATCCGATGGCGATGCTGCCCTTCTGCGGCTACAACATGGCCGATTACTGGACCCACTGGCTGTCGCTCAAGAGCAAAGTCAGCAAGGCGCCCTTGATCTTCCGCGTCAATTGGTTCCGCAAGGACGAGCACGGCAAATTCATGTGGCCCGGGTATGGCCAGAACATGCGCGCCCTTGCCTGGATCGTCGATCGGGTCCAGGGCCGCGCCGGCGCGGTCGAAAGCCCGTTTGGTTATATGCCGCGCTTCCAGGACATGGTTTGGGACGGTCTCATTTTCGACCAATCCAAGTTCGCCAATCTCATGGAGGTCAACCAGACCTCGGCCTTGCGCGAGATCGACGATCAGAAGGATTTCTTCGCCCGCTTCGGCAGCCGCGTGCCCTCAAGCCTGCTCGCCCAGCAAAGCAAGGTCCGCGCGCGCGTCGAAGGCGCCACGCCAGTGTGGCACCCCGGCGGCTAGCTTCCGTTTTTTCTCCTAGGCCTTCTCGCCACCGACGGGGTGGCGTTTGCGAAACCACGGCCATGGATACGGCCCTTTGTCGCGGTGCGGCGTCGACTTCGAGAGCCAGTGGATGAAGAACAACACCAGCACGATGAGGCCGATGACCCAGTGGACGATGGAGTTCATCTCACGGATCTCGCGGCTTTCGATGTAGTAGAGGCCAAGGCCGGTCACGCCGAGCAGGAAGATGGCCGCGGTCACCGCCCCGCCTGACCAGCGCCGCCAGCGCATATTCCAGCCGCGCAAGACGTGGATCGGCCACAGCACGCCGAACATCCACAAGGCCCAGGCGGAGATGATGCCGTGGGTCTGAAGCCAAACGACTTCCAGGGGGTGTTTCTGAATGCCGAAGGGACCCTCTTTCCCCATGAAATAGTGGTAGATCAGCCACAGGGCCCCTGTAGCAAAAACGCCGATGGAAATAACGTACAGCGTATACCTGCGCGTGCGCGGCAGTCTCAACGGGCCCCGCTCTTCCGATCCGCCGCTCATGAACTCTTCTCCCCTAAGGCCCGCCATTCCCCGCGGGCGTCCTGTAGATACGCCGCCGCACCGAACCTTTGCAACACGCTTTCCGCGTCCCCTCCAAGGGCCATGACCACCTTGGTCAGGGCATCGGCGATGACGCAGCGCTCCGTCACCACTGATGCGAAAGTTTGGGTGCCCATGGGCCCCCGCTCCCGTCCGTGGACATGGGGCCCGACTTCACGGCCGGCCTGGACCTTCTTGTGCTCGCGACCGCTGCTGCTGGCGATGCTGCCGTTCTCGATTTCCAGCACCGGGACGCTATCGCTCGCAACCGCCGTACGCAACAAAACACGTTCGGACAAAGGCCCCGCGATGCGCAGGTCTCCGCCCGCATTCACGCAAACGGACTGGGCCCCCATATCCAAGACGGCCTTCACCGCGTAATCCACAGCAAATCCTTTGGCAATTCCGCCGAAATCCAGCCACAGCGGGCGGCGAAAGCGGACATGTTGATGAGGCAGCAATTCGATGTCCCGCCAGGAGGCTGCCGGATCCGGGTCCGGCGCCCCGTCCGGGCGCGGCAAATAGCCCCAATCGACCAGCCGTGGGGCAACGGTCATATCGAATACACCTTCAGATGCTGCGGATATCTCCAAGCCACAGCGGATCACCTCATAGGTCTCGGCGGCCACGAGGACAGCACTATGTGCGGCATCACGATTGAGCTTGCTGGCCTCGCTCGCAGTTTCGTGAAAGCTCATCAGCGCATGAATTTTGGCAACAGCGGAAAATCCCGCGTCGATCGCGCGGTGCGCTTCTTTACCCGCCAGTCCGCCGACCCGAATGGAAACATACGTGCCCAGCAGCGGTCGCGCACGCTCAACCGGGGGATGGGCCACTTCGTGATGATCTGTGGGTGCCGCTGACAAATTTAATCTGCCGGTAATGTATGTTTCGCTGCGCGTCGGAATGGCCATACGTAAAACAACGTACGTAACAGGTAACATCA
>CANKHC010000112.1 GCA_947481595.1 Fidelibacterota bacterium
AATCGCCTCAAGCTAAGCATGTCAGGCTAAGCCCAGCGCCCGTTCCATCTCCGCGTGTAAGACCGCCACCAGGGTGTCGGCGGGAAGCGCGCGGGCCAGCGCTGCCCCCTGGCCGGCCCACTGTGCCGCAAAGCCGGTTTCGCCCTTGGCCTTGGCGGCGGCGTTCAGCGCCTTGCCGGCGTCATAGGCCATGGGATAGGGCGCGATCAGGGAGTCCGGCACGTCCGCGCCTAGGGCCGTGAAGCGGTTGGCGATGCCGCGCGCCGGTCTGCCCGAGATCGCCGTGGTGATGACCGTGCGCACGTTCTCCTTGTCGAGCAGCGCCGCGCGATAGGCCGCATCGGCATCGGTCTCGGGGCAGGCGACAAAAGCCGTGCCGAGCTGCGCAGCGCTGGCGCCCAACGTCATCACGGCCGCGATGCCTGCGCCATCCATGATGCCGCCGGCAGCAATGACCGGCACCGAAAGGCTGCTCGCGAGCAGCCGCGTCAGCGCCAGCGTCCCCAAACGCTCATCGGGTGCGCCAGGATCGAAGACGCCGCGGTGGCCGCCGGCCTCATAGCCTTGCGCCACCACTGCATCCACGTCTGCTGCCTCAGCGGCTCGTGCTTCGTAGAGATTGGTGACGCCCGCGAGCAAGAGGATGCCTGCTCCGCGCAAGGCCGCGATCTTTACAGGCGACGGCAATCCGAAATGAAAGCTGACGATGGCCGGGCGTTCCTTGAGGAACAGCGCGAACATCGCTTCGTCGTTCACAAAGCTCTTATAGACCTCGCGCAAGGCCGCAGGCGGTGTTGCGCCGTACTGTGCGAAGGTCGGCGAGAGGTGCTTGATCCACGCGGCCTCGCGCGCCGGGTCAGGCACCGGCGGGCGGTGGCAGAACACATTCACATTGAACGGCAGATTGGTGGCCGCGCGCACGGCGGCAATGTTTTTGCCTGCTGCCTCTGCGGTCATCGCCCCGACGCCGATGGATCCCAGACCGCCGGCATTCGACACAGCAGCGGCCAGCGCCGGCGTCGACGTACCGGCCATGGGAGCTTGGATGATCGGCAGCGTGATGCCGAGCTTGCGCAGCAGCGGGTTCACCATGCGGCAATGCTACGCGGCTGGTTCGACATAAGCCGTATTGTGCTCGGGGAAGGACACCTTGCCCTTGAGCATGTAATCCCAATACAGGCGCGGCAGGAAATCGGTCTTGATCCACCAATTCACCAGGCGCTCCTTGCGCGGATCCAAGGGCAGCGTCGGTGTCGGCTTGCCGCCGTAGATGAACTCGGCCATCAGCACCTTGCCGTAGCCCGTGGTCAGCGGGCAGGCACCGTAGCCGTCGTAGGCGTCCTCAAGCGCGCCGCCGTTGATGAGGTGCAGAATGTTGCGCACCACCACCGGCGCCTGTTTGCGCACGGCGGCGGCGGTCTTGGAATTGGCGGTGCCGGCGGCGTCGCCCAGGCTGAAGACGTTCTTGTACTTGGTGTGCTGCAAGCTGTTGGCGTGTACGTCGACAAAGCCGGCGGTATTGGCAAGCGGGCTCGCCTTGACGAAATCAGGCGCGCTCTGGGGCGGTGTCACGTGCAGCATGTCGTAGTCCAGCGTCACCGTCTGGCCCTGCTGCTCACCCGCCGTGATGGCGAACGTGGCCTTGCGCTTGCGCCCGTCGATGTCGACGAGGTTGTGGTTGTAGCTCACCGGGATGTTGTGGCGCGCGGCGACCTTGACCAGTTCCTTGGCATAGAATGGCACGCCGAAGATCGCTGGCGTGGCGGTGAGGAAGCGCACGTCGACGTGCGTCCGGATGCCGGACTTGGCGAGATAATCGGCGGCGAGATAGACCGCCTTCTGCGGCGCACCCGGGCACTTGATCGGCATGGGCGCCTGCGTGAACACCGCCTTCATGCCGGGCTTCAAGCTCTTGAGCATCTCGAAGGTGTATTCGACCGTGTTGGGCGAATAGTTGCTGCATACACCGTAGCGCCCGACATATTCCTTGAGGCCCTTGATGCCCGCCCAATTCACCTGCAGGCCCGGGCAGACCACGAGATACTTGTATGTGACCGTCGTGCCGTCCGCGAGCGAAACGGAATTGGTGTCGGGCGAGAACGCCGTCACCGCGTCCTTGATCCAGGTGACACCATCGGGGATCAACTCGCCTTCAGAGCGCCGCGTGTCCTCGAGCTTGTAGGCGCCGCCGCCGACGAGCGTGAACGCCGCCTGGTAATAGTGCACATCCGACGGATCGATGATCGCGACGTCGAGGTGAACCTCATGTTGCTGGCGCAGCTGTGCTGCCACGGTGATGCCGGCCGCTCCGCCGCCGACGATAAGGATCTCGTGATGTCTCGCGGTCATGCGCTGCTCCCCGGTGATGCGTCCACTATCACGGCCGATCGATGAAGATGTGATCGGGCGGCTGCCCGGTATGTGCACGGCGCGCCATCTCCTGATAAGCCGCTTCGAGTGTACGGGTGAATCGCTGTGTATCAAAGAGGCGCGTGGTCAGGCGGTTGCGCGCGAGCTTGTCCCGCAGGACCGCGAGTTGGCCGGGATTGGTCGCGAGGAAAATTGCGCGCGCTTCATAGTCATCCCAGGTCGGTGCGATCAGCTCGGGAATTTCCAGGGCCGTGAGCAGGCTGGCCGCCACCCGCGCGGCATAGGCGCGCCCGGGGCAGGTCAGCAACGGCAGCCCGGCCCATAAGGCGTCGCTGGCCGTCGAGTGGGCGTTGAACGGTGCCGTATCCAGGAACAAGCCCGCGGCCCGCAGCCGTGCCCAATATTCCGCGTTCGGGGCTTTTTTGCCGACGATCACGCGTCTGGGATCGACACCGGCGTCTTGAGCCGCGCGCTTCAAATTGGCGTGCGCGGTATCGCCGGCGACGAGGAACAGTACGCTGCCTGGGACACGGCTAAGGATGCGCATCCAGCGCGCAAAAACCTCCGGCGTGATCTTGAAGGGGTTGTTGAGGCAGGCAAAGACGAAGCCTTGCGGCGGCAGGCCCAGACTTTCCCGAGTGAACGCCCCATCCTCGATCTCACGCATGCGGTCGTTGACCTGAAAGCTCGGCAGGTAAACGATCTTCTCGCTGTAGTGCGCGCGCGCGGCCTCGGGGATCAGGACGGGGTCGGCGATCAGATAGTCGGTGAACCCTGTTCCCATCGTCGCGGGAAAGCCCAAGTAGCTCGCTTGCACCGGCGCCGCACGGCCCGCGAAAATGCCGGGCCGTGAGCCGCCGGTATAACCGGTCAGATCGACGGCGATGTCGAGGTTCAGGCTGCGCGCCGCCGCGACCACCTCGGCGTCGCTCATCGCACGCGCATCGATGAAGCGGTCGAAGGCGCCCTCCAGGCGCTTGCGCATCGCATCGCCCGTGTCGGGTCCCAGCGAGACCGCGAAGGTCTCAAAACGGCTGCGGTCATGCTGCTCGAACATCCCGGCGGCAAGCTGCGCGACCGGATGCATGCGGAAATCCGCGGAGACATACCCCACGCGGATTTTCGCCCCCACCTTGACGGCGGGTAATACTGCGGCGGGAAGAGAACCCACACGGTCCGCCGTCCAGGTTTCCGCGCAGCGCTTCTGTAAAGCGAGATCGTCGCTAAGGGCGGGCAGCGCGAACGCCGGTATGGCTTTCTGTCCGCGCGTGATCATCTGTTCCAGCTTCGCGGCGTCGGCGGCGAAATCGCGCCAGTCGCAAAGCATCATGCGCACATGCAGCCATGTGCCCAGCAGGAAGGGATATTCCGGATCGGCAGCAAAAGCGCGGGCGAAGGCCGCACTCGCCTCCTCGCCGCGCGATTGCTCCGCCAGCGTCGTCGCCAAGGTGTACAGCGTTTTCACTGAATGCGGATCCAGCGCCGCGGCCTGGCTGAAGTCGGCGATGGCACCGTCGAGATCGCCGGCCACGCGCCGCGCCACGCCGCGGCTGCGCCAGGCGGCGGCGAAACCCGGCTTGAGGGCGATGGCGCGCGCGAAATCCTCGAAGGCTTCTTTGTCGCGGCGCAGGCCCGCGCGCAGCACTGCGCGATTGTTGTAGGCCGCCGCATCGTGGGGCCGCGCGGCAATCAAGGCCGTGAACTTGGCGATGGCGTCTTCCGCCCGTCCGGCCCGCCCCAGGATCAGAGCCAGATGCTCGTCGAGTTCCGCTGTGACCATGCCGCCGGCCTGCGCGGTCTCGAACGCGGTGATCGCACCGTCCGCGTCACCCAGTTCCGCCAGCGTCAGGCCAAGACCGAAGGCGGCTTGGGCATCCTTGGGGCGTAAGCCCAGGGCGGTTTCAAAACCGAGTCGCGCGCCCGTGTGATCGCCGCGTGTGCGCAGCAGGTTGGCGCGGCTGTAATGGGCGTCGGCGTGGCGCGGGTTGAGCTGGGTCGCACGCTCATAGGCATTGAGCGCGTCCTCGACACGCCCCAGCGCTTTCAGAGCATGGCCGAGGTTCACGTTGGCATCGGCGTGTTCGGGACGGGGTGCATGGGCCGCCAGCGCGCGGCCGATCAATTCCACCGCGCGCGCGGCGTCGCCCGTCTGCAGCGACAGCACCCCCAGCAAATGCAGGGCATCGAAATGCGCCGGCTCTGCTTCCAGCACCGCCTGATAGACGGCACGCGCCCCATTGAGGTCACCGCGCTGGTGAAGGGCAATCCCGTCCTGGAAGGTTGGCACGCTCGGCATGAGAGGAATCCAGCACCTTGGCCCGCGCGTCACAAGGCCCAGAAAATAGAATGCTGCCTTACAGGGGTGACGGAGGATAGCTGTGCGCGGTTCCCTGTGGATCGCGCACAATATAAGTGCCGTCGCCCTCAGGTGAGGCGCTCGCCGCTGGCACCTTTCCGGCCCCGCCCGGGATGTCGAGGATATAGGTGGGGTGCGCGATGCCTGACAACCGGCCGCGCAAGGCGCCGACCAGGGCTTGGCCCTGCGCCAGCGGTACGCGGAAGTGGCTGGTGCCGGGCGCATAGTCGAGCTGGTGCAGGTAATAGGGTTTGATGCGCGCGGCCACCAGGGCACGGAACAGCGCGTCCAAATCTTCGACCGTGTCGTTGACGCCTTTGAGCAACACTGTTTGCGCGAGCAGGGGAATGCCCGCGTCCACCAGACGCGCACAGGCCGCAACGGCCTCTGGCGTGAGTTCCGCGGCGGTGTTGCAGTGAACCCCCACATAGACCGCCTTGCCGGTCGCGCGCAGGGCGCCGATCAGCGCGCCGTCGATGCGTTCGGGGGCTGCCACCGGCACGCGGCTGTGGATGCGGATGGTGCGCACGTGCGGGGTGGCATCGAGGCTTGCGATGATCTCCTCGATCTTGCGCGGCGCGAGCACCAGGGGATCGCCGCCGGTCAGGATCACTTCCCAGATCGCAGGCGTGGTGCGGATATAATCGAGCGCCGCTGTGAGTTCGCCGGCGGTCAGCCCG
The DNA here is from genome assembly GCA_947481595.1 of Fidelibacterota bacterium. Classification (GTDB taxonomy): domain Bacteria; phylum Pseudomonadota; class Alphaproteobacteria; order Rhodospirillales; family Rhodospirillaceae; genus SHVO01. Next base: position 5,407 of record CANKHC010000112.1, read on the forward strand.
CCCGCGCCGCCCACGGTTTCGCGGCGGAAACAAAACCGGCAATAGACCGCGCAGGCCAGCGTCGGCATCAAGAGCACGCGGTCGGGATACCGATGCACGATGCCCTTCACGGGTGAATGCGCCGCATCACCGATGGGATCTGCGCGTTCCTCGGGCAGGGTGACCAACTCGCGGACATCGGGGACGAACTGGCGGGCGATGCGGGGGTCGGAGGCCAGCTTGGCCATCGCCGGTGTCACCGCCGTCGCATAGCGCGCCGCCACGGGGGCCAGCCCCGCCGCATCCTCAGGCGTGACCAGACCCGAAGCCGTCAGCGCGGTGATCGTCTTCAAGGTTGTCTCGGACGTGGGCGTCGGGGTGTGGTTCACGGGGTCAATCTGTCGGAGGCTGGCTCTTATTAAAAGCACCTTGCGCGGACGCGTGTTATATTTCAATTTGAGAAATATTGCACAGGGGTGACCGCCCGGATGGAACGTGAATAAACAGCCGGATTCCGACCGCGATAAGCTCGCCGAACAGGCGGCCTCCTATATGCGCAGCATGCAGCATCTGGCGCAGGGGTTCACGCGCAGCGTCGAGCCGGTCCTGCTGGAACAGCACGGCATCGATGTGCGGCTCTATATCATTATCCGGCAAATCGACGCTGGGTCGGTCCATCCCGGGGCGATCTCCAAGCTCACACGCCTGCCCAACAGCGTCATCACCCGCCATCTCGACCAGATCGTGGCCAAGGGCCTGCTCGAACGCAGCCTGGATCCCGATGACTCGCGCAAGATCAAGCTGACGCTCACCAAGGAAGGCCAGCGCGTGGCGCGCGAGGCCCACCGCACCATCTGCAATATCGTCGGCGCGCGCCTTGAACGCCTGACTCCGGCCAAGCGCGAGGCTTTCCTCTCGACGCTGGCCATCCTGGCCGCCGACGACGCCTAACCCTGTTTCGAGAAATACCGCGCCAGCCGGTCCAGCGCCTCGGCCAGCGTGTCGTCGTCCTTGCAGAAGGCAAAGCGCACGAAATTCTGCGGCGGTTTGTCCTCATAGAAGGCGCTGACCGGAATCGCCGTCACGCCGGCTTCGGTCGTGAGGTGGCGGCAGAAGGCGAGATCGTCGCCATTGAATCGCAGCTTCGCGAAATCCGCCGTCAGGAAGTAGGTGCTGTCCGGGGTTTTCACCCCAAAGCCCAAATTGCTCAACCCTTCGGCCAACAGGTCGCGCTTGCGTTCGAGGTCGCGTGCGAGCCCCTGGAAGTAGGCATCGTCCTTGCCCAAGCCGTAAGCCACCGCGCGCTGCAGGTTGGGCGGCGTGGTGAACGTCAGGAACTGGTGTGCCTTGGCCACAGGGGCTAACAGGTGAGGAGCCCCGGTGACGTAGCCCACCTTCCAGCCGGTCAGCGCGAATGTTTTTCCCGCCGAGCCGATGCGCAGACACCGCTCACGCATGCCGGGCAGGCTCATCAACGGAATATGCCGCGCGGCGCCGAAGGTCAGGTGCTCGTAGACTTCGTCGCAGACCACCGTGCAATCGTAGCGCTGGGCGACGCCGCCGATGAACCCAAGTTCATCGGCGGTGAAAACCTTGCCCGAAGGGTTCATCGGCGTGTTGAGCACGATCAGCTTGGTGCGCTCGGAGCAGGCGAAGGCGAGTTCCGCGCGCGGCAGTTCCCAATCCGGCGGGCTCAAGCGGATCAGGCGCGGCACGCCGCCGGCCAAGCGGATCATCGGCAGATAGCTGTCGTAGACCGGCTCAAAAACGATGACCTCGTCGCCGGTATTGATATGGCCGAACAGGCACGCTGCGATGGCTTCGGTGGCCCCCGAAGTGACCATGACCTCCTCGGCGCCGTTGACCTCGACTCCGTAGAAGCGTTTCGCATGTGCCGCGACCGCATCACGCAACGCCGGCACGCCCATCATCGGCGGATATTGGTTGGGTTGATCGGCCAGGAATTCCTGCGCCTTCGCCCGCACGTCGTCGGGCCCGTTGCCGTCGGGGAACCCCTGGCCGAGATTGACCGCCTTATGTTCGACCGCGAGTTGGGACATCACGGTGAACACCGTGGTGCCAAGCGCGGAGAATATGGAGTTTGCGGGCTTCATGACCTTGAGACCCTAACCCACGAAAGGCTTTCGGGCTTTTAAAAAAGGTGTGGATAACCCGCACATGCAACGCTGGCGTTAACACATCGTTTGTATCGGCGCCGACACAATCGGCATCGCACCGATACTTGAGGTGTACATGCCCGCGATCGAGCATGGCCCTCAAGACCAAGACGGCCTCTGTCCCAGAAAGGGTGGAACACTTATGCAGACGTCTCCGCGCGATCAGTCCCGCAATCCGCACATCGTTCTCGGCTGCATCGTCATCATGATGCTGTTGCTGCTTGCCGCCGGTACGGCCAAGGCCCAAAGCATCGCCGGAACGGCCACGCGCTTGGGTCCTGTCAATGCCGGGCGTTCGGCCGATGCGCAGTCGTTCCTGCGCCTCTTCAACAGCAGCACGCGCACCGAGACCATCACCGTGCAGATCCTGTCCACCGACAGCACGCGCGTGCTTGCGACCTGGAGCACCAGTGTCCCGGCCCATGCCGCGCCGCAAGTCTCCCTCGCGGATATCGAAGCCGCGGCCACGCCGCGCCTCACGCTTTCCGAAATTCCCGCCCAGTACATCCTCGCCGTCACCAGCGACGGTCCTGCCTTCGCGCAGCATGTGGTCTGGAACGCGCGCGATGCTTCTCTTACTATCGCCAACGCCTGCAGTGCCCGCACCGTCAGCGCCGGCCGCTTTGCCGTCAACGTGCACAGCGACTTGATCGCCGGCTACCCCAGCCGCCTCACCGTGCAGAACAGCTCCGCGCAGGATCAGACCGCCGCCTTGGACGTCTACAATGCCGCCAACGGTGCGCGCGTCGCCGGCTACAGTGTCGCGGTGCGCGCTGGCACGTCGGTGAGTTTCAGCCAGGCGCAGTTCGCCCAGGCCGCCGGCTTCGTCGCACGCAACGAATACCAGCTCAACTTCGCGCTGCCCGCCGATTTCCCCGGCAGCATCAGCCACAGCATTACCAACCTCCTGACGGGCGCGACGCAGCAGCTTTCCGAACTCTGCGCCCTCTCGGCCACCGCCAGCGACGGCCTCGCCGCCCCCGTGCTGCCGGCGACCTCTTATGCCTACGCCGACGCCGAGGTGAGCCTGCCGCCGTACTATCTGCAAGCCAACGCCCCGGCCTCAGCCTCTGAGATCGACAACACCCCCGCCGCCAACCCGATCACCAACGCCGGCGCCACGCTCGGGCGCGTGCTGTTCTATGACAAGCGCCTCTCGGCCAACAACACGATCGCTTGCGCCAGCTGCCATCAGCAAGCCCGCGGCTTCGGCGATGCCCGGCGCTTCAGTGCCGGCTTCAACGGCGGCCTCACCACGCGCCACTCCATGGCGCTGACCAACGCCCGCTTCTACGGCCGCGGCCGCTTCTTCTGGGACGAACGCGCCGCGACGCTCGAGGATCAAGTGCTGCAGCCGATCCAGAACGCCGTCGAGATGGGCATGAGCCTGCCCACGCTCACCACGAAGCTCCAGGCCGTCGACTTTTATCCCGCGTTGTTCCGTGCCGCCTTCGGCAGCGAGCAAGTCACCTCCGACCGCATCGCCCGCGCCCTCGCACAGTTCGTGCGCAGCCTGAGCTCCAGCCATTCAAAATATGATCAAGCGCTGCAAGCAGGCCAAGGCGGCATCAACCGCGTGCTCACCCAGCAGGAACAGCAAGGCCTCGGCCTGTTCGGCGGCGGCCCTGGCGGCAACGGCGGAGGGCGCGCCGGCTGCGCGCGCTGTCACGAGACCGCATCGCAATCCCTCGACCAGCCGCGCAACACCGGCTTGGATGCCACCATCACCGACGTTGGTGCGGGCGGCGGACGCTTCAAGGCCCCGAGTTTGCGCAACGCCGCCCTGCGCGGCACCTTCATGCACGACGGACGCTTCAGCTCGCTCGCCGAAGTCGTCGAGTTCTACAATTCGGGTGTCAGGGCTAACCCCAACCTCGACCGCATCCTGGAAGATCAGCAGGGCAACCCGCAGCGGCTTAATCTGACGGCCGGCGAGAAAGCGGCGCTGGTCGCGTTCATTGAGACGCTGACGGACCAGAGCCTGGTCTCCGACGCCCGCTTGGCGGATCCGTTTCCGAACTGAAGATGGTGATGGTGCTGCCGCGCAGGATTGAACTGCGGACCTCCCCCTTACCAAGGGGGTGCTCTACCACTGAGCTACGGCAGCGACCGTGGGAAGGGGGCGGAATCCCTAGAGGGGCCCCCCTCGCGAAGGCGCGGAACATGCCATAACACCCCCCAACGGCGCAACCGGCGACCGCCGGCCCGTTTGACCAGCGATTTTTGGCGGTTTCCCGCCGCTTTACGGGCCCTCGCGCACACCTGCGAAGTGTGGGAAAACGCCGTCCATGACCGACGACCAGACCAAACGCCGCGGCCCCAGGCTCACCTCCGCCGAAGCCCAAGCCCGCCTCGCCGACGCCCTGCGCGACAACCTGCGCCGGCGAAAGACACAGCTCCGTGCCCGCGATGGCCAGGACACGGCGGCGAAGAAAGACGATGACCAAGGCGGCGGCAAAAGCGGGTAGCTTGGCTCCCCCGGATTCGCTACAAAAATTCGCCACACACCCACTGGATATTCACCCGCATGGCGGTACTGCCCGACACCTGGATCCGTAAGATGGCCACCGAGCACGGCATGATTTCGCCGTTCGTCGATGGACAGCAGCGCGACGGCGGCAAGATCTCCTTCGGCGTGTCCTCCTACGGCTACGACGCGCGCGTGTCCGATGAGTTCAAGATCTTCACCAACATCGATTCCACCGTCGTGGATCCCAAGAACTTCTCCGATGCTGGCTTCGTCGACCGCAAGACCGACATCTGCGTCATCCCGCCCAACAGCTTCGCCCTCGCGCGCACCGTCGAGTACTTCAAGATCCCGCGCGACGTGC
>CANKHC010000113.1 GCA_947481595.1 Fidelibacterota bacterium
AGGCATAGAGCTTGTCGCGGCCTTCGATGCACAGGCGCTCTTTCAGACTGCCGTGGGTGTAGAAGATGCCGGCGTGGATGACTTCGCTGTTGCGCGAGCTGGTAGCGGTGCCGAAAGCGTCTTCGGATTCCAGGATCAGCACCTCACGGCCCTTGCGGGCGAGGGCGCGCGCCGTCGCGAGCCCGACAACGCCCGCACCGATCACTACACAGTCGACTGTTTCCATGTTCCGCCCTGCTGATTTGAGGGAAGTGTGAGGGCGCTCTGGCGATTGGTCAAGTTGCGCCGATTCCGAGCTCTCTATATGGTCGCCCCATGCCCTCATTCCGTCCGCAAAAAGCGCCGCGCGTTGTTGTTTTCGGCAACGAAAAAGGCGGCACGGGCAAGTCGACCCTCGCCATGCATCTGGCGGTCGCCTTGCTCAACCGCGGCCTTTCCGTCGGCACCATCGACCTCGACGCGCGCCAGGGCACGCTCACGCGCTACGTCGCCAACCGCAGGCTGTTTGCCAGCCGCACGGCGGTGCCTATGCCCGAGCATGTCGCCATTGTGCCGTCGCCCGCGCAGGACATCGAAGCTGAGCTCGTCAAAGCTTTCGAGCAGGTCGCCTCCTGCCAGGTTGTGATCGTCGACACGCCCGGCCACGACAGCGCCTTGGCGCAAGCGGGCCACGCCTATGCCGATGTGCTAGTGACGCCGATCAACGACAGCCTGATCGATCTCGATGTGATCGCCACCGTCGATCCGCATAAGCAAACCATCCAGCGCCCGAGCCACTACGCCGAGCGGGTGTGGAAGGCCAAACAGGCGCGCGCCAAAAAGGACGGCGCCTCGCTCGACTGGGTGGTGGTGCGCAATCGTCTCGGACAGTTGGACGCGCGCAACAAAAAGCTGATGGCGCGCCTTGTCGCCGAATTGTCCAAGCGCATCGGCTTTCGCATCGCCGACGGCATCCATGAGCGCGTGATCTACCGCGAGCTTTTTCTCGATGGTCTCACCGCCGAAGACCTCTCGACGCTCGCCGACCGGCGCGAAGCCGCGATGTCGCATGTGGCGGCGCGCCAGGAGATCCGCAATCTGGTGACAGCGTTGGGTCTGTTGGATGCGATCGAAGCGCCGCTGGTGAGCCGCTAGCTACTTTCCAATCAGTCCGGCGGGTCCGGAGGTTTGATCGCAGACACCGTCGATGGTTTCGGTGGTTTCGAACGTCGCGATCTCGCCGCTCTTGCGCATGATCCTGCCGTGCAAGGTATGCACCGTGTGCAGCTTGCCGGTGGCGCGGTCGAGTTTCATGTCGACGGCTTCACTGTGGCTCCAGGCCGAGCCCGGTTTGCGCGTCACACCGGGTTTTTCGAGGACTTCGGTCTTTTGCAGGGTGATGGATTTCGGTGTGATGACGAAGCCCTCGGTAGGGCTGATCTCGATCTCGATCACATCTGTCGTCGGCGGTTCGGGATCCTTGCCGTCGGCGGCGGACTGCACCGAGGTGACGTCGCAGGTCAGCGTGCCGCGGTTGGGCGCGGCCCCGCCTTGCGCGAGGTGTGGCACGGCCATACCTATATAAAGTCCCGCGACGATACCGGCAGTTCCCGCGCGCACGGCCGTTACTCCCGTGTGGATGTTGCGGGCATTCTAACGTAGGCTTTCGGCAGGCAAAGCCGCAATTTGCGCAAGAAAGTATGGCCGACAAGACACCTGTTACACGCTCGACAAGCGCAAACGTCGCGGCTTTTCTCAAGCAAGCGGCGAAGGTGCCGGCGCGTGCGCAAGGAAGCGCCAGCGGGCGGCTGATCTTCGCCATGGATGCGACCGCCAGCCGTGGCCCGACCTGGAACCAAGCTATGAACATCCAGACCGAGATGTTCCAGGAAGCATCGACCGTGGGCGGCCTCGACGTACAGCTGGTCTACTACCGCGGCCTGATGGATTTCGGCGCCAGCCCCTGGATGAACAACGCCGAGCACATGATCCGCCTGATGCGCGGCGTTGGCGTCGTCGGCGGGCAGACCCAGATCGAACGCATGCTGCGCCATGCGAACGCGGAATCGCAGAGCGGCAAAATCAATGCGCTGGTGTTCATCGGTGATGCTGTTGAAGAATCCGCCGATCTGATCCTGGCGGCGGCTGGCCAGTTGGCCGTACGCGGCGTGCCGGTGTTCATCTTCCACGAAGGCGGCATGGAACCGGCGGGGAGTGTCTTTCGCCAGATCGCGAGCATCACCCGGGGCGCCTATTCGGTTTTTGATGCGAACAGTCCGCAGCAACTCCGCGACCTGCTCAAGGCCGTGGCGATCTTCGCCGCGGGCGGACGCAAGGCGCTGGAGAGTTATGGCAAGAAGGCGGGCGGTGTCGCGCTGGCCCTCACGCACCAGATAGGCAAGACATCGTGACAGCACTTCTTGTCGGCGGCCTAGTCCTTGTGGTGGTCGTCCAGCTCCTGCGCTGGTTCGCCCATGCCGACATCAAGGCCGTGCGCAAGACCATCAACTGGGGCGGCATCGCGCTCATCGGGTTGGTCATTCTGTTTTTGGCGCTAACCGGGCGCATCGGCGCGGCCATGGCCGGTCTGGTGGTGTTGTTCGGTTGGTTCATGCGCATCATCAGCGTGCTGCACATGGGCCGCCAGTTCAGCTCCATGTTCCGCTCGGCCTTCACCGGACAGTTCGGCGGCATGCCGCACACCTCCGATGTCGAGAGCGCCTTTCTCAACATGAGTCTCAACCACGCCAACGGCAACATGAACGGCGAGGTCAAGCGCGGGCGCTTCCGCGGGCGGCGCTTGTCGACTATGAGCCTCGACGAGTTGCGTGCGCTCTTGTGTGAAGCCCAGGCCGATGCGGATTCCGTCGGCCTGCTGGAGGCTTATCTTGACCGGGCGCATCCCGATTGGCGCGAGGGCGCCGCCGGCGGCAGCGCGCCGACGCCGAGCGGCGTCATGACGGCCGAGGAGGCCTACCGCGTTCTGGGGCTCAAGCCGGGTGCCAGCGACGCCGACATCAAAGCGGCCTACCGGCGGCTGATGGCGCAGCTCCACCCCGACCACGGCGGCAGTGACTACCTGGCCGCCAAGGTGAATTTGGCCAAGGATTTCCTGCTCAAAAGATAAAGCGCGGGGCGGAACGCGGGCTGATTCCGGACGTTGCAAGGTAGACTGCGCCGTGGCACAACAACCCACCCCAAAGCCTGCCCGCAAGGGCGTCTTTTTTGTGACAATTCAATAGCTTTGCGAGAGGTTTCACATGGTTCAACGCGTGCGTAAGGCGGTGCTGCCCGTGGCTGGACTTGGCACCCGCTTCCTGCCCGCGACCAAGGTGACCGCTAAGGAAATGCTGCCCGTCATCGACAAGCCGGTCGTGCAATACGCCATCGAGGAAGCGCTTGCAGCCGGCATCGAGGAATTCATATTTATCAGCGCCGACGGTAAGGAAGCCATCGCCGAACATTTCAGTCCGCACCCGGCGCTGGAGAAGGCGCTGGCTGAGAAAAATAAGGATGCCGAACTGAAGCTGGTGCAGGGCGCGACGTTGCCGCCGGGCGCCATGCACATTGTGAAGCAGCCGGCACCTCTTGGTCTTGGCCACGCGGTGTGGTGCGGCTGGAAGCTGGTGGGCAACGAGCCCTTTGCCGTGATCCTGCCCGACGACATGGTGCTCTCCAAGACGCCGTGCTTGAAGCAACTCATCGACGCCCATGCCAAGGTGGGCGGCCACGTCGTCGCGGTGGAGGACGTGGCCCGTGACCAGACCAACCGCTACGGCATCCTCGATGTTCTCTCCGACGACGGCACGCTCGCCAAGGCCAAGGGCCTGGTCGAGAAGCCCAAACCGGAGAACGCGCCGTCGACGTTGGCCATCATCGGGCGCTACGTGCTCGATCCGGCGGTGTTCATTGAACTCGACAAGAAGACGCAGGGTGCGGGCGGCGAAATTCAGCTGACGGATGCCCTCAACAAAACCATAGGCAGCGTGCCGTTCCACGGGTTGCGCTTCGAGGGCAAGCGCTATGACTGTGGCACGCGCGTCGGCTTCGTCGAGGCAAACGTCGCCTTCGGCCTTGCTTTGCCGGACATGGCCGACCGCCTGCGGCCATTGCTGCAAAAACTGCTCGACGCCAAATAGGAATTCGCCATGCGTATCGCGATGATGGGCAGCGGTTACGTCGGACTGGTCTCCGGTGCCTGTTTCTCGGAATTCGGCATCGACGTGGTCTGTTATGACCCTGATGCCAACAAGATCGCGCGCCTTCAGAAAGGCGAGATTCCGATCTTTGAGCCGGGCCTCGACGACCTGGTGAAGAAAAACGTCGCAGCGGGCCGGCTGTCTTTCACCACGAACCCCAAACAGGCCATCGAAGGCGCGGAAGCGGTGTTCATCGCTGTCGGTACGCCGAGCCGGCGCGGCGACGGTCACGCCGATCTGTCGTATGTCTATGGCGCGGCCATGGATATCGCCGGACACCTCAAGGACTACGCCGTGGTCGTGACAAAGTCGACGGTGCCCGTCGGAACCGGCCGTCAGGTGGAGCGCATCATCAGGGCGGCGCGCCCCGAGCTCGCGTTCGACGTCGCGTCGAACCCCGAGTTCCTGCGCGAAGGTTCGGCCATTAGTGACTTCATGCGCCCCGACCGCGTCGTCATCGGCACCGAAAGCGAACGCGCGCAGAAGGTGATGCGCCAGTTGTACCGCGCGCTGTTCCTGATCGAGACGCCAATCCTGTTCACCTCGCTCGAGACCTCCGAGCTGATCAAATATGCGGCCAATACCTTCCTCGCCACCAAGATCACCTTCATCAACGAGATCGCAGACCTTTGCGAAAAGGTCGGCGCCAACGTGCATGATGTTGCCAAGGGCATCGGCCTCGACGGCCGTATCGGCAAGAAATTCCTGCACCCGGGACCTGGCTACGGCGGCTCATGTTTTCCGAAAGACACGCTGGCGCTGGTCAAAACGGCGCAGGATTACGGGGCGCCTTTGCGCATCATCGAGACCGTCGTCGACGTCAACGACAAGCGCAAACGCGGCATGGCCGATAAGATCGCGGGGGCCTGCGGCGGCGAGGTGCGCGGCAAGACCATCGCCGTGCTCGGCCTGACCTTCAAGCCTAACACCGACGATATGCGCGATTCTCCGAGCCTTTCCATCGTTCCTGCGCTTCAGCAGGCCGGGGCGGTCGTGCGCGGCTATGACCCCGAAGGCATGAAAGAAGCGCGGAACCTCTTGCCCGGTGTGACGTTCTGTACCGACGCCTACGACGCCATGACCGGCGCCGATGCCGTCGTGATCCTCACCGAATGGAATCAGTTCCGCAATCTGGACATCAAGCGCATGAAGTCGCTGCTCAAGGCGCCGGTGATGGTCGATCTGCGTAACGTCTATTCTCCCGCCGACATGAAGGCTGCCGGTTTCAGCTACACCAGCATTGGCCGTCCCTAATAAATTCAGAGAGTTCATGACACACTCGTTCGATCCGACGATCCTGCGCGAATACGATATCCGCGGCATTTTTGAACAGACGCTGTTCGAGAAGGACGCGCGCGCGGTCGGCCAAGTCTTCGGGACCATCCTGCGCCGTACCAAAGGTGAGGGGGCGCGGGTCTGCGTCGGCTACGACGGACGTTTGAGCTCGCCCGCGCTCGAGGCGGCTCTGGTCGAAGGCCTCAAGAGCACTGGCGTGAATGTCGAGCGCGTCGGGCGCGGTCCGACACCGATGCTTTACTACGCCACGATGGAGAGTAGTGCCGACGGCGGCATCATGGTGACCGGCTCGCACAATCCGCCGACCCACAACGGCTTCAAGATGATGATGAGCAAGAAGCCCTTCTTCGGCGCGCAGATCAAAGAGATGGGCGTTGCGGCGACCAAAGGCGATTTCGAGAAGGGCAGCGGCGCGGTCAAGGACGTGCCGGTGATCGAGAACTACATTGTGCGCATGCTCAAGGATTTCCACGGCACGCGCGCCCTCACGGCGGTCTGGGATCCGGGCAACGGCGCGGGTGCGGAAGTCGTCTCGCTGCTGGCCAAGCGCCTGCCGGGCAAACACATCGTGCTCAACGGCACCATCGACGGCACATTCCCGGCGCACCACCCTGATCCGACGGTGCCCAAGAATCTCGAGCAGCTCATCGCGGCCGTGAAGGCGGAAAAAGCCGCCGTGGGTTTTGCTTTTGACGGCGACGCTGACCGGATCGGCGTGGTCGACAGTCAGGGGCGCATCCTCTGGGGCGACCAGATCATGCAGATCCTGGCCGAGGACGTTCTGAAGAACATCCCCGGTGCGCCGATCATCGCTGATGTGAAAGCGAGCCAGGCGCTGTTCGACGAAGTGGCGCGCATGGGCGGCAAGCCCATCGTCTGGAAGACCGGTCACTCGCTGATCAAGAACAAGATGGCCGAGACCAAGGCGCCGCTCGCGGGCGAAATGAGCGGGCACATTTTCTTCGCCGACAAGTATTACGGCTTCGACGACGCGATCTACACGGCGGTGCGTTTCCTCGACATCATGACACGCGGTGCGGACTATGACCTTGCCCGCCGCTACGACCGCATGCCGGTTTTCATCAACACGCCCGAACTGCGTTTTCCCTGCGCCGATACGCGCAAATTTGCTGTGATCGACGAGGTCAAGCTGCGCCTCGCCAAGTCCGGCGCCAAGGTTTCGGATATCGACGGCGTGCGCGTCACCGGCAAGGGCGGATGGTGGCTCCTGCGTGCCTCCAACACCCAGGCGGTTCTGGTCGCCCGGGCCGAGGCTGACAGCGAGGCCAATCTCGAGGGCCTGAAGGCCGAACTCGCGGCGCAGTTGAAGGCCAGCGGGCTGGATTTGCCCACAGAGTCTGTGGGGCACTAGCCTCGCATCATCTTCGCGCGGAAGTGATGGCTTTCCGGCGGCTTTTTCCAAGCTGACGGCTTGATTTACTTGCTGATTCCCTGGACCATGCCGGACTTCAGGTACGGGGGTTTGTTTGCGTATTCGGCAAGGACTTTTGACGGGGGCCGCTTTTGCGGCTGGCCTGGCGTTGGCGCATACCGCCCACGCCCAACGCGCTGGCGAGAATACCATCACTTCGGCCGACGATGCCTTCGGGAGCCGCGTCGGCAACGACACGGGCGTCGGCATCTACGACATGCGCAATGCCCGCGGTTTTGATCCGCAGCAGGCAGGAAATATCCGTGTCGAAGGCATGTACATCGACATCCAGGGGATGTTCGGCGCGCGGTTGAACCGCAGCCAGAACGTGCGCGTCGGGATCTCGGCTCAGTCCTATCCGTTCCCGGCACCCACGGGCATTGTCGAGATCGGCATGTATATGCCCGCCGACAAACTCACCATCAGCCCTTCCATCGGCTACCAGACGCCGACCGGCATGCAGTCCTTTACCTTGGACGTTGCTACGCCGCTGGGCGACAAGCTCGGCACGGTGTTCGGCGTCAACCGCGCCAACTCCTGGGGCGACGGTCACGTTGCGGGCGGCATCCTCACCATGGCGGGCCTGTTCCGCTGGCGGCCCAACGACGATTGGGAAGTCATTCCCTTTTTCTACAACAACAACAAGCTGCGCACCGAAACCAATCCCTCTGTCTTCCTCGGCAGCACGACGCTGCCACCGGAATGGGACCGCGACCACTATTATGGCCAGCCCTGGACGGCGCAACGCAGCGACGAGCAGAACTATGGTGTGATCACGCGCGCGAATATCGCCGACGGCTGGCGCCTGCAGAACGGCGTCTTCCATACGCAGCAGAAGCGCTTCCAGAACGACGTGGTGTTCTACCGCAACGTCCAGGCCAACGGCGTCGGTAACCTCGACGTCTTGCGCTATCCCGAACACTTCGCGGAATCCTATTCGGGGGAAGTGCGCCTGTCGGGCGTGTTCACGCAAAATCGCTTCCGTCACACCATCCACATCGGCGCGCGCGGCCGCGACACCTTCCGCCGCTTTGGCGGCGGCAGCACCGTGAGCCTCGGGCCGGCTACGGTCGGCGTCTATCAACCCCGCCCCGAACCGTTGTTCACGCTCGGCACCCGCGACGAGGATGCGGTCAGGCAGGTGACACCGGGTGTGGCCTATGTCGGGCAGTGGGCAGGCGTGGGCGAAGCCAGCTTCGGTGTGCAGAAGAGCTTCTATCATCGCGAATACACCAAGGCGAACACGCCCCTGGTCACGTCGAAAAGCCAGCCTTGGCTTTATAACGGCACGATCTCGTGGACGCCGACAACCGACCTCGCGTTCTATGCCAGCTACACGCGCGGCGTGGAGGAATTCGGCACCGCGCCCGACAACGCGGCCAACGCCGGCGAACCGATGCCGGTCAAACAGACCAAGCAGATCGACGGCGGTATACGTTACCGCCTGATGCCGGGCGTCAACCTGGTCGCCGGGCTGTTCAAGGTCTCCAAGCCCTACTTCGACCGCAACACGGCGAACATCTATACCGACGTCGGCAGCCTGGTTCACCGCGGCGCCGAGTTCTCGCTGGCCGGCAAGGTGATTCCTAATCTCACGATCGTCGGTGGCGCCGTGCTGCTGCAGGCGCGCGTTTCCGGCTTGCCGGTACAGCAAGGCACCATTGGCCGCGTGCCGCAAGGCGTGGCCAACAGCTTGTTCCGCCTCAGCCTGCAGTACGACGTTCCCGCGCTGAAGGGCTTTTCGGTGGACACGCAAGTCGAGAGCAACGGTGCCTTCTATGCCAATCGTCTCAACACCCTGCGCATCGGTTCGTCGCAGACCTTGGCTGTTGGTGCGCGCTACCAGTTCAATGTGAGCGAGGTCGATGCAACGTTCCGCGTGCAGATGCAGAACGTCACCAATGCTTACGACTGGAACGTGGACCCCGCCTCGGGGCGCTTGTCCCCGACGGTCCCCCGCAAATATGTCGCGCGCCTGAGCGCGGATTTCTGATCATAAGGAGTGCGTATGTTGCCCCTGAAAATGCGGCTGTTGGCCGGTTGCGCGTTATTTAGCCTGGCTGCCGCCGCACCCGCCCATGCCCAACGCGCCGACGAAAACGCGACGACGGCCGCTGATGATGCGTTTGGTACGCGCGTCGGCAACGAAGGCGTCGGCCTCTACGACATGAACAACGCCCGCGGTTTCAGCCCACAGCTGGCCGGCAATTTGCGCGTCGAAGGTCTCTACATCGACATCCAGGGTCTGTTCGGCAACCGCCTGCAGAAAAGCCAGGCCATGCGCGTCGGTCTCGGCGCGCAGTCGTTTCCTTTCCCGGCGCCGACCGGCATCGCGGATTTCGCGATCGTGCAGCCGACGGAGCACACTATCGTCAGCGCGCAAGCGAGCTATGCCCCGACGTTCGGCATGTCGGCGACCTCGCTCGATATCACCACGCCGCTGTTCGGAGACAAGCTCGGGTTCGCCGGCGGCTGGAACAACATGATGGTGCGCGGCGACGGCAAGACCAGCGGCTTTATCCGGACCGAAGCCTTCATGTTCCGCTGGCGGCCCGTGGGCAATTTCGAGATCATGCCGTTCTTCTACCGCAACCACGTTTTCAAGGGCGAATCCTCGCCGCAAATTTTCCTGGCGAGCGCGGCGCTGCCGCCGGAGTTCGACCGCGAGACCTTCTACGGCCAGGATTGGTCCTACCGGCGCACCGACGAGCAGAACTACGGTGTCATCGCGCGCGGCAATCCGGTGCAGAATTGGCGCGTGCAGGGCGGCTTCTTCCACACCCAGCAGATCCGCAAACGCAACGACGTCATGTTCTTCCGCAACGTGCAGCCCAACGGCTCCGCGACGGTCGATGCCTTGCGCAATCCTGAACACTTCTCGGGATCCTATTCGGGCGAAGTGCGGGCCTCTGGCGTGTTCACCGACGGCAATTTCCGCCACACCATCCATATCGGTTCGCGCGGCCGCAGCACCCTGCGCCGCTTCGGCGGCAGTAGCACAGTGAGTTTGGGGGCAGGCACAGTCGGCGTTTATACGCCGCGCGCCGAGCCGGTGTTTGTCACCGGCCCGCTCGATGTCGATCGGGTCAACCAGTACACGCCGGGCGTTTCCTATGTCGGACAGTGGGCCCGCGTCGGCGAATTCAGTGTTGGTCTGCAGAAGAGCTTCTATCACCGCGATTACACCAAAGCCGGCACAGCCATGGTCACGACCAAAAGCCAGCCCTGGCTCTATAACGGCACCATCGCGGTGTATCCCACGGCTGACCTGACGCTTTATGCCAGCTATACGCGCGGCCTTGAGGAATTCGGCACCGCCCCTGACAACGCCGTCAACCGCGGCGA
>CANKHC010000114.1 GCA_947481595.1 Fidelibacterota bacterium
AAGCACTACAACACCGTAAGGCCCCATTCGTCGCTCGGGTACAAACCACCGGCGCCCGAGGTCATCTGCTGGCCGGCCAGCAGACCACTAGTCGAAAAGCCCATGCTGAATTAACATTCCACCCGGACCACTCGGTGGGGGCCGGTCACCAGGCCGTGGGTGGGATGATTCCACCGCACCAACGCTTCGACGCTGTCGAGGGCACCGGAAGCCATGCTGACCTTCGGCTGATAATAGAGACAGAGTTCGCCGGCCTCGATGCCGCGCCCGAGATCGGCTTCGGTGATGTTGATGTCGAGGCTGCGGGCTTTGGGCTGATATTCGACCGAGATGTGCTCCAAGACCTCGCGCAAGGCGTCTTTCGACGCCGGCTTTGCCAGGCATCCCAAAATCCGGAGGCGGTAGGCGCGCGCTAGCGCTTCGGTGGCGCGCAGTACGCCGGAGTCACTGCCCGACAGAAAGGCGAGGGCGGGGCATCCCTTGCGGCCGGCGAGGTGACGCACGATTTCCACGCCGTCCATGTCCGGCATGGCCAGATCGCAGAGAATGAGGTCGATGTGCGCATCCGGCTGATCCAAGATCGCCAGCGCCTCGCGCCCGTTCCCGGCTTCGAGGAATTTCGTGCAGCCGATATCCGTCAATAGACGTGCGGTCATGGCGCGGATGAACGGCTCGTCATCCACCAACAGCACGCGATACTCGGACACTGCGTTGTGCGCCAACGGCGTGTCTCCCCCAATAACCCACTGACCCCGCTTCAATTGTACTGTGAAAGCGCGGAGACGGCTTAAATTGCCTTTTGTCGCAAGTTTATGGTGTTAGGTGGTTGATTAGTATGAATAATTTCCGCCCACGGCCGCACTTTCTTACGATACCGTGAAGCCGGCCGGGGCGTTGCCGTCCCGCCAGGTCGTCATCATCGTTTCATAGGCGCTTTCGAGATTGCGCCGGAACCGATCGGTGTCGAAGAGCGCGCAGGTGGCCCGATTGAGGGCCAGTTTTGTGCGAATGGATGCGAGCAGGTCCTTGTCTCGCGCGAGCTTGAGCGCGAGCGCGTGAAATTCGTCCATCGTCTCAGTCACCAGTTCCGGCACGCCGGCGGCGGTCAGCAGACTGGCCGCGACCCGTCCCGGAAAGGCTGTGCCACGGCAGGTGATCAGCGGCAAACTGGCCCATAGCGCATCGCTCGCGGTGGTGTGCGCATTGTAGGGACGCGAGTCTAGAAACAGATCCGCGAGGGCGAGGCGGGCCAGATGCCGTCCGATGGGGACCTGCTGGGCGAACACCAGCCTGTCGGCGGCGACGCCCAACCGCACAGCCTCACGCCGGAGATTATCGGCGAGGGCCGGAGTGCTTTGCAGGATCCACAGGACGCTGCCGTCCACCTCGCTCAGCAACTTCATCCATCCCGCGAACGCCGCCGGCGTCAGCTTGTAGCTTTGGTTGAAATTGCAGAAGACGAAGGCGTTCTCCGGCAGGCCGTAGTCGGAGCGCGTGGGGCGGGCGGGATCGATCGCGCGTTTCGAATCATTCGCCTGATAGCTGTCCGGCAGATAGGCCACCTTCTCGGTATAGTGATGGCGCTCGCCTTCCGGAATGACGATGCGGTCGGCGACGATATAGTCGATGTAATCGGCCCCCAAGGTAGCTGGGAACCCGAGATAGTTGACCTGGATCGGCGCGGGCTTGCGCGCGAATACCCCCATGCGCGGGGTGCCGAAAGAGCCGGCCAGGTTGACCAGAATGTCGATGCCCTCAGCGCGGATGCGCGCGGCTGCGGCGTCATCGCTAAGGGTCCTGATATCGATCACGCGGTCGAAGGCTGCATTCAGGCGCTGACGGGTGGGCCCGCCGTTGTCCCCCCCGTTGTCGAAGGCGATGATCTCGAACTTGTCTTTGTCGTGTTGCTCGATCAGGCCCACGGTCAGGTAGGCCGTGGCCTGTTCGCGAAAATCAGCGGAGACGTAACCAACGCGGATCTTGGCGGAGGAAACGACCGGGTGCGGGGCCGGCGGCCGCGCCGGGAAATATTTGGCGGCGTAAAGCACCGAACAAGCCTGAAGATCGGCCGGTGATTCCGAAACCGCCTGATAGGCGAAGGGGCGTACGACCGGCCGGCCTGCGCGCAAGCCCGCATCGAGGGCCGCGATCTCTGCTGTGATGGTGCTCCAGTCGCCCACCTGCATGCGCAGATGCAACAGGTCGCCGCGGGCATACTCATAGTCGGGATTGAGTGCCAGCACCCGTTCGAGGTCGCGGATGGCTTGGAGATCACCGGGGGTCTTGTTCGCAAGCACGGAGGAACGGTTGAAATAGGCTTCGCTGTAATCCGGGTTGACGGCGATCGCCCGGTCGAAGGCCTCGAGAGCGCCGTCGATATGGTCAAGTGTATTGAGGATGATACCAAGGTTGTTGAGCGCTTCGACATAATCCGGCTTCACTTTCAGCGCTCTGTCATAGCAGCGCAGCGCTTCTTCCCACCGCTGCTGGTCTTGCAAGATCAGGCCGTTGTTATAAAGCGCCTCGACATAGTCCGGCTTGAGTTCAATGGCGGTTGCGTATCTGGCCAGCGCCGCGTCGCTGCGGCCCATTTCGGCGAGGGCTGCCGCGCGGTTGAAGTGAAATTCCGCGTTGCGCGGCTCAGCCGCGATCGCCGCATCGTAATCCTCGAGCGCCTTCTCCCTGCGGTTCAGCGCGCGCAGAAGGTTGGCGCGATTCGTCAGCGCCAGCGTGAAGCCCGGATTGAGGGCGAGGGCCTTGTCATAGTTCGCGAGCGCGTCTTCGTCGCGCTGCAGGTCCTTGAGTGTGACGCCGCGATTGAACAGAGCGCTCACATTGGCGGGATCGATCGCCAGCGCCTTGTCGTAACTCGCCAAGGCCTCATCATAGCGCTTCATCTGGCGTAGAAGATTGGCGCGATTGGTCCAGGCCGCGGGAAAAGCCGGCTTCAGCGCGATCGCCTTGTCATAACCGGCCAGGGCGTCGTCCCGGCGGTTCATGTCCGCCAACGTGATGGAACGGTTGTAGTGATTTTCGGCAACGGCCGAGTTCAGCGCTAGGACCTTGTCGTAAACCGCAAGGGCCTCCGCATAGCGTTTCAGGCTGCGCAAACTGTTGGCGCGGTTCGCCAGCATGGCCGGGTGATCCGGAGCCAGTTTCAGGAACGCATCGAAACTTGCGAGCGCCGCCGCGAAACGCCCCGCCGCCTGGAGGACCAAGCCATGATTGGCAAGATTGCCCAGCGATCTGGGATCGGATTTGACGGCTGCTGCGAGAAGCGCGATGGCCTCGGTGTGGCGGCCCTGCTGCGAACGAATGATGCCGAGGATGTTGCGCGCCACGCCGCTGACTGGGTCGAGCTGAAGCAACTGCTGGCAGAGGCGCTCGGCCTCCGCGAGGTTGCCCTGCTGATGGGCGGCGATCGTCTTCGCGGCGATGCCTTGGAGGATATTTGAATTCATGAATGCTGCTCGGGTGTTCCTCGCCGCGCGCCTCAGCGCGTGCGCAATCCTATGCCGAAGAGACAAGTGACATTGACGCGCCGGTTTTCATATCCCGGCTTGAAGTGTATCGCGTCGGTTTCGTGAAAAAGGCTTGAGTTGAAGAGCACCGCGCGATTGCAGCGATATGGAAACGTGCGGCTGCGCGCGCCATTCTTTTTCAGAAATGCGTGAATCCCTTGTTCGTTATTGTTGTAATCCTGAAAGTTCCAGTCCGCCGGCGCCGGCACATCATGTACGACGAGCCCGCCCGTGGCCGGATCGAGATTCGCATCATCCGGCGTGACCCAGAAGTTGAGATTCACGCGCGCGACGTCGGCATGCACATTTAACCCCGCGCGCATCTTGGACGAACACTTAAAGGCCCAAAGCTGTTCGAAGCGATGCCCGCCAAAGATGCGCGGCATGCGCCTTTGCAGGTCGCGCGCAATGCCGACGTGAAGGGGGCTGACAAACCCTGCGCCGGCCGTGGCGCCCAGGTATTGCTTAGGGTAGTCGGTTTTCCATACGGTCGAGACCAGGCAGAACTTGCGCAATTCTTCCAGGGCGCGCGGCGCCAAGAAATTGTCGATCGCCGCCATCTCCGGCGAACTGCTGAAATATTGCTCCTCAATCGCGGCCCAATCGGTCTCGGGATGGAGATAATGGTCGAGGTCTCGTGGAGTCTCGTAGCGTAGAAACGCGCGTCGTAGCCCGATGATGTCGTTCGCCTCATCCGCTGTGAGCGGAATGCTGCGCGCGTCTTCGCCTTCCTCGATCTGCTGGCGGAACAGCTCATAAAGTTTTCGCAACGTGGTGTTTGCCGGCCGCAAGCCCGGAAGATCGTATCCATTTGCGATGAGATAGTCGGTCTGCTCCAAATCGTGGGCGAGGCGGAAGTCGGCGATCGCACGCTGCGCTGACAGGGCATCGCATTCCTGTTTGATCACGGTGCGCACAGCCTCTTCGCCCGCACGCGCGATTGCGTCGGGATCTTTGAGAGTGCCGAGATGTATCCAAAAGGCATTGCGGCGCGCTTCGACGAGGTCCGGATTGATCTGGGCCGCCCGGTCATAGCTTGCGAGAGCGGCATCGAAACGGATGAGGTCTTGCAGAACAATGCCGCGGTGATTGTGCGTTTCGGCGTGATTGGGCCGCAGTGCGAGCGCAGCGTCATAACAGGCGAGCGCACGGTCGTACTTGTGGAGTTTTTGCAGAGCGATCCCCAAGCTGACGTGGACGTCGGCCACGGCGGGATCGAGCGCCAGAGACCGCCCGTAACTGGCAACGGCATCTTCGAGCCGGTCCAAGGCTTGCAGCATATCGCCGCGGCACGCATGAAATTGAGCAGACTTTGGCTCGAGGGCGATCGCACGGTCGCAACTGTCGAGCGCCGCGGGCAACTCACCCAGTCCGTGGAGGGCGACACCCCGGTTGTAGTGGACGACAGCGTGCCCCGGATTCAGAGCAATCACTTGATCATACAGCCCTAATGCGGCGCGGAACTGGCCAGCGGTGTGGCTTTTGACCGCCTCGGTGAAGAGGGACTGGATTTGGGACAGAGCGGGAGCGGATGTCATGGAATGCCTCAGCTTAGAAGGCAGATGCTCTATCCAGCTGAGCTAAGGGTCGCGGAGAAACATCCTATATAAGAGTATGCGGAGGATGCCTTCTCAGGCGTCATTTAGCAAGTAGCGCGGCCCGAGGGTGCTCCACCGCGTTGTGGCACGCAGTTAAAGGTCATAGAAAACGAGGCAGCGCACGGAATCATCGACGCTTCGCGAGTCGCTCCATTCGAGTTATCGCACCTGCGAACACCACGCGGGACCCCGTAAAACAAGCTGCCTCACTCAGGGGCTGTCGAGCGGCGGCACCGTGATGCATGCAGGCAACACTCAAGCTCAAACGCTACGAAGGGGATTGGAGGGTCCGGCGTAACGGGTTGACAGGGTATATCAAAGGCCGGACAATGTGATGATATTCATCCGGATGTTAGTAATCCTAGGTCCGGACGAAGGGTGATTGGCTATTGAGGGAAGGGCCTAACACCAGCGAAAAACGAAGTGATTTCACACCTTGGGGGGGAACTATGAAGTTTTCAAAGTTTGCTTTGTGCGCGAGCAGCTCGGTGCTGGCGCTGAATGTCGCGGCCTATTCCTATGCGGCCGAACAGCAGCAGGCCGCAGATCCGGCCGTCGAAGAAGTCATCGTCACCGGTTCGCGCATCCAAATCTCCGGCTACGAACAGCCCACGCCCGTGACGGTCGTCGGCACCGAGCAGATCGAAAACTCGGCCGCCCAGAATATCGCTGACTTCGTCAGCCAGATGCCTGCCGTCACCGGCAGCGCCAGCCCCCAGAGCTCGAACGCCGGCCTCAGCGCGCACTCCGCAGGTCTGAGCACGCTTTCTCTGCGCGGCCTCGGCGGCAGCCGTACTCTTATCCTTCTCGATGGGCAACGATCGGTGGGTTCAACCACCGCCGGCCTGGTCGACATCAATGACATTCCGCAGGATCTCGTGGCGCGCGTGGACGTGGTCACGGGTGGTGCGTCGGCCGCCTACGGTTCCGACGCGCTCTCCGGCGTCGTCAACTTCATCCTCGACAAAAACTACGTCGGCACGAAAGGCGAAGTCTCCGGAAGCCTCACGACCTACGGCGACAATCCGCAGTGGAAGGTCCGTCTCACGAACGGTTCGACCTTCGGCGGCGACAAGGGCCATCTGCTGCTCAGCGGCGAAATGGCGGTCCGTTACGGCATCTGGGGCGTTCCCCGCGAGTGGAACAACACGGGTGCGTTGATCATCAATAACCCGGCGTATGGCACCGGAGCCGGACAAACCAGAAGCGTGCCGGCACTGCTCAACGTCCGGGGTGCTGTTCCGTGGCAAGCTACGCGCGGCGGTGTGATCACCTCGGCCGGCCCTCTCAAAGGCGTCTACTTCGGGCCGAACGGCACGCCGAACCAGATCAGATTCGATGGCATTGTCGGCAATCCCTATGCCGTGACCAGCGATTACCGTTCGCTCTTGGTGAACGACAATGTGACGCTAGATCCTTATGGCGCCAGTCAGCGCATGTTCGCGCGTGCGAGCTATCAACTCACTGATCACATCAACGGCTTTGTCCAGCTGAGCTGGTCGCATAACCACGGCGTCGGCTGGGATGTGTTGAACTTCAAGATCAACAACATCACCGTGAAGTCGGACAACGCTTATATCCCGGCCTCGGTCGCTGCGGTGATCGCCGCCAACGGCATTACCCAGTTCACCATGGGCAGCTACCTCGAAGATCTCGGCATCGCCGGCAACAACAGCGATCGCTTCACCAACCGTTATGTTGTGGGCTTTGACGGCGACTTCGATGCCTTCGATACCAACTGGAAGTGGAACGCCTACTATCAGAAGGGCCAGTCGCGTACCTCGGCGCGCATCGAAAGCTCTCTGCGCAACGACCGCTTTACGACGTCAGTTGACGCCGTCAGAGGCCCGTCGGGCGCCATCGTTTGCCGCTCGACTCTGACCAATCCGACCAACGGCTGTGTCCCGTACAACCTGTTCGGTCAGGGCGTGAACTCACAGACCGCGATCAACTATCTCTCCGGCCGACCGGACTTCGATCCGGGCAAGACCGGCTTCCCGCAGTTGAACGAACACTTCTATCAAGACGTTATGGCTGTTGATATGCAGGGCAGCCCCTTCTCCAGCTGGGCGGGCCCCGTGTCGGTGGCGTTCGGTGTCGAACATCGCAAAGAGCGTGGCGACGGCCGTGCGGATGCACAGTCGGGCGCTTGGCTCATCGGCAACTACATCCCGACGGTCGGTGGCTACAACGTCACCGAAGGTTTCGTGGAAGGTGTTGTTCCGCTCGCCAGAGATCAAGTATGGGCGCAGTCACTCGACTTGAATGCGGCCGTACGCGCCACCAGCTATTCGATCTCGGGCTATGTCACGACGTGGAAAGTGGGCGCGACCTGGGACATCATCCCCGATCTCCGCGTCCGCGTGACTCGCTCGCGTGACATCCGCGCGCCGAACCTGAATGAACTCTATTCAAGCGGCGCCGGCGGCACCACGACCCTGATCGACCGCTTCCACGGCACCACCCCGGTCAACAACATCGGCCTGACGGTCGGCAACCTCGCGCTGACGCCTGAAAAGGCAGACACAACGGGTATCGGAGTGGTCGTTCAGCCGCAGTTCATCCCGGGCCTCAGCGCGTCGGTTGACTACTACAACATCAACATCAAAGACGTGATCGGAAGCATCGGCGGACAGACCGTGATCGATTACTGCTTCAATGGCTTGAAGCAGTTCTGCGCCGCGATCACCCCGGATCTTTCGACCCTTGCTGTCACGCCGACCCAGATCGTCGTCAAAACCCAGCCGTTTAACTTTGCCACACGGTTGGCGCGCGGCCTCGACGTCGAGTTTTCGTACGGTACGAACCTCGACAACATCAACTCGGATTGGAACGGCAGTGCCGAGGTGCGTGTCTTGGCGACCCGCTACCTCAAGGACATCCAAGACAACCTGATCTCGCCTCCTGCCAATTCCGTCGGCGACTTCAACGTTCCGAAGTGGCGCTACAGCATCTCGGCCAACTACAGCAACGAGCCGTTCTCACTCACGCTTGGCGCGCGCGGTATCAGCGCAGGTGTGCTTAATACCACTCGTATCCAGTGCACTACCGGTTGCCCGATCTCGACGACCGACAACCAAACGATCGATGACAACTCCCTTGCAGGTGCTTGGTACTACGACGCTTCCGTCAACTACACCTTCCACGTCGGTGAAGACGGGGCGAATACCATTCAGGCCTATCTGAACATTCAGAACCTGCTCAACACCGACCCGGTGATCTATCCGCAGGTTCCGACGGGCATTCCGTGGGGTATCGCCAGCTACCTGCCGCAGCTGTACGACGGTCTCGGCCGCGTGTTCAGAGCGGGCATTCGCTTCAAAATGTAAGCACGCTTCGTAGCTAAATTTAATGCGGCCCGATCTCCGAAAAGGGGGTCGGGCCGCAACTCTTTTGAGCTGTCCGTTTGCCGGCCCGCCGAGGGGCCGCGGCGCCTTCGTCGAAGCAGGCGTGCCTTTCTGCCGCCAAGTCGCGTATCCTTGAGCGACTTTGGACGGTGAAGAGTACCTTATGGCTCAAGTCGATATTTTAACCGGCGATGCCTCCGCCGTAGACGACATGACTGCCGCCGATATGGCACGCCGTGTGAAGATGATCTTCCTGGGTTCGGCGGGGAACCTGGTCGAATGGTATGACTTCTACGCCTATGCAGCGTTCGCGCTGTACTTCGCGCCGTCTTTCTTTCCGTCGGCCGATCCTGTTGTTCAGCAGTTGAACGCGGCGATCTTGTTTGCCTTTGGCTTCATCGTGCGCCCCATCGGCGGCTGGCTGTTCGGTCACTTTGCCGACCGCTATGGCCGTCGCACCGCGCTGACGATCTCGGTGCTTTTGATGTGCGTGGGTTCGCTGGTGATCGCGCTGACGCCGACTTACGCGCAGATCGGCGTCTGGGCCCCGCTCATCCTGGGCTTCGCGCGCGTGGTGCAGGGCCTTTCGCTCGGCGGTCAGTACGGCACCAGCGCCACGTACCTGAGCGAGGTTGCGCACCCCAAGCATCGCGGGTTCTTCTCGAGCTTCCAGTACGTGACACTGATCGGCGGCCAGCTGACGGCCATCCTGGTTCTGCTCCTGCTGCAAAGAGTCTTCCTCTCAACCGAGGAAATCCGCGAATGGGGCTGGCGCATACCCTTCTTTATCGGCGGAGGGCTGGCGATCTTTACCGCCGTCATGCAGCGCCATCTAGACGAGACCGAAGCCTTCGTCGCGGCCAAGAAAGAAGCCGAGAGGACCGGCAAGAAGATCGGCGGCCTGCGGCAGCTTTTCAATTACCCGCGCGAAATCCTGATCGTTGTCGGCCTCACCATGGGCGGCACGACCGCCTTCTATACTTACACCACCTATATGCAGAAGTTCCTGAAGCTGTCGGTGGGGCTCGACGACGAGCAGACGACCATGGTCACCGCGGGCTCGCTGCTGTTCGCTCTGTTCCTGCAGCCGTTGTACGGCGCGCTGTCGGACAAGATCGGCCGCCGCCCGCTGCTGATCTTCTTCGGGGTCGCCGGCACGCTGCTCACCATCCCGCTGCTCAACGCCTTGCAGACGGCGCAGGGCCCCTGGCAGGCGTTTTTCCTGATTGCCGGGGCGTGGATCATCGTCTCGGGCTATACGTCCATCAACGCCGTGGTGAAGGCGGAACTGTTCCCGACGGCAGTGCGTGCCATCGGTGTCGGGTTGCCCTACGCGCTAACGGTCTCGATCTTTGGCGGCTCAGCGGAATCAGTTGCCCTGTACTTTAAGAGCGTGGGCCACGAGAGCTGGTTCTACTATTACCTCACTGGCATCATCGCGACGTCGCTCTTGGTCTATGTGGGCATGCGCGACACCGGCAAACAATCGGCCATGAATAGGCACGAATAGTCTGGGCGCGGCAGGTCCTCTTGCCGCCTGTAAACACCATTAGTTTCAATGGTTTAGATCGTTCGATCTGCCCGTTCCCGCACGGCAAATGCATGCCCGGTGTTGCGGGATGTCTCAACGACTGGTTCAATTAGCGGGGACTGGCCCCGTTTCGCCCGGAAAAAATGCCATTGAAAACCGCATCTCCCGATTGGAACTGGCAGGCCTTCTTCGAAGGATTCTGGATCG